>CBINKC010000125.1:0-13168 GCA_966251135.1 uncultured Burkholderiaceae bacterium
GGCGCCGCTGCGCGCGTCGAGCTGCACCAGCGAGGGCGACATGCGGTCGAGGTCGCGCTTGCGGCCCTCCGGCGTGCGCAGGATGCCGCCGTTGGCGACGATGAGCCGGCCCTCGCGGTCAAGCACGAGTTGGTGCGGATCGACGCCGTGCGTCGGCCACTCGGCCACCTTGCGCAGGCTGCGCCGGTCGCGCACGCCGATCCAGCCGTCTTGCGCCGAGTCGGTTTCGGTCGTGTAGAGCCAGCGACCATCGGCGCTCTCCAGCACGTGGCCCGCCAGCCGGCGGCCGCCCGGTTCGTCGTCGAGCGTCAGGCGGCGGGCCACCTGCCCGTCACCATCGACCCGCCATAGCCAGGCACCAGGACGCATGGCGACGACCAGCAGGCCGCCGCCCGGCTCGGCCATCAGGCCATGGGCGCGACCGGGCAGCGGCACCGCGTAGCGCACCGACACCTCGCGACGCGCCCAGTCGATGGCGAGCGCACCGACGTACTGCGTGCGGTCGCCGGCCGCCGCGCGCCAAGCCGCGCCCACCCGCAGGGTGTCGGCGGGTGCGGCCCACACGGCGGGCGCCAAGGCTCCCGCCAGGGCGGCGACGAAGCGCCGCCGGTCGATACTAGTGCCAGCACGCATCAGTAGAACCGGTAGACAGCCGTGACCTGGACCGAGCGCGGCTTGCCGGGGATGTAATGGCCGCGATAGAGGTAGTCGGCGTAGTACTCGTCGGTCACGTTCGCGATGTACAGCTTGTAGCTGATGTCGCCGCGCGTGTACTCGGCCATGAGGTCGCCGGTCACGTACTTGGGCGCGACGATTTGCGAACCTGCGGCCAGGCCCACGGGGCGGTCGCTGCTGCGCACGTTGAGGCCGCCGCCGATGCGCCAGTTCGTGTCGAGCTGGTAGGTGGTCCACAGCGTGCCGGTGTGGCGGGGCGTGAGGCCGGGGCGGGAACCCACTGCCTCCGTACCCGCGGCGCCCGAGGAGGCGTCGATCTCGGCTTCAGGAATGAAGGCGTAGGAGCCGTACACCTCCCAGCCGGGCGTCAGCCTCCCCGCCAGGTCGACCTCCACGCCGGCCGCGTGGCGCTTGCCGGACAGCACGTAGTTGCAGGCGTTGACCGATTCCGCGTCGCGGTTGCGCTCGTTGTACTTGGTGCTGTGGAACAGCGCGAGGCGGGTGGTGAAGTTGCCGCTCGCACTGTCGAGCTTGGCACCCAGCTCGATGTTGCGGCTCGACTCCGGGTCGACCTGCGACGTGCCCGAGTCGAACTGGTAGGTGTCGCCCGCAGTGTTGAACGACGTGCCATACGAGAGGTGGTACGACTGCAGCGCGGTGGGCTGGAAGAGCAGGCCAACCCGCTTGCTCCACAGGGCGTCATCGCGCGAGTAGCGCGTGTTGGGCGCGGTGTAGCAGGGATTGGGCTGGGGCGGGTTGCCCGTGGTCGGATTGCCTTGGGCCGTCACGGCGTGGTAGCGACCATTCAGCTTGTCCCAGCGCAGCCCGGCCAGCACCTTCCACATGGGCGCGACCTGCACCAGATCCTGCGCGTACACGCCTAGCGCTTTCGCATCGAAGGTACGGGTACGCGTCAGCTCACGCGCCGACTCGTCGATCCACGCGCCATCGTCGGGTGTGCCCACGGTGGTGCGCGGTTTGGTGAGGACCGGGCTGTCCGGGGACACACCGAAGTTCTCGAACTTCTCGTGGGCCAGGTCCACGCCCGCCTGCACCGAGTGCTCACGCCCCAGCCAGCGGTGGCGTCCGCTGTAGTCGCTTTGCGCGTACACGGTGTCCATGTTCATCACCTTGAGCTGCACGCCCCTGTCACCCGAACGGCGCAGCACGGTGGCATCGCTGAACGTATCTCCCGTCACGGCCTGGCCGCCCGGCTGGTCCGCGTTGGGCGCGAAACGAATCGCGCTGGCGCGCTGGTCGCGCTCGTAGTTCGCCACGCGCACCGCCGTCTTCAACTCTGCATTGCCACCGAAGCGATGCACGTGCGTGAAGTTCCCCTGGGTGGTGCCGCTCTTGGCCACGTCGCTGGCCATGCCGTAATAGTTGGTGCCCCGCTCCTCGGGCCACAGCCACGTGCCGCCATTAGCGGCGCCCGGCGTCAACCACGGCAGGCCATAGTGGATGCCGTTTTCGTTTTGCAGGTAGAAGAAGCCCGCGGAGAACTCATCCACGCGCCCGGTGCCCCAGCGGTAGGTGGCTGCGACACCGTGCTTGTCCAGGGGGGCGCCGCCGAAATCATCGGCGAGCGTGTGCATGGCATTCAGGCGCAGGCCCGCGTCCTCGCCGGTCTTGAAGCTGAAGTCGCCGGTGCCGCGCAGGTAGCCGCCCGAGCCCATGGTGACGGCCACCTCGTGCTGGTTCATCAACCACGGCTGCTTGCTCACCTGGTTGACCGCGCCGCCCGTGGAGCCACGGCCGAAGAGCATCGAGGCCGATCCGCGCAGCACTTCCAGGCGGTCCCAGTTGAAGCTGTCGCGTTCATAGAACGCCGGGTCGCGCATGCCGTCGATGAAGATGTCGCCGGTCGACTGCAGCGAGAAGCCGCGCAGGCGGATGTCTTCCTCGCCGCCCTCGGCCGCCTGGAAGCTGATGCCGCTCGTGTTCTTCAGCGCCTCCTTGAGCGTGTCGAGCTGGCGGTCGTCGATGAGCTTTTCCGTGACGACGGTGACCGACTGCGGCACGTCGCGCAGCTCCTGGCGGCCCTTGCCGATGGAGGTGGTCCGGGCACGCAGCGTCTCCTTGCCGGAGGGTTCGGTGGCGGCGGTGGCGCGCACGGCCGGCATGACGGCTTCCGAGTTGGACGCCGGCGCGGGCTGGGTGTCCTCGGCTGCAAGGGCACCGGTGATGCCCAAACCTGCCACGAGTGCAGCAAGCGGGCGCAGGGCGGTGCGGGGCGCGACGCGGCGCCCTGGGAAACGTGAATGCATTTTGTGTGGGAGCGAGTGGAAGAAGACGGGGCGCCCCTCAGCGCCGGCAGGACATGCGCGCCGGTCAGAAGGTGTGAATGAATCCGGCGTGCCCGAGCAGCGCGCCGGAATGGGCCCAATCAAGGCGCAAAGCACAGCCGTAGCTCGGGCTACGGCGAGCATTTGCAACGCAGAGTGGGCGCGTTCCGGCGTGATGAGCGGGCATGTCGGATTCGTTCACACCTTCTCAGTGCTCGGGCGCGCTGATAAAGGCGAACTTCGACAGGCGCGCGCGGGACGCATCGGCCAGCGTCTCGGCCACGGCGCGGTACGGCACCGACTCGTCGGCGCGCAGGTGGATCTCGGGCTGCACCGGCTTGAGACCCTCGGCGGCGAAGCGCCGGGCGGCCTCCTCGCGGCTCACGGGCTCGCCGTTCCAGAGGCGCCGGCCCATCGCGTCGATGGCGAACTCGATGCGCTCCGGCGGTGGCGGCACCACGCTGGCGTTCGCCTTGGGCAGATCGAGCTTGACGGCATGCGTGAGCAGCGGGGCGGTGACGATGAAGATGACCAGCAGCACCAGCATCACGTCGATCAGCGGGACCATGTTGATCTCCGCCACGGGTGCGGCAGCGCTCTTGCGGTCGAAGCTGGCGAAGGCCATGGCCACCCTCCCCTTCAGGCCGCGCCGCGCAGCGGCGTCACGGTCCCGCGCTCGGTCTTGAGCGACTGCCCCATGGACAGGAACGTGAGCATTTCGAAGGCGAAGGCGTCGAGCCGGGCGCTGAGCACGCGGTTGCTGCGGCTGATCGCGTTGTAGCCCACCACCGCCGGCACGGCCACGGCCAGCCCGATACCCGTCATGATGAGCGCCTCGCCCACCGGCCCGGCGACCTTGTCCAGCGTGCCCGCCCCCGACATGCCGATGGCCACGAGCGCATGGAACACGCCCCACACGGTGCCGAACAGCCCCACGAAGGGCGCAGTCGCACCGATGGTGGCCAACGCGGTGAGTCCGTTTTCCAGCCGGGTGGTTTCCTCGTCGAGCACCTTCTTGAGCGTGCGGGTCACGAAGTCTTGTGCGGTGCCGGCTTCTTCGAGCTTTGCCGCACCGTACCTTGCGTGATGCGCCTGGGCATGCATGGCGTGGGCCGCCAGGTGCGAGAACGGATCGCGGGCGCCGTGCGTGGCGATTTCGCCGGCCACCTCGTCGAGCGAACGTGCGTTCCAGAAGAAGTTCAGAAACTGCCGTGAGCGCCGACCCCGCACCCATTGCGACACACCCTTCACGGCAATGAGCGCCCAAGAGAGCGCCGACATGCCGATGAGCGCGACGAGCAGCGCGTGGCCGACGGCATCGGACTGCGCGAGGAAGTGGGCGATGCCCGGCGATGAAGAGGTATCCACGTGTCAGTTCTCCAGTTCGAAGACGAGGGGCATGACGACCCAGAAGGGCTGCGGCATGCCGTTCTCGGTGTAAGGCTTGAAGCGGGTGGCACGCACGGCGGCCAGCGCGGCCTCGTCCAGCCGTGCATGGCCCGACGAGCGCGTCACCTGCGCCTGTTGGGGCAAGCCCCGGGCATCGACCAGCAGGCGCACGTCGACGCGGCCCTGCTCCTGCAGCCGGCGCGACGCCAGCGGGTACTCCAACACCGGTGGCATGAGGTACTGCACGGCCGTGATGGCCACCGTCTTCGGCGCCGGGGGCGGGGGTGGCGGCGCGGCCACCGCTGCGGCCGCAGCCGCCTCGGCCACGGGCTGCTCAAGCGGCTCGACGGGCGATGGCGCCACCGGCTCGGAGGTCGCGACCTGCTGAGCCGCAGGCGCCGTGTCGGCCACGCTGACGGCCGGGGGCGCCGGAACAGGCAGTGGCCTCGCCGGTTGCGGTCTCGCCGGCTGCCGCGGTGGCACCGGCTGGGGCGCCGGTGCCACCACCGGCGCCGGCGGGGCGATCCACTGCACCTGCATCTCCACCGCCGCCGCATCACCGGCCGGGCCGGACATCGGCGCCAACTGCCACAGCGCCCACGCGAGCCCTGCGTGCAGCGCGAACATGCCAGCCACGAGGCCAGCTCGTGCAGCGAACGGCAGCGGCTCGGGCGTGACGGCGGACAGGGTCGAGAGACTCATGAGTGACGGCGCGCAGGGATGCGCTCGCCGGGCGCGTTCTTGATTGGCGCGAAGTCTAAATGCGAATTGTTCGCAGTGTCAAACAAGAACCACAATCATTTTTAAGACGGACGGCAGCCACGAGCACAGGCGCCGCCGGTGCCGGCCGCCTGAATCGGCAAGAAAGAGGAGGAAGAAAAGACGCGAACGTCAGCGGCCGACACTGACCGGCACGCGCAGCGCCAGCGCGCACATCAGCTCGTAGCCCACGGTTCCCGCCGCATGGGCCACTTCGTCGATCGGCAGCACGCTGCCGCCCGGGCCCCGGCCCCACAGCGTGACCTCGCTGCCGGGGCCGGCGTGCGGCACGGGCGTGAGGTCGATGGTGATCATGTCCATGGAGACACGCCCGACCAGCCGCGTGCGCACGCCGTCCACGAGCACCGGCGTGCCGGTCGGGGCGTGGCGCGGGTAGCCGTCGGCGTAGCCGCAGGCCGCCACGCCGATGCGCAGCGGCGCCTCGGCCGTATACAGGCCCCCGTAGCCGACGCTGGCCCCGGCCTGCAGATCCTGGGTGGCGATGAGCCGGGCGCGCAGGGTCATCGCCGGCCGCAGATCCCACTGCGTGCCCGTGCGCCCCGGATGGTCGGGCGAGGAGCCGTACAGCAGGATGCCCGGCCGCACCCAATCGCCCCGCAGCGCCGCCGAAGTCGGTGCGTGGCGCAGCGTGGCCGCGCTGTTGCACAGGCTGCGCTCACCCGGCAGGTCGGTCACGGCAGCCTCGAAGACCGCCAGGGCATCGTCGACGCCGGCCGAGCCGTCGGCATTGGCGAAGTGCGTCATCAACGTGATCGCGTCGACCTGCGTGAGCCCGCTCAAGCGGCGCCACGCAGCGCGAAACGCCGCCGGCTTGAAGCCGAGGCGGTTCATGCCGCTGTTGAGCTTGAGGTAGACATGGTGCGGACGCTGCGTCTTGTGCTGCGCCAACCAGTCGACCTGTGCCTCGTGGTGCACGGTGTGCCACAGGTCGAGCCGCGAGCACAGCTCGAGGTCGCGCGGCTCGAAGCAGCCTTCCAGCAGCAGCACGGGCCCGCGCCAGCCCAGGGCGCGCACGCGTTCGGCCTCGGCCAGGTCCAGCAGTGCGAAACCGTCGGCGCCGCGCAGGCCCTCGAAGACGCGCTCGATCCCGTGGCCATAGGCGTTGGCCTTGATGACGGCCCACACACGGGCATCGGGCGCCGCGCGGCGCGCGCGGGCGAGGTTGTGCGCCAACGCGTCGACGTGGATGAGGGCTTCGATGGGCCGGGGCATCGGTGAAATCAGAAGGTGTGATGAGCGGGCATGTCGGATTTGTTCACACCTGTTCAGCGGGCTCGCGGCCATTCTGCCTTGCACGGCCACGGTGCGATCGAGCGTGGAATGCGGCCGGGCGTGGCGCCAGAGCTGCGCAACCCGCGTGCTATAACCCGCGCCGCGGGGAACACCACCCGTCTCCGGCAAAGAGGCGCAGCGCTGCGGGCGAATGAAACGAGGCTTTTACACAATCATGTCGGCGCAGTTCTTCAGCTCGCTCGCCGACAACGCCCTATTCGTGGCCGCGGTCGAACTGCTCAAGTCTTCAGGACAGGGTGAATGGCAGCGCGCCGCGCTCGTGCCGATGTTCGCCCTGTTCTACGTCATCCTCGCCCCCTTCGTCGGCGCCTTCGCCGACGCGGTGCCCAAGGGCAAGGTGATGTTCCTGTCGAACCTCATCAAGGTCGTGGGCTGCCTGATGATGCTGTTCGGCGTGCATCCGCTGGTGTCGTACGCCATCGTCGGCCTGGGCGCCGCGGCCTACTCGCCGGCGAAGTACGGCATCCTCACCGAGCTGCTGCCCCCCTCGCAGCTGGTCAAGGCCAACGGCTGGATCGAAGGCCTGACCATCGGCTCCATCATCCTCGGCGTGCTGCTGGGCGGCCAGCTGGTCGGCCACGCCGTCTCCGCGCGCCTGCTGAGCCTGGACCTGCCGCTGCTGGACACGGGCATCGATACGGCCCCCGAAGCAGCGATCTTGTCGTTGATCCTGCTGTACGCCGTGGCAGCCCTGTTCAACCTCAAGATTCCTCGCACATCGGCGCCGCTGCAGCCGATCGCCCATGGCGCGGCCGGGCTGGTGCGCGACTTCGCCAACTGCAACGCGCGGCTGTGGAACGACAAGCTGGGCCAGATTTCGCTGGCGACGACGACGCTGTTCTGGGGCGTGTCGGGCAACCTGCGATACATCGTGCTCGCCTGGGCCGCCGCCGCGCTGCACTACAGCACCACACAGGCGTCGTCGCTGGTGGGCGTGGTGGCCGTCGGCACCGCATTGGGTGCGGTACTGGCCTCGGTGCGCATGCGCCTGGACCAGGCCACCAACGTCATCACCTTGGGCATCGTGATGGGCTTGCTGGTGATCGCGATGAACTTCATCTCCAACGCGTGGGTGGCCGCCCCCTTCCTCGTGGTGCTGGGCGCCATCGGCGGCTACATGGTGGTCCCGATGAACGCGCTGCTGCAGCACCGCGGGCACAACCTCATGGGCGCCGGCCGCTCGATCGCCGTGCAGAACTTCAACGAGCAAGCCTGCATCCTGGGCCTGGGCGCCTTCTACACCGGCATGACCCGCCTGGGCCTGTCAGCCTTCGGCGCGATCACGCTCTTCGGCCTGGCCGTGGCCGTGACCATGTGGCTGATCGGCCGCTGGCACCGCAACAACTGCCACACGCACGCCGACGAAGTGGCGCACCTGCTCGCCCTGGCGCGCAGCGACCGTCACTAGTGCTCTGCGCGGAACAAAGCGTCATGAAGACCGCAGCACGGGTCGCCTGCCGTTGTTGCGCCGCTTGCGCAGGGACCCACCCTGAGCGGCGCGGCGCGCCTAGTCAGGCGACCCGTGCTGCGATCTTCGAACCGTCGGCCCGCTTCGGACACGTCGCTGACGCTTTGTCCCGCGCAGAGCACTAGGCCGGCACCTCCTCGGAGGGTGACGACACCACCGCCGCCGGCTGGCCCCCGCCGCCGGCAAGCACCCCCTCGATCTCGGACGCCCACGGCGTGGCGATCTTGCGACAGCCATCGCGCGTGAGGTGGATCTCGTTGACCCAGTCACCGCTCACGCCCGGGGCGTCGGGCAGGGCCGCCTCGATGGGCACGGCCGTGGAGTCGAAGAAATGCAGCCCGGGGAAGCGCGCCGGGTCGGCCGCCATCTTCGCCAGCAGCGCCGCGAGCCGGCCGAGCAGTTCCCGGGCAAGCCCGATGCCATCTTGCGACGGTATCCCGTAAGCCTGCAGCGGGGGCAGCAGCCACGGGCCGGCGCCGAGACCGACGCCCGCCGGCCGGGGCGTCGGGAAGGCGTATCCGTGCACGAAGATGGGCCGGCCGGCGGAGGGACCCCGCTCGCGCAGCGCGATCACGTGCTGGAAGTTGGCTTCGAGATAGGCGCAGAAGGTGCGCCAGCCCTCGTCGCTCAGGTAGCGTGGCGCGCCCAGCTCCGGCGGGCCCCATTCGGCGGCCGTCAGGAGCAGGCGCCGGTCAGCCGGCACCGGCTGGCCCTGGTCATCGACGGCCGGGGAGGCCAAGGCGTCGATCACGTCGTTGCCGCCGCACGACATGAGGATGGCATCCCAGAAGCGGGCCTGGGGCCCCGCCAGCAGGTCGGTGAAGCGCGGGTCGCTGTTCATCTGCGACATGCGGCTCAGCGTGTCGCCCGGTGTGGCGCAGTTGACCGCGCAGGCCCTCTGGCTGAAGGCCATGTCGAACAGGAGGTTGGCGTTCCTGAGAGGGTTGAGCGCGCCGATGGTGAACCAGGAATCGCCCTCGGCCAGGAAGCGAAAGCCGAATTGCTCCAGGGCCGGCGGGTCGCTCGAAAACACCTGCTCTGGCTGGAAGATCTGGATGGGGATCATGCTCACCTCCTGTCACTTGTCGGGGGGCACATCTTGGCGCGTGCGACGCGGTGCGCAAATCCAACAAGCTGGGGAGACGCAACGGCTCGCTGACAATCGCGCGGTGCCGAATCCGCCCGCGCTGCTGCCCATCCTCGCGCTGATGTTCAATGCCCTCGTGTGGGGCACTTCGTGGTGGCCGTTTCGCGCCCTCGAACTGCGCGCGCTGCACCCGCTGTGGGCCACGGTGTTCGTCTACCTGCTGGCCACCGCGGCCATAGGCCTGATGCGCCCGAGGGCCTTCGCGCAGGTCGCGCGCACACCGGCGCTGTGGGTGCTGGTGGCCGCCTCGGGCGTGACCAACGCCAGCTTCAACTGGGCGGTGGTCATCGGCGATGTGGTGCGTGTGGTGCTGCTGTTCTACCTGATGCCGCTGTGGGCAGTGCTGCTGGCCCGGCTGCTGCTGCGCGAGCCGCTCACGGGTGAGGCCTGCCTGCGCATCGCCATGGCGCTGGGCGGCGCGGCTATCGTGCTGTGGCCGGCCGGGCGTGGACTCAGCTGGGACGCGTTGCCCGTGCCTTCCAGTCTGGCGGACTGGCTGGGCCTCGTCGGCGGCTTCTCGTTTGCACTCAACAACGTGATGCTGCGCCGGGAGGCGGCTCGGCCCGAGGAGGGGCGAGCCCTGGCCATGTTCCTCGGCGGCGCGCTGGTGGCCGGCACCCTGGCCACGGCGCTGGCGAGCCAAGGCCGGGTCGCTTGGCCGCCGGCTGTCGACACGCACTGGATGACCATCGCGATCGTGCTCGCCATGCTCTTCCTCCTCAGCAACCTGGCGCTGCAATACGGCGCGGCCCGGCTGCCTGCGAATGTGACCTCGGTGGTAATGCTGAGCGAAGTCGTGTTCGCCGCGGTCTCGGCGCTCGGGCTGGGCGGCGGGCACATCACCTGGCCGCTGGCCATCGGCGGCACGCTGATCGTGGGTGCCGCGGCGCTCGCAGCCTGGAGCCCCGGGCGCGCGGCCCCGGCTTGAGACGGTTCCGGCTTCAGCCGCTCACCTGCTGGCGTGCGGCGAACCCCGGATCGAGCGTGCGCAGCACCTGCAGGAAGTCGAGCTCGGACAGCGGCTTCCTCAGGTAGGCATCGCAGCCGGCGAGTGCGCCACGCACGCGGTCAGACTCCGAGCCCAGGCCCGTGACGATGACGACCTTGGGCGACTCGGCCGCGGCGGGCCCGCGATCCTGCTTCAGTTGCTGGCACAGCCACAGACCATCGAGGCTGCCGGCCGGCCCCAGCACGACATCGAGGAACACCAGCCCGAAGCGCTCGCGTGCGAGCACCTCCAGCGCCTGATCAGCATCACAGGCCAGGTGCACTTGGTATCCCAGCCGCTGCAGGCGCACCTGCAAGAAGCGGCGGGCGATGGCGCTGTCTTCGACGACCAGCACGTCGGCGAGCGCGCCGTCGCCGCCGAGGTGGAGCGGATCGGGCGCAGACGTGCCCCGAGGTGAGGCGAGGCCGGAGCCGGCGTCGAAGTCAGACGGCCGAAAGAGAGAGTCAGGCATGTGCGGTGCGAAAGCGGCGGGCCCGCCGTGCATGGCCGGCAGCGCGGCCGATGGACACGTGCCGTGCAGGGGCACGGTACCATCGTTCGACATCCCAACCCGAGGTGCCCAATGTCCCGCAGCGTCTACGATTTCGAAGCCCTGTCGATCGAGGGCAAACCCGCTCCACTGTCTGCGCAGCGTGGAAAAGTGCTGCTGATCGTCAATACCGCGAGCCGGTGCGGCTTCACGCCGCAGTTCGCCGGCCTGCAATCGCTGTGGAACGAGTACCGCGACCGCGGACTGGTGATCGTCGGCTTTCCGAGCAACGAGTTCGGCGGCCAGGATCCGGGCACCAACGACGAGATCCAGTCGTTCTGCTCGCTGAACTACGGCGTCGACTTCCCCATGATGGCCAAGGTCGAGGTCAACGGCGGCAGCGCCCACCCGCTGTGGAAGTGGCTCACTTCCGAGGCGCCCGGCCTCCTGGGCACGCAAGCCATCAAATGGAACTTCACCAAGTTCCTGGTCGGCCGCGACGGGCGGGTGATCAAGCGCTACGCCCCGACGGACTCGCCCGAGTCGTTGCGACAGGACATCGAGGCGGCGCTGGCCGAGGCGGCATGACGATGCCGGGCATCTTCGGTCACCTGGAGCCTTACGCCGGCGACCCGATCCTCTCGCTGAACGAAGCCTATGGCCGCGATCCGCGGCCGCACAAGATCAACCTGTCGATCGGCATCTACTTCGACGACGCCGGCCACATCCCCGTGCTGGGCTGCGTGCGAGACGCCGAAGCCGAGCTGCTCGCCGAAGGCGCGGCCAAGCCATACCTGCCCATCGAAGGGGCGCCTGCGTGCCGCCACGCGGTGCAGGAGCTGCTGTTCGGCGCCGGGCACGAGGCAGTGCGCAGCCAGCGCATCGCGACCTTGCAGACCGTGGGGTCCAGCGGCGGGCTGAAGGTCGGCGCCGATTTGCTGAAGCGATGGTTTCCCGCCAGCGAGGTCTGGGTGAGCGACCCCACCTGGGACAACCATCGCGCGATGTTCGAAGGCGCGGGCCTCGCGGTGCACACCTACCCCTATTACGACGCAACCAGTGGCGGCCTGAAGTTCGACGCCATGCTGGCCAAGCTGCGCACGCTGCCTGCCGGCAGCGTGGTGCTGCTGCATGCGTGCTGCCACAACCCGACGGGCGTGGACCTGACGCCCCGGCAGTGGGAGGAGCTGATCCCCGTGCTGCGCGAGCGCGGCATCCTGCCCTATCTCGACCTGGCCTATCAAGGCTATGGCGAAGGCATCGCCGAGGACGCGCACGCGGTACGCGCACTGGCCGACGCGGGCCTGACCTACTTCGTGGCGAACTCGTTCTCCAAGAGCATGAGCCTGTACGGCGAACGCGCCGGCGCGTTGTCGGTGGTGTGCCGCGATGCCGCCGAGGCGGAGCTGGTGCTGGGCCAGCTCAAGGCCACCGTGCGCCGCAACTACTCCAGCCCGCCTACCCACGCGGGGCTGGTCGTGGCCAAGGTGCTGGGCACGCCACGGCTACGCGCCGCGTGGGAGGCCGACGTGGCGGCCATGCGCGAGCGCATCCTCGCCATGCGCCGCAGCCTGCACGCGGTGCTGACCGCCCGCCTGCCCGATCGCAACTTCGACTATTTCCTCACCCAGCGCGGCATGTTCAGCTACACCGGCCTCACCGCCACGCAGGTGGACCGCCTGCGCGAGGAGCACGCCGTGTACCTCGTGCGTTCGGGGCGGATGTGCGTGGCCGGGCTGAACACGCGCAATGTCGAACCCACCGCCGAAGCGGTAGCCGCGGTGATCGGGCAGTCCTGACCCATAGCGCTATTTCGGCTCGGCCTGCGAGGCCAGGCGCTGCAGGGCCGCGGCCCGCAGCGCCTTCAGCTTCTCGCGCGGGTCTTCGCGCACCACCATCTCATCAAGCTTCATCTCGGCGATGAAGCGGCTGGGCACGCCGGCCACGGTCTCGCGGCCGCGCTTGCGGCGGCGCAGCGTGCTGACCGCCAGCGTGGTGCGGGCGCGCGTGATGCCCACGTACATGAGGCGGCGCTCCTCCTCCAGGCGCTCGGGCGTCATGTCCTCGTCCTCGGTCTTGAAGGGCAGCAAGCCTTCGTTCACGCCGGCCAGCACGACGTGCGGCCACTCCAATCCCTTGGAGGCGTGCAGCGTGGACAGGGTGATCACGTTCTGGTCGTCGCCGCGCTCGGCCAGGCTGATGATGACCGAGATGGTCTGCGCCACGTCGAGCACGCTCTTCTTCTCGGTCTCCACGGTGAGGCCGCCATCGTTCTCGATCTGGCCGCCGCAGCGCTTGGCCACCCACTCCACGAAGTCGAGCACGTTGGACCAGCGTGCCGAGGCGAGCTTCTCGTTGTCCTCGCCTTCGTAGAGGTGCTTCTCGTAGCCGATATCCGTGAGCCAGCCCGTGAGGAGGGCCTTGGCGTCCTCGGCACCCACGGTGTGGCGGGCGCGGTACTCGAGGTCGTTCACGTAGCGGCCGAACTCGTGCAGCCCGCCGATGGCGCGCGCGCTGATGGCTGCACTCAGGCTCTCGGCGAACAAGGCCTCGTACAGGCTCAGCTTCCACTTGGCGGCGAACTCGCCGAGGTGGCCGAGCGTCTGGTGGCCGATGCCGCGCTTGGGCGTGGTCACCGCGCGCAGGAACGCGG
>CBINKC010000126.1:0-13026 GCA_966251135.1 uncultured Burkholderiaceae bacterium
GCGATGTGGTGCTGGTGTCGAAGGACATCAACATGCGCATCAAGGCGCGTGCGCTGGGGCTTCCGGCCGAGGACTACTTCAACGACAAGACGCTTGAAGACGGGGATCTGCTCTACACCGGCGTGCTGCAGTTGCCACCCGACTTCTGGGAGCGCCACGGCAAGACGATGGAGAGCTGGAACCACGGCGGGCTCACCTACTACCGCATCAGCGGGCCCATGGTGCCGGCGCTCATGGTCAACCAGTTCGTGTATTTCGAGGCGCCCGGTGCTGCCCCGCTGTACGCGAAGGTGACCGAAATCACTGGCAAGACCGCCGTGTTGCGCACGCTGCGCGAATACACGCACAACAAGAATGCCGTCTGGGGCGTGACCGCCCGCAACCGCGAGCAGAACTTCGCGATGAACCTGCTGATGGATTCCGAATGCGACTTCATCACGCTCACCGGATCGGCTGGCACCGGCAAGACGCTGCTCACCTTGGCCGCCGGGCTCGCGCAGGTGATGGACGACCGTCGCTACACCGAGATCATCGTCACGCGCGTGACCGTGCCCCTCGGTGAGGACATCGGGTTCCTGCCGGGCACCGAGGAAGAGAAGATGGGGCCGTGGATGGGTGCGCTCGACGACAACCTCGAGGTGCTGTCACGGAGCGACGGGGGCGAATGGGGGCGCGCCGCCACCAACGACTTGGTGCGCAGCAAGATCAAGATCAAGAGCCTGAACTTCATGCGCGGGCGGACGTTCCTGAACAAGTACGTCATCATCGACGAGGCGCAGAACCTCACGCCCAAGCAGATGAAGACCCTCATCACCCGCGCCGGTCCCGGCACGAAGATCGTTTGCCTGGGCAATCTCGCGCAGATCGATACGCCCTACCTGACTGAAGGAAGTTCCGGCCTGACCTACGTGGTGGACCGGTTCAAGGGCTGGCCACACGCGGGGCACATCATGCTCGCGCGCGGGGAGCGCTCGCGGCTGGCGGATTTCGCAAGCGAAGTGTTGTAAGGGTTCATGGAACGGGCCGCATCAGCGGCCCGTCCTGAAGTGGCCTCAGTGCCGCAGCCAATCGAAGAACGCGTCAGATCGCCCTTCGCGGCCAAGGAAATCACGCACCAGCACCTGCGGAGGCCGCTCACCGCCGCGCGCGAGCAGCTTGTGCCGATAGCGCAACCCCACTTTCGGGTCCAGCGGGTTCGGCTCGAAGGCCGTCTGCAGGTCCTTGGCCACCACCAGGCTCCAGAGGTAACCGTAGTAGCCGGCCACGTAACCTCCGGAAGCAATGTGAGCGAAGCCGGCCGGGAAGCGTGTGCCGCTCACGTGGCCCAGCGGCGTTTGGCCTTCCATCGCGGACCACAGCACCATGGGGTCGTGCACGCGGTCGGAGTACAAGGCGAGGTCGTAGCTGGCGAACAGGTGCTGCCGAGCAATGGAGATACCCTTGGCGAAGTGCCGCGCCTCGTCGGCAGCGCGGATCATCTCTTCGGGCACCGGCTCGCAGGCGGGGCAGACCTCGGCGAAGGTCTTTAACACCGCCGGATCGTAGATCCAGTCCTCCAGCATCTGCGAGGGTGCTTCGACGAAGTCCCACTTCACGCTGGTGCCACCCAAAGCGGCATAGCGCGTGGCGGAAAGGTTGTTGTGCACCGCGTGGCCCATCTCGTGCAGCAGGGTCTGAAGCTCGGCGATCGTGAGGCCGTGCCGGTCCATGTTGACCACGAACGCAGCCTGCGGCTTGCGATGCAGTCGCGTCGCGCTGCTGCGCAGAGGCCACACGGCCGCGTGGTTGTACTTGCCATCGCGCGGATAGAGATCGACGTAAAGCGTGGCCAGTGGCTTACCCGTCTTCGCGTCGCTGACGGCATAGGCTTGGGCGTCGTCATGCCATAGCGTGGCAGGCACGCGCGTGTACCTGATGCCCAGGGTCTTCTCCATGAGCCGCATGACGAACTGCAAGCTCTCCTGAGGCGGGAAGTAGCGACGGAAGGCTTCCTGGTCCACGGCGTGGCGTTCACGCCGCACGCGCTCGGTGTAGAACGCGACGTCCCAGCGCTGCAGGCGCGTCTGCTCCAGCGGTTGGCCCAGGTGCTGCGCCTTCGCGCGGCGCAGTTCCTCCAGGTCCTTGAGCTCGCGCTCGGTCACGGCCGCCTTCACCTCGTCCAGGAAGCGCTGGGTGTTGGCCACGCTCTCCGCCATGCGGCGTCTCAGCTGGAAATCGGCGTAGCTGTGGAAGCCGAAGAGCGACGCGAACTCGCGACGCAGCTTCACCATTTCGGCCAGCAGCTGCAGGTTCGCCTCGCCGCCTTCGTTCACCTTGGCACGGTACATCCGCTCGCGCGCCCCAGCGTGTTCGCCGCGCTCCATCACGGGCAGGTAGGTGGGGTAGTCGAGGCCAAGCACCACGCGGCCGGCGTCGTCGCGCGGCTTGTCTTTCCACACGGCCTCCGGCACACCGGCCAGCTCCTCCACCGACAGCACCACCTTGGTGGTGTCATCACGCAGGTTCTTGTCGAACTGCTGGCCGAGCTCGCCGAGGCGGTCGATGAGCTGCTTGGCCCGTGCGCGCTTGTCCTTCGGGAGCGCAACGCCGGAATCCTCGAAGCCCTCCAGCCGGCTGCGCAGGAACTCGCGCTCCACGGCGTCGCGCGGCTTCACGCGGCGCGCGGCGTGGTAGAGCCTCTCGTTCTGCCCCAAGGTGGACCCGAAATCCTGCCAGCGCAGCGCGCAGGCCTGCGCGGCATCGCGCACGGCCGGGTCGGGATGCACATTGAGCACGAACATGACCGGGGAAGCCGAGTCCTCGACGTAGGCCTCCAGGTCATCGGACGCAGCAGACCAGCCGGCATCGGGCGCGTGACGTTCGAGCCGGCGTACGCGCTGGGCGGCCTCGTGCAGGCCCTTGCGGCAGGCCACATCCACGGCCTCGGCGTTCTCGAAGCGGGGGAAGGCAGGGCCAGGGAGTGCCTGGGGAGCGGCTGCAGCCGGCAATGGGATGAGGCACTGAGCGGCCAGCGCAAGGCCCGCCGCCACGGGAGCAAGAAGAAGTCGCATGGATCTCCAGCGCTCGGAAGGCGCCCGAAGGGGCGAAGCGACCGATTGTGCCGAAGATCGGTCGCATCTCAGCCGGGCTCGCCCACCAGCGCTCGGATGTGCGCCAACGCGGTCGGATCCTCGATGGTCGTGAGGTCCCCCGGATCGCGGCGTTCGCATACCGCCTGGATCGCGCGGCGCAGCAGCTTGCCGGAGCGGGTCTTGGGCAGCACGTTCACCAAGTGCACACGCGCAGGCCGCGCAACGCTGCCCAGCTGCTGGTCGACCGTCTTCATGACTTCGCCTTCGAAGCGCAGCCGGGCCGCCTCGCCGGTCAATCCGGTGGCATCCCTGGCGACCACAAAGGCCAGGGCCACCTGACCCTTGAGCGCATCGGCCACACCCACCACCGCCACTTCGGCCACGTTCGGGTGGCTGGAGATGCTCTCCTCGATCTCGCGCGTGCCCAGGCGGTGGCCCGCCACGTTGATCACGTCATCGGTGCGGCCGAGGATGAAGTAGTAGCCGTCCTCGTCGCGGATGCCCCAGTCGAAGGTGCTGTAGAGCAGCCGGCCGGGAATGCTCTTCCAATAGGTGTGGACGAAACGCTCGTCGTCGCGCCACACGGTCTGCATACACCCGGGCGGCAAGGGGCCCTCGATGGCCACCACGCCCTTGCGGCCAGGGCCTGTGAGGTCTGCGCCGGTGTGCTCGTCCACGAGCCTCACGTCGTAGCCGTACATGGGCAGGCCTGGGCTGCCGTACTTGGCCGGCAAGTGCTCCACACCGTTGGCCAGGGTGAGGATGGGCCATCCAGTCTCGGTCTGCCAGTAGTTGTCAACCACGGGCTTGCCCAGCGCATCGGCGATCCACCGGGCAGTGGTCTCGTCGAGCGGTTCGCCCGCCAGGAAGAGCGCGCGCAGGGAACTCACATCGTGCTGCCTGAGGAACTTGGGGTCTTGCTTCTTCAGCACGCGCACGGCAGTGGGCGCGCTGAACATGGCCGTCACCTGGTAGCGCTCGACCAAGCGCCACCAGATGCCAGCATCGGGACGGATGGGCAAGCCCTCGTACAGGATGGTGGCCATGCCCGCGAGCAGCGGCCCATAGACGATATAGCTGTGGCCGACGACCCAGCCGATGTCGCTGGTGGAGAAGTAGGTTTCGCCGGGACGAGCGAGGAAGATGTGCTGCATGCTCGCCGCCAGTGCGACCGCATAGCCGCCCGTGTCGCGCTGCACGCCTTTCGGCCTGCCAGTCGTACCGCTGGTGTAGAGGGTGTAGCTGGGGTGCGTGGCATCGACCCAGGTGCAAGGCACCTGCGCGTCGAGATGACACGCGTGCAGCGCGGCGTAGTCTTCGTCGCGGCCTGCCACCCGCTCCATGGGCGCGAGGCCACGATCGACCAGCAGCACCTTGGCCGGCTTGTGGTGCGCCAGGTGGATAGCCTCGTCGAGCAGCGGCTTGTACGGCACCACCTTGCCGGCGCGGCTGCCCGCATCGGCGCTCACCACGACCCGGGGCTCGGCGTCGTCGATGCGGCTGGCCAGGCTCATGCTCGCGAAGCCGCCGAACACCACCGAGTGGATGGCGCCGATACGCGCGCACGCCAGCATGGCGAACACCGCCTGCGGGATCATGGGCATGTAGATCAGCACCCGGTCGCCCTGCCCCACGCCGAGAGACACGAGGATGGCCGCCATGCGCTGGACTTCCGCGTGGAGCTCGGCGTAGCTGTAGGTGCGCTCTTCGCCGGTCTCGGTGGACACGTAGATCAGCGCGTTCTGCGCTGCTCGGTCCTTCAGGTGCCGATCGACCGCGTTGTGGCACAGGTTGGTGCGGCCACCGGCGAACCAGCGTGCAAAGGGTGGGCGGCTGTAGTCGCACACCTGCCCGAAGGGCCGCTCCCAGTCGATCAAGCGGGCCTGCTCGGCCCAGAAGCCTTCACGGTCGGCGATGGAACGGCGGTAGAAGTCGCTATATCGGCCCATGGGTTTCTCCTCGAAGGCCCCCGGTAACCCAGCTTGCGCCGTGCATTGCATGCCGGCGCTCTGACGGCGACGGCCGGCCGACAGGTCACCTTTTCAGTCGATCGTGACCACGATGCGGCCGCGCACCTTGCCGTCGATCAAGTCGAGCGCCCGGTCTTGCGCTTGGTCCAGCGCGATCTCCTGCGTCATGGCGTCGAGGCGGGTGGGGTCGAGGTCGCTGGCCAGCCTTCGCCACGCCAGCCGCCGCAACGCCTGGGGCGCCATCACGCTGTCGACGCCGGCGAGCGTGACGCCACGCAGGATGAAAGGCAGCACGGTGGTCTGGAGGTCGGAGCCCTGCGCCAAGCCGCATGCGGCCACCACGCCGCCATAGCGGGCTTGCGCCAGGGCGTTGGCCAAGGTGTGGCTGCCCACCGCATCGACCACGGCGCCCCAGCGTTCCTTCTGGAACGGCTTGCCGGGCGCGGCCAGTTCGGCACGGTCGATGATCTCGACGGCACCGAGCTGCCGCAGGTAATCGGCCTCGGCGCGCTTGCCCGTGGCCGCCACCACCCGATGACCGAGCTTCGAGAGCACGGCGGTGGCGACGCTGCCCACCCCACCCGTCGCCCCGGTAACGAGCACGTCGCCCGCGCCCGGCGCCACGCCGTGCCGCTCCAGCGCGAGCACGCACAGCATCGCGGTATAGCCCGCCGTGCCGATGGCCATGGCCTGCCGCGGTGTATACGCCTCGGGCAGCGGCACCAACCAGTCGCCCTTGACGCTTGCAAGCTGCGCCATGCAGCCCCAGCGGGTCTCGCCCACGCCCCAGCCATTGAGCACCGCCGCATCGCCGGGCTTCCAGTCGGGGTGACGGCTCTCGACCACGATGCCGGCGCCGTCGATGCCAGCCACCATGGGCCACTCCCGCACGACCGGCCCGCGGCCGGTGATGGCCAGCGCGTCCTTGTAGTTGAGGGTGGAATGACTCACCCGCAGCCGAACGTCACCATCGGGCAAGCGCGACTCGTCGATCTCGCGCACGCCGGCTCGGAAGCCGGCCTCGTCCTTTTCCAGCAGCAGCGCCTTGAACATCGCGCACTCCTTGGTTTCAAGACCGCAGACAACCCTGGAAAAACCCACCTTAACTCATTGTCGGCATTGATCTTTCACAGGTTTCCACGGTTGCCGGCCGTCCGGTGTTGGCCTATGCTGCGCGGCCATGCTCCTGCGCCCCATCTCCCTCGCCCGCGCAGCCACGTTCTCCCTGTGGCTGCTGTGCAGCGTGGCCTGGGCCGAGCCTGAGGAGGAGATGCCGGGTAGTGCAAACACGGAGGTTCAAGCCACCGAACTGACCCAGGACATATCGGCCGTCCCCCAGGCGCCGCCGGAGCAGGCCGGGATCGGCGAGCGTGCGCGGCAGCCCGCATCGGACATGCTGCTCAACGCGATGAACTTCCTCGGGGTGGCCTATCGGCGCGGAGGGGCCAGCGAGCTTTCGGGCTTCGATTGCAGCGGCTTCACGCGGTACATCGTGAAAGCCACCTTCGGCTTCGTGCTGCCGCGTCGTGCGAATGAGCAGGCGAAAGCCCCCGGCCTGCGCAAGGTGAGCCGCGAAGAGTTGCAGCCGGGCGACCTGGTGTTCTTCAACACGCTCAAGCACACCTTCTCGCACGTGGGCATCTACATGGGCGACGGCAAGTTCATCCACTCGCCGCGCGTCGGAGGGCGCGTGCGGATCGACGACATGGGCTTCGCCTACTGGCGCAAGCGCTTCACGGGCGCGCGCCGATTGGGCGCACTCGTCTCGGCGGCAGGCGAGGCGGCCGCGCCGGTGCTCAACGCCTTGCCGCAGCCCGGCTCCTGAATCCCAAACCCCGGCGCGGGGGTTCGCGCGCATGCACAATCGGATCCCATGGCCGAGAAAGCAGTCATCCCGCTCGCCGACCTCCGGGTCGCGGCCCGGGTACCACGGGTGCCCGAGCAGATGATCGTGCCTACCGGCCAACTGGCCGATCGGCTGTCGCGGCCCTTGCGCGACTTGCGCATCTCAGTGACCGACCGGTGCAATTTCCGCTGCAGCTACTGCATGCCCCGGGAGGTGTTCGACAAGCACTACTCCTTCCTGCCCCACGCCTCGCTGCTGAGCTTCGAGGAGATCACGCGCGTGGCGCAGCTGTTCGTAGCGCATGGCGTGCGCAAGCTGCGGCTCACTGGGGGCGAGCCACTGCTGCGCAAGGACGTGGAGGTGCTGATCGCCATGCTGTCCGCGCTGCGCACGACGGACGGCGAGCCGTTGGACATCACCCTTACCACCAACGGCTCGCTCCTGGCCCGCAAGGCGCAGGCGCTGAAAGATGCGGGGCTCCAGCGAGTGACCGTGAGTCTGGATGCGCTCGACGACGCCATCTTCCGCCGCATGAACGATGCCGGCTTCCCGGTGCACGAGGTGTTGCGCGGCATCGAGGCGGCGCAGCATGCGGGGCTGGGGCCGATCAAGGTCAACATGGTCGTCAAGCGTGGCACCAACGATGGCGAAATCCTCGCCATGGCACGGCACTTTCGCGGCTCGCCCATCGTCCTGCGCTTCATCGAGTACATGGACGTGGGCGCGACCAACGGCTGGCGCATGGACGAGGTGCTGCCCTCCGCCGACGTCATCGCCCGCCTGGGGGAACTGGGCCCGCTCGATCCCGTGGAGCCCGGCGCAGCCGGCGAGACGGCCGAGCGCTGGCGCTGGCGCGACGGCACGGGCGAGATCGGCGTGATCTCCAGCGTGACGCGCGCGTTCTGCCACGACTGCAATCGCGCGAGGCTGTCCACTGAGGGCAAGCTGTTCCTGTGCCTGTTTGCCACCGAGGGCCACGACCTGCGCGCGCTGCTGCGGGAGGGTTGCAGCGACGAGCAGATCGCCTCGGCCATCGCGCATCTCTGGCAGGCCCGCGAGGACCGCTATTCCGAGCTGCGCGGCGCGATGCAGGCCGAATCCGGCAGCGGGCAGCGTCGCGTCGAGATGCACTACATCGGCGGGTGAACCGGCCGAAGGATCGACATGAGCACCATCGCCAGGGAAGACGTCACCGGCATGGTGTTGGCCGGCGGACGCGGCAGCCGCATGGGCGGCGTGGACAAGGGACTGCAGGTGCATCACGGGATGCCGCTGGCGCTGCATGCGATCCTGCAGCTGGCTCCGCAGGTCGGGCAGGTGATGGTCAATGCCAACCGCAACCTCGGTGCGTACGACGCCTTCGGCGTGCCGGTGTGGCCCGACACCGTACCCGATTACGCTGGCCCGCTGGCCGGTTTCCTGGCGGGGCTAGAGCACTGCGAAACGCCCTATCTCGTCACCGTGCCCTGCGACACGCCGAATTTTCCCGAAGACTTGGTGGCGCGGCTGTCGGCCTCGCTCATGCGAGATGGCGCCGACGTTGCCATGGCGGCCACGCGAGGCGAGCACGGCCTGCAGGTGCAGCCGGTGTTCTGCCTGCTCAAGTCGTCCCTCCTGGAAAGCCTGGTGCGCTTCATCGAGTCGGGACACCGCAAGATCGACCGCTGGACGGCGCAGCACCGCTGCGTGGCAGTGCCGTTCGACGATGACTGGGCGTTCTTCAACGCCAACACGCCCGAGGAGCTGCGCGAGTTGCAGCAGGGCCATGTCCGGTGACCTGCTGATCCGTCCGCTGGGCATCGGCGACCTGCCGCAGTACAAAATGCTGCGCGACACGATGCTGGCGCTACACCCCGAAGCCTTCACCTCCGACGCAGCCTCGGAACGGGCACGTCCGGCCGGCAGCTATGCGCCGCGCGTGGGCGCGGATCGGCCGGACGGCGGCCAGTTCACCCTGGGCGCCTGGCGCGCGGACGAGCTGGTGGGCGCCGTCAGCTGTGAGCGCGAGCTGCGTGTGAAGGTGCGGCACGTCGCGCACCTGACCGGCCTGATGGTGCGCCCGCAGGATCGCGGGCAAGGCATCGGCCGCATGCTGCTCGTGACCTGCATCGAGCGGGCGCGGGCGGTGCGGGGCCTGGAGATACTCACGCTCAGCGTCACCACGACGAACACCATGGCGTCGGCCCTGTATGCCTGGGCGGGTTTCCGTCGCTACGGCACGCTGCCACGGGCCTTGAAAGTCGACAGCGCCTACCATGACAAGGACCTCATGGTCCTCGACCTGAACTAGGGGCGAGCCATTCGCCATTGCCATGCCCTCGCTCCAAGAGATCGCCTCCTGCCTCAGCGGCTACGACCCCAACGCGCTGCCCGTGGCGCACGCCCAGGAATTCATCGCCCGCCTCGTGCCGCAGGTGCATGCGGTGGAGTACGTGCCCATCCGCACGGCACTGGGCCGCGTGCTCGCGCAGGACGTCATCTCGCTCATCGACGTGCCTGCGCACAACAACTCGGCGATGGACGGCTACGCGCTGCGCGGCCGAGACCTGCTGGTGGACGCGCCCACCGCGCTGGAAGTCGTGGGCACCGGACTCGCGGGCGACAGCCATGTGGGCGAGGTGCTGGCGGGGCAGTGCCTGCGCATCATGACCGGCGCCGTGATGCCCGCGGACCTGGACACCGTCGTGCCGCAGGAGTTCGTGCAGGTGGGCGAAGGCACGGTGCTCATCCCGCCCGGCGTGGTCAAGCCCGGGGACAACCTGCGGCGCAGGGGCGAAGACCTGGCGGCCGGCGAGCCGGCGCTCAAGGCCGGCCGGGTGCTGCGCCCGTCCGACCTGGGGCTGATGGCCTCGCTGGGACAGGCAGAAGTGCCGGTGCGGCGCAAGCTGCGAGTGGCCTTCTTCTCCACTGGCGACGAGCTGCGCTCGATCGGCGAGCCCCTGGACGAGGGCTGCGTCTACGACAGCAACCGCTACACGTTGTGGGGCATGCTGCAGCGGCTCGGGGTGGACGTGCTGGACATGGGCGTGGTGCGCGACGAGCCCGAGGCGCTGGAGATGGCGTTCCGCCATGCCGCGGAGAACGCGGACGCGGTCATCACGTCGGGCGGCGTGAGCGTGGGCGAGGCCGACCACACCAAGAAAGTGATGGCCAGGCTGGGCGATGTGCTGTTCTGGCGCATCGCCATGCGACCCGGCCGGCCCATGGCCATCGGCCGCATCCAAAGCGGCGGGCACACGGCCATCTTGTTCGGCCTGCCGGGCAACCCGGTAGCGGTGATGGTGACCTTCTACGCGTTCGTGCGTGATGCGCTGCTGCGCATGGGCGGCGCCACGGTGACGCCGCTGCCGATGCTGCGCGCGGCGAGCGTCAAGCCGCTGCGCAAGAAGCCCGGCCGCACCGAGTACCAGCGGGGCATCGTGAGCCGCCAGGCTGACGGCTCATGGCAGGTGGCGATCACGGGCTCGCAAGGCTCGGGCATCCTGCGCAGCATGAGCGAGGCGAACGGGCTGGTGGTGCTGGGACACGACCAAGGCAGCGTGGCCGCCGGGGAACTGGTGGATGTGCTGCCCTTTGATGGGCTGCTTTGAGGGGGACGGAGGCGCGGGCGCTTCGACAAGCTCAGCGCGGGACGCGTTGAGCCGGCCCATGCCGGGCTGGTATTGAGCCTGTCGCAGAGCTTGCGGACGTGTGCCGGCGCTTCGACAGGCTCAGCGCGAACGGTTGAGGCGCAACCCGAACGAGCGCAACCCGATCGTTAGGCGTCACCCTTCGGCGGTGGCGACGATGGTTTTAGGGCTTCGCGGATTGCTCCGATCGCGCCAACGGCAAGAACTACAAAGATGGTGTCTGGGCGTTGAATGCCGATTGCGAGGTGAAGCATGATGGCAACGAGTATCCCGGCGACAGACCAGACTGCGAAGACAAGTGCATAGGCGAAGAAATTGGTCAGGAACCGCTCTGTGGCTCCTCCGGGGCGAGCGATGAGCATGATGGCGGCTGACGCCAGTGAAACAGGCCAGATGTACTCCTTTGGGACACCAAGAAGAACCAGGGGAAGGCCTATGGCAGCAGCCACGAAGATTGCCAACCCGATCCAGCCGAACAGCTTGTCTGGCACCTACGACTCCTTCTTTCGAGGAACCCACGTCGAAAGCTGGACTGACCGCGGGATGCGCTATGGGGTGAGTTCTGTGACGCCAACGTTTGAGCTGAGGGGCGCGCAGGCATGGCGCTTGGCCCGCGCGGGGCGTGATATGAACAAGCGCCGCGCGGGCCAAGGCCATGCCGGAGCGCGTCCACTCGAGCGAAGGGTGGGCGTCAGGTTCCCACTGCGCCAAACCATACCTCTATGGTTCCCCGCTTCACGGATGGAATGGCAACTCGCTTCGACTCTGCTGTTAACCAGCCTCCCTCGCGGAGCACCTTCGTAATCGCATCGGCTTGAGGTCGATCTTCATCGTTGAAGTAGCGAACTTCGGTTGTCTTGGGGACGATAGCTTTACCCGTGACGTTCTCGACTCCAAGCGGCACAAGACCCATGGTCTGTAGAGCGGACAAGGCTTCCGTGGCCTTCGCGCGATGCGATTCGGGGCCGATATGGCCGTAGACCTGTACTGGTAAAGCGGTGAGCGTCGCCTTCGCCTCGGCCTTCGCGGAAGCGCTGCCAGTGAGTTGAATGTCCTGGGCGACGGCGCGGCCAGCACTATCGCGCTTAACTTGCATGATCTTCAGCGCAAGCTCCTCGTATCCAAGAGCGGCGAATGAGGCGTAGGCAAATTCTCTTTCCACTGGGTTGTCGGAGACCAGGGCTGGGCGGAACTTGTCAAGCGCGGCGAGCTGATTCAACTGAAGTTGACGACTGTTGTAGATGCCGGTGAAGACCGCTGCGACGCCAGTGACGCCAACGCCAACAATGAGCGGAGCAAGGCTTGCCAGGATGTCGTACCAAGGCTTGGTGCTTGAGGAAGGCGTGTTCACGATGACCTCCGGCGCTGCAGTCTGACGCCTAGACAAGATGGCTTCGTGAATTCGGGCGGTCCGCCCCCTGCAACAACATAGGTTGCACGCCGCAGGCGCGCAGAGCTACACCAATGCACCGGACCACGAGGCGGTCGGGTCGTTGCCAATTTGCGAGGAGACGGACCATAAGGAAATCTAGTGCAGTGTTTCACACTCCGTGGAACATAAAACCGCGTCTTTGCCGTCCTGGCGTCGTTGCAAATCCTCGCGATACCTGCGGGTATCGCTGCGGTTTGCGCCTAGCCAGGGCGACAAATCCATCGGTTTTCTTAAGTTCCACGGAGTGCGAAACACTGCACTAGCACTCTGTTCGTTCGACTGGGCGGCTTGCGGCCTGCCGCAAGCCGTCCCCTTGACGGAGGGGATCGTTGGGCGCACCCGAACGAGCGCAACCCGAACGGTTGCGATGCAGGCCCAACGGTTGCGATGCAGCCCGCACGGTTGGGGGTGCCCGAACGGCCGCCCCCCAGCCGACGCCTCAGCGCTTCGCCAGCCGCTGCCAGGTCTCGACGACCGTATCGGGGTTGAGCGACATCGACACGATCCCTTCCTGCGCCAGCCACTCGGCGAAGTCCGGGTGGTCGCTGGGGCCCTGGCCGCAGATGCCCACGTACTTGCCCACGGCACGGCAGGCGGCGATGGCACGCGAGATCATGGCCTTCACCGCCGGGTCGCGCTCGTCGAAATCACGTGCGAGCAGTTCGAGGCCGGAATCGCGGTCCAGGCCCAGCGTGAGCTGCGTGAGATCGTTCGAGCCGATGGACATGCCGTCGAACTGCTCGAGGAACTGCTCCGCCAGGATGGCGTTGCTCGGTACCTCGCACATCATGATGACGCGCAGGTCATTCTCGCCGCGCTTCAGGCCCTTCTCGGCCAGCATGGTGATCACGCGCTCGGCCTGGCCCAAGGTGCGCACGAACGGCACCATGATCTCGACGTTGTTCAGGCCCATGTCATTGCGCACGCGCTTGAGCGCCTCGCACTCCATGGCGAACGCTTCGGCGAAGTCCGCGCTGATGTAGCGCGAAGCCCCACGGAAACCCAGCATGGGGTTCTCTTCCTCGGGCTCATAGCGCGAGCCGCCGATGAGCTTGCGGTACTCGTTGCTCTTGAAGTC
>CBINKC010000127.1:0-12871 GCA_966251135.1 uncultured Burkholderiaceae bacterium
TCGATCTGGTGCTCGATCTGGAAGCGCGAGAACAGCGGCGCGTCGTCGCGGTAGCGCTTCACCTTGCCAGCCGATTCCGGCATGACATGGTTCATGAACTGTTGCGCCTGCTCGAAGATGTCGTCGGTGTCGATCAGGATCTCGCCGACGTCGACGGTGAAGTAGTCGCGGATCGCGCGGATGACGAGCGACGACTCCTGGTAGATGAGGAACGCGCCTTTGCCGGCCCTGGCCGCGCCGTCGATGGCGTTCCACAGCTTGAGCATGTAGTTGAGGTCCCACTGCAACTCGGCCGCAGAGCGGCCGATGCCTGCGGTGCGGGCGATCAGGCTCATGCCCTTGGGGTACTCAAGCTGGTCGAGGGTCTCCTTCAGCTCCTCGCGGTCCTCGCCCTCGATGCGGCGCGACACGCCGCCGCCGCGCGGGTTGTTCGGCATGAGCACCAGGTAGCGGCCGGCCAGCGAGATGAAGGTGGTGAGGGCGGCCCCTTTGTTGCCGCGCTCTTCCTTTTCAACCTGTACCAGGATCTCATCGCCTTCCTTGATGGCGTCCTGGATGCGGGCGGAACGCACGTCCACGCCGTCGCGGAAGAAGTTGCGGGAAACCTCCTTGAACGGGAGGAAGCCATGGCGGTCCTCGCCGTAGTCGACGAAGCACGCTTCGAGCGAGGGCTCGACGCGGGTCACGACCGCCTTGTAGATGTTGCCCTTGCGCTGTTCGCGACCCTCGATCTCGGTCTCGAAGTCGAGCAGCTTCTGGCCGTCGACGATCGCGAGGCGCCGCTCCTCCGGCTGCGTCGCGTTGATCAGCATGCGTTTCATGTGCACTCCTTTGCCCGCACAGCGGGCCCATCACGCCGCTCCGTGTGACCGGGGCGACTCATCGATGCACGAGAACGTGGAGAACCGAAGAAGGAATCGCCCTGGACTGCCTGCCGATCGGATGTGATCAGGCAGGCAGCGTTGGCGCGTGCGTGGCAGCCAAGAGTGCGAGCGCCGCCCGCGACGCTGCACCGGACCGCCGGGTGGGCGAGGGTGCAGCCGCGCGTGGCGGCGGTGTCCGGTGAGCTCCGGCCACCGGGCGCGGGGGGGCATCGCCCAGCGCCGAAAAAACCGGCTGGAGCGTGCGCTCGGCGAGCGGGGTGGGGGAGATTGCGGACGACATTCGCGAAGATCGCTGGACGCGGGCGGAAGGGCGGGGCGCCGGGCGCAAGGGCCAGAACCCGTGAGTCTTCTGCCTGAAACCTTTTGTCTCGGGGCCCGGGGGCCCTTTGGTTCTTTCTACGTTTGCTCTGCCACCGCCGGTATCTGGCGGCCTCGTCGCTTGGGGACGAGGCCCCGCCGCTTGCCGGGGGTGTTGCATCACCTGGTGGCCGGGCCCCACAAATGGCAGCCGGCCGCCACGCCTGGGAGCAAGTGCCCGAGTAAACTCAGGAAAATCAATCACTTACGCTTCAAACGTGGTGCAACGGATTATAGGGGCCAAAGTGGCGGCCGGTACAAAGGCAACCCAGGCCTCGGGGGCGCGGATCGTGCTGCCTGCCACACCCGCCGCGGCGCGCGTGGTGGTGGACGAGGCCTCGGAAGGCCAGCGCTTGGACAATTTCCTTGTCAAGCTGCTCAAGGGCGTGCCCAAGACCCATGTCTATCGCGTCATCCGCTCCGGTGAGGTGCGCGTCAACAAGGGTCGTGCTTCGGCCGACACGCGGCTGGCGCTGGGCGACGAGGTGCGGGTGCCGCCCGTGCGGGTCGCCGAACGGCCCGCGGCACCTGACGTGCCGGCGCGAGAGTTCCCCGTGGTTTACGAGGACGAGCACCTGCTGGCTGTCAACAAGCCGGCGGGCGTGGCGGTGCACGGGGGCAGCGGGGTGAGCTTCGGTGTCATAGAGCAGTTGCGCCGGGCGCGTCCACAGGCGCGGATGCTGGAACTGGTGCACCGGCTCGACAAGGAAACGTCGGGCTTGCTGCTCGTGGCGAAAAAGCGCTCGGCACTGACGGCGTTGCAGGACCAGTTCCGCCAGCGCGACACCGGCAAGACGTATGCGGCGCTGGTCATTGGCGCCTGGCCTGCTTCACGCAAGGTCATCGACGTGCCGCTGCACAAGTACCTGAGTGCCGAGGGTGAGCGGCGGGTGCGAGCCGTGCAGGGCGATGAGGGCAGGCGATCGATCACCCTGGTGAGGGTGGCAAAACCCTATGCACGATTCACCCTGCTGGACGTGACCATCAAAACCGGACGCACGCATCAGATCCGAGTTCATCTTGCCCACGAGGGGCATCCGATCGCCGGCGATGACAAGTACGGCGACTTCGGGCTGAACAAGGCACTCTCGCGCGGCGAGGCCGTCCCTGGCTGTCGCTTCGATCGCATGTTCCTTCACGCCCGCCGCCTGCGCTTTATGCACCCCGCCAGCGGCGAGACGCTCGAGTTGGAAGCGGTTTTGCCCCCCGAGTGCCAAGACCTATTGGATGCCCTGCCGTGAACAACCGACCGCAACGCTTCGACCTGATCGTCTTCGACTGGGACGGCACGCTTTTCGACTCCACAGGGCTCATCACCCGCTGCATCCAGGCTGCGTGTGCCGATGTGGGGGCGCCTGTGCCCAGCGACCGCGACGCGGCCTACGTGATCGGCATGGGGCTGGTCGAGGCGCTGGCGCACGCTGCGCCGGGCTTGCCGCCGCAGCACTACCCCGAGCTGCGCGAGCGCTACCGGTACCACTACTTCGCGCAGCAGCACGAGGTGGTGCTCTTCGAGGGCGCGCTGGACATGCTGCAGGCACTCAAGTCGCGCCATCACTGGCTGGGCGTGGCCACGGGCAAGTCGCGCCGCGGGTTGGACGAGGCGCTGGGCAGCGTGAAGCTCAAGGGTGTGTTCGACGGAACGCGTACCGCCGACGAGACGGCCTCGAAACCCGACCCGCGGATGCTGCTGGAGCTGATGCGCGAGTTTGGCGTGGAGCCCGAGCGCACGCTCATGATCGGTGACACCACGCACGACTTGCAGCTGGCCGCGAATGCGGGCTCGGCGAGCATCGGTGTGAGTTACGGCGCGCACGAGCCCGAGACCTTCGGCGCGTTCGAGCCGCTGCACGTGGCGCACTCGGTGGCTGATCTCCATCAATGGTTGATGCGTCATGCCTGAGGTGCCATACGTGCTGTGCGCGTCCGCCGAGCTCGCCGAACGGGGCCGGGCGTGGCTGTTCGACGTGCTGCATTTTGGACAACCGGCCCGAGCGTTCGCCTTGCGGTTCGATGGCCGGGTGGTGGCCTACCTCAACCGCTGTGCACACGTGCCGGTCGAGATGGACTGGCAGCCCGGCGAGTTTCTCGATCGCGAGCGTGAGTTCATCGTGTGTTCCATACACGGTGCAGCGTACGAACCGGCCAGTGGACGCTGCGCGGGCGGCCCCTGCGGTCGCGGCGGGCTGACGATGCTGAGGGTTGAGGAGCGCGACGGACAGGTGTATTGGTATCCTTCCCGCGACACTCGGCTGGCCGCGTACCCCTGATTTCCAGCGCGCGCCTTTCTCGTCTCGAAAGCACCCATGAACCCCCAAGACGATCTGCCCGGCTCCGGGCCCTCGCCCTCGCCTGCGACTGCTCCGGCGGCATCGGCGGTCCTGTCACGCCCGCTGGACTCGGCGGTGGAGCAGTTCGCACGCGAATACCTCAGCGACCGCCGCAGCGAGCGCCGCTGGCGCGTTTTCTTCCGGATCCTGTGGCTGCTGGTGCTGTTGCTGCTTGTATGGTCGTTGGTGAGCGCGCGACACGCGGCGACCGCGCCTTCGGGGCCGCATACCGCGCTCATCGAAGTGCGCGGCGAGATCGCTTACGACTCGGAAGCGAGCGCCGAGAACCTGGTGAGCGCGCTGAAGACAGCCTTCGAGGAAACGACCGCGCAGGCCATCGTGCTGCGCATCAACTCGCCGGGTGGCAGCCCGGTGCAGGCCGGGATCATCAACGATGAGATCCAGCGCTTGAAAGCACTGCACAAGAAGAAGGTTTACGCGGTGGTGGAGGAGATGTGCGCTTCCGGCGCGTACTACATCGCCGTCGCTGCCGACGAGATCTATACCGACAAGGCGAGCATCGTGGGCTCGATCGGCGTGCTGGTCGACAGCTTTGGTTTCGTCGGGGCAATGCAGAAGCTGGGCATCGAGCGCAGGCTGCTCACCGCGGGCAACAACAAAGGAATCATGGATCCGTTCTCGCCGCTGGACGAGCGGCACCGTGCCTTCCTGCAGTCGACCATCGACCAGATCCACCAGCAGTTCATCAGCGTGGTCAAGGAAGGGCGCGGCAAGAGGTTGCATGAGTCGCCGGAGATGTTCTCGGGGCTCTTCTGGAACGGCGAGCAGGCGGTGAAGATGGGTCTGGCCGACGATTTCGGCAGCCTGGATTACGTGGCGCGCGAGGTGGTCAAGGCCGAGGAGATCGTCGACTACACGCCCAAGGAGAATGTCGCCGAGCGGCTGGCCAAGCGCTTCGGCGCTTCAGTGGGCGCCGGTGCCATGCGGGCGCTGCAGTCGTGGGGTAGTGGCGTCATCCGCTGAAGTAGGCCAGTGTCGTGCTGATCAACTGCGTGGTGTATCAGGAAGGCAAGAAGCTCGCCGACATCCCGGTGGAGGACATCAGCGAGTATGTCGGCCGGCCGGACTGCTTCGTGTGGGTGGCGCTGCGCGATGCCACCGAGGACGAGCTGGACGTGATGCAGCGCGAGTTCGCGCTGCACGACCTCGCGGTCGAGGATGCACGCCACGGCCACCAGCGGCCCAAGGTCGAGGAGTACGGCGCCACGGTGTTCGCGGTGATGCACACCGTGGAGTTCTCGGCGACCGACGAGCTGCGCGTGGGCGAGGTGAGCGTGTTCGTGGGGCGCAACTTCGTACTCTCGGTGCGCAACCGCAGCTCGCAGAATCTGCTGGGAGTGCGCGCACGCGCCGAGCAGGAGCCTCACTTGCTGCGCCTCGGTTCGGGCTTCGTCTTCTATGCAGTGATCGACGCAGTCGTCGATCGGTACTTTCCGATCATCGATGCACTGGAAGGCGAGCTCGATGGCATCGAGGCGCGCATCTTCGTGCGGGGTGCGGCGCGCGAGAACATCGAGCGGCTGTACGACCTCAAGGGCCGCATCACGACCGTCAAGCATGCCGTGGCCCCGCTGATGGAATCGGTGAGCAAGCTCTGGAGCGGGCGCGTGCCGATGGTGTGCGAAGGCAACCGCGAGTACTTCCGCGACGTGTACGACCACCTGGTGCGCATCAACGGCACGCTGGATACGCTGCGCGACACCATAGGCACGGCGATCCAGGTGAACCTCTCCATGGTCGCTATCGAGGAGTCGGAGACGACCAAGCAGCTGGCGGCCTGGGCCGGCATCTTCGCAGTGGCAACCGCCTTCGCCGGCATCTGGGGCATGAACTTCGAGTTCATGCCCGAGCTGAGGTGGAAATACGGCTACCCCGCGGCGCTGGGCCTCATCGTGGTGGCGTGCGTGTTCCTGTATCGGCGCTTCAAGCGGGCGGGCTGGCTGTAGCGCTGGCCGATGCGGGCCCCAGCATCCCCTTGGTCTCGATGTGGCGGATGATTTCCTCCAGGCCCGCGCGGGTCTTGAGGTTGGTCATCACATAGGGCTTGCTGCCGCGCATGCGACGGGTGTCCGCTTCCATCACCGAGAGATCGGCGCCTACGTGCAAGGCGAGGTCCGTCTTGTTGATGACGAGCAGGTCGCTCTTCGTGATGCCCGGCCCGCCCTTGCGCGGAATTTTCTCGCCGGCGGCGACATCGATCACGTAGATCGTGAGGTCGGACAGCTCGGGGCTGAACGTGGCCGCGAGGTTGTCGCCGCCCGACTCGATGAACACCACATCGGCGTCCGGGTAGCGGGCGAGCATGCGGTCAACGGCCTCGAGGTTGATGGAGGCGTCTTCGCGGATCGCGGTGTGCGGGCAGCCGCCAGTTTCGACGCCCATGATGCGCTCGGCCTCCAGCGCACCGGCCACCGTGAGCAAACGCTGGTCTTCCTTGGTGTAGATGTCGTTGGTGACGACCACGAGGTCGTAGTGGTCACGCATGGCCTTGCACAGCACCTCGACCAGGGTGGTCTTGCCGGAACCGACGGGGCCGCCCACTCCCACGCGCAGCGGGGGGAGCTTCTTGGTGCGGCCGGGGATGGCATGCAGGGGGGTCATCGCGGGTGGCGTCAGGAGCGAAAGAGGCGAGCGTACTGCGTCTCGTGCTGCGCGCCGAGGATGGCGAGCATGGGCGTGTAGGCCTGGCGGTGGCCGTGCGCGAGGCGGGCGGCTGCATCGACCGCGCTGGGCATGGCGTCGGCCAGGCGGGCCAGGATGCGCTGGCCGGCGTTCTGGCCGAGCGGCACGGTCTTCACCGCGGCTTGCACCAAGTTCTCGGCCCAGCCGAAGGCGTACGCGAGCAGGGCATCTCGCACGGGCGCCCCGGTTTGTGCGGCGGCCAAGCCATAGGCGACGGGCCAGGTAGGGGCGGGCGCCAGCGCCGCGAGCTGGGCGATGCGGGGGTCGTCGCCGCGGTTCTTCAGCCATTCAGCCATCGAGCGCCCCATTTGCTCGGTTTGCTGCAGTGCTTCGGACGTTTCCCGCGTGCGGATCACCCAATCGTTCAACCCTGCGACGGCCGCGGCGTCGGCGCGGCGCCAGGCGCCGATGGATGCGGCGAGCACGGGCAGTTCACTGCGCGCCAGCACCAACTGGAGTTGGTCTTCCAGCCAGGCGGCGGCCTGGGCTTCGTGGCACACCCGACCCGCCTCGACGGCGGCCTCCAGGCCTTCGGAGTAGCTGAAGCCGCCCACCGGCAGGGCGGGCGAAGCGAGCCACATGAGCTGCAGCAGGGCGGCGCCGGGCAGCGGTCGCGCCGGCCTCAGCACGCGCGGCATGGTCAGTGGTTGTGGTTGTGATCGTGGCCATGGCCGCAATGGCCATGGCCGTGCTTGTGATCGGCGTGGCCATGAGTGTGGCTGTGGTCGTGCGCATGCCCCGCGATGCGGCCTTCGGCGTGCATGGCGTAGGCGCCGCCTTCCGGCTCGAAGGGGGCCACCTCCTCGGTGACGGTCAGGTGCATGTGCCGCAGCATGTCCGCCAGCACGTGTTAAGGCTCCAGTTGGAGGTGTTCAGGGCGGAGTTCCAGGGCGACGTGGCGGTTGCCGAGGTGGTAGGCCGCGCGCAGCAGGTCGAAGGGCGAGCCGTGTTCGGCGCAGGGGCGCACGACCAGCACGGGCTGGGGTGTGGCGATGACGCGCACCAGGGAGCCGTCTTCGGCCACGAGGACATCGCCCCCGCGCACGAGCGCGCCGCGGGGCAGGAAGACGCCGAGCGCCCGGCCTGCGGAGTCCTGGGCGTCGAAGCGGCTTTTCTGCCGGGTATCCCAGTCGAGCGAGACCGTGGGGGCCCGCTTCACCAGTACGGGTGCCAGGCCGCGGCCCTGTGGAATGAGCTTGTTGATGGTCAGCATGGGGCAGGGGAGCGTGCAGGAGCAAAGCCGCCAGTCTGACATGGCGCCGGGCGCGTTTCACCGGTCATGATGGTCGTCAAATAAATGAGAATCATTGTTGTTATTATCCGACCATCTTTCATCCTCAACGAGAGGTCTTCCATGATTCGACTCCGGCATGTCGCCGCGGCCCTGCTGGCCCTGGGTGCACTGTCCCACGCACAGGCTGAGCAGGTGCTCAACCTCTATTCGGCCCGTCACTACCAGACCGACGAGGCCCTGTACACCAACTTCACCAAGCAGACCGGCATCAAGGTGAACCGGATCGAGGGCAAGGAGGAGGAACTGGTCGAGCGCATCAAGAACGAGGGTGCGAGCAGCCCGGCCGATGTGCTGATCACGGTGGACGCTGCGCGCCTGGAGATCGCCGACAAGGCGGGCCTGTTCCAGCCGCACCAGTCCAGACTGCTGGAGGCGCGCGTGCCGGCGAACCTGCGCACGCCCACGTGGGTGGCTTTCTCGACGCGGGCGCGGGTGATCGCGATCAACAAGGCGACGGTCAACCCCGAGTGGGTGCAGACCTATGAGGATCTGGCCAATCCGCGCCTGAAGGGCCAGGTCTGCGTGCGCTCCGGTTCGCACCCCTACAACCTCTCGCTGGGCGCCGCGATGATCGCGCACGACGGCGAGGCCAAGGCCGAAACGTGGGCCAAGGGCGTGGTGGCGAACTTCGCGCGGTCGCCGAAGGGTGGCGACACCGATCAACTCAAGGCGGTGGCTGCCGGCGAGTGCGGCGTGGCGGTGTCCAACAGCTACTACGTCGCTCGCCTGCTGCGCTCGAACAAGCCCGAGGACCAGGAGGTCATGAGCAAGCTCAGGGTGGTGTGGCCGAACCAGAAGACCTGGGGCACGCACATCAACGTGTCGGGCGCAGGTGTGGTGAAGACGGCGCCCAACCGTGAGGCAGCGGTGAAGTTCCTCGAGTACCTGGCCAGCGACGAGGCCCAGGCCTACTTCGCCAATGGCAACAACGAGTGGCCGGTGGTGAAGAGCGCCAAGGTCGCCAATCCGGCGCTGGAGGCGCTGGGTGACTTCCGCGCCGACACGCTGCCCATCGGCCAGCTGGCGGCGACGACGGTGCAGGCGCAGAAGGTGTACGACCGCGCTGGTTGGCGCTGAGAGGGCCGCCAGGAAACGTCTTCGACGTTTCCGCCCCCGGGAGGGTGAGAGGGGGCGGTCAGTGCTGTTCGCGGGCAATCTGCCGGCACAGCACGATCATCGGCAACAGGCCCACAGCCACGATGGCCAGGGCAGCAGTCGACGCTTCGGCGAGCCGCTCGTCTGATGCCAGCGTGTAGGCCTGGGTGGCGAGTGTGTCGAAGTTGAACGGTCGCATCACGAGCGTGGCGGGCAACTCCTTCATCACATCGATGAAGACGAGGAGCCCCGCCGTCAACAGCCCCCGCCGGAGCAGCGGAAGATGCACACGCTGAAGGGTGCGCGCGGCATTGAGGCCCAGGCTGCGCGCCGCATCGTCCATGTGCGGCGTGACGCGCAGCAAGGCGGAATCGACCGTCTGCAGCGCGGCCGTCAGGAAGCGCACCAGGTAGGCGTACACCAGCGCGGCGATGCCGCCGGTCAACAGCAGGCCCGTGTGCCAGCCGAAGTTCGTGCGCAGCCACGAGGCCAGTGCGTTGTCGAGTTGCGCCAGCGGAATGAGCAGGCCCACCGCGATCACCGAGCCCGGCAAGGTGTAGCCCATGCCGGCCGACCAGTGCGCGGCGCGGGTGAGCGGGCGGGGATCCAGGCGGCGCGCATAGGCGATGAGCAGCGCGAGCAACACGGCGAGCACTGCGGTGACGGCCGCCAGGGTGAAGCTGTTGCGAGCCAGTTCAAGGAACCGCGGGCCGAATTGCGCATCGCCCTCCTGCAGGGCCATGCGCACCAGCACGACACCGGGCAGCAGGAAACCGATGGTCAGCGGCACCAGGCAGCCGGCGATTGCCAACAGCGCCCGCCAGCCCCGCAGGGTGGCACCGCGCGTGGCATGCCGGCGCGAGCCGGTGCCGTGGAAACGTGCACGGCCGCGCGACAGACGCTCCAGCGTGAGCACGAGCACCACGAAACCGAGCAGGCACATCGACAACTGCGCGGCGGCCACGCGGTCGCCAAGCGAGAACCACGCCCGGTAGATGCCGGTGGTGAAGGTTTGCACGGCGAAGTACGAGACCGTGCCGTAGTCGGCCAGCGTTTCCATGAGCGCGAGGGCCACGCCGCCGATGATGGCCGGCCGAGCCATGGGCAGTGACACACGCAGGAAGTTCTTCCAGGGGGAAAGGCCCAGCGAGCGCCCCGCCTCCAGCAGGCCGCTGCCGCGCTCGATGAACGCGGCGCGCGTGAGCATGTAGACGTAGGGGTACAGCACGCCGCCGAACATGACCATTGCGCCTTCGACGGAGCGCACGTCGGGAAACCAGTAGTCTGCGCGCGTCCAGCCAAAGGTTGCGCGCAGCCAGCTCTGCACGGGGCCCGCAAATTGCAGCAGGTCGGTGTAGGCATAGGCCATCACGTAGGCCGGCATCGCCAGCGGCAGGACCAGGGCCCATTCGAAGGTCGGCCGCAGGGGGAAGTCGAAATGGGTGACCAGCCAGGCGGCGCCCACGCCCAGGAGGGCGGAGGCGATGCCCGCGCCGAGACACAACCAGATGGTGGTGGCGATGTATTCGGGCAGCACCGTGGCAGCGAGGTGTGCCCACGTTGAACCCGTGCCGCCGCGGAAGATGTTGCTGCCTACCGAGACGATGGGTGCCGCCACCAGGAGGGCGGCGACCACAGCCAGCAGCGTCAGCCAGCGCGGCAGGCGCAGGGTGTGCCGGGCCGGGCGTGCGGCGTAGGCGGGAGCGGGGGCGGCTAGCGTCATGGCAGGGCGCCGCAAGCCGTCGGGGCCCGGGAGCGCAGCGGTCCGGCCAGGTGCCCCGGGCTTATGGCAAATGAGATCGATTCGCGAACAGTGTAAGGTCACGCCTTTCGAGAACGCCATGAGCCCTGTCAACACGCCCGTCCTCAGCCTCACAGGCATCCAGCACCACTATGGCCCGCGTCCCACGATGCAGGGACTGACGCTTTCGCTGTCTGCCGGATCGATTTGCTGTCTGCTCGGGCCTTCGGGCTGCGGCAAGACCACGGTGTTGCGCTGTGTCGGCGGCTTCGAGCGCCTGACGGCGGGCACCATCCGCATCGATGGCGCGGTCGTGAGCAGCCCGGAGGTCCACGTGGCGCCGGAAGAACGTCGCATCGGCATGGTGTTCCAGGACTACGCGCTCTTTCCCCACCTGGACGTGGAACGCAATGTGGGCTTCGGCCTGCGCGGCACGGCTGCAGACCGCGCTCGGGTGCACGAGCTGCTGAAGACGGTCGGCCTGGCGCAGGCCGCGCACCGCTACCCGCATGAGTTGTCCGGCGGGCAGCAGCAGCGGGTGGCGCTGGCGCGCGCGTTGGCCCCGCGGCCCCGCCTGATGCTGCTCGACGAGCCGTTCTCCAATCTGGACGTGGAGCTGCGGGAGCAACTGGCCGCCGAAGTGCGCTCGATCCTGAAGGAAAGCGGCACGACGGCGGTGTTCGTCACCCACGACCAGCACGAGGCCTTCGCGCTGGCCGACGAGGTGGCGGTCATGGCCGAAGGCCACATCCAGCAGCTGGACAACGCCTACAACCTGTACCACCGGCCGCGCAACCGCTTCGTGGCCGATTTCATCGGCCAGGGCGTCTTCGTCGACGGCGAGGTGATCGCGCAAGACCGCCTGCGGCTCGAGATCGGCGAGGTGGCGCACGGCAGCGAGATCCTCTACGCGCACGATGCCTCGCGGGTGTCCCCGGGCAGTCGCGTGGACCTGCTGCTCAGGCCCGACGACGTGGTGCACGACGACGCGAGCGCCGTGCGGGCGAGGGTGCTGCACAAGGCATTCCGCGGGGCGGAAATCCTCTACACGCTGGAGCTTCCCAGTGGCACGCGCGTGCTTTCCATGGTGCCTTCACACCACAACCACCTGATCCACGAGGCGATCGGCATCCGGCTGGAGATGGATCACGTGATTGCCTTTCCCAAGGCGGCGGGCTGAAGGAGCCCCGAACGAGGGTCGAGCCGCGTCAGGCCGCGAGCGGCAGGTACCGGACCGCCAGCACGCCCTCGATCGCGCCGATGTCGGCCAGCACATAGGCCGATACCGGGCTGTCCACGTCGACCAGCGTGTAGGCCACGTCGCCGCGCGACTTGTTGACCATGTTGTGGATGTTGAGCCCGGCGCGGGCCATGGCGGTGGAGATCTGGCCCACCATGTTGGGCACGTTCGCGTTCGCGATGGCCACCCGCCAGGCCGACTCGCGCGCCATGCTCACGGCAGGGAAGTTCACCGCGTGGACCACGTTGCCGTGCTCCAGGTAGTTGCGCAACTGATCGACCACCATCACTGCACAGTTCTCCTCCGCTTCGCGCGTGGAGGCGCCGAGGTGTGGCAGCGCGATCACGCGCGGGTGCCTGTGGATCGCGGGGCTGGGGAAGTCGCAGACGTACCAGCCGAGATGGCCGCAGTCCAGCGAAGCCAGCACGGCCGGGTCATCCACCACGCCCTCGCGCGAAAAGTTGAGCAGCACCGCGCCGGGACGCGTGCGGCCGATGTTGTCGGCGTTCACGAGGTGGCGCGTGGCTTCCACCAGGGGCACGTGCAGGGTCACGAACTGCGCGTGCCGCAGCACCTCGGTGACGCTCAGCGCCCTCTTTACCTGCGCGGGCAGGCTCCACGCCGCGTCCACGGTGATCTCGGGGTCGTGGCCCAGCACGTTCATGCCGAGCTTGATGGCCGCATCGGCCACGAGGCAGCCGACCTTGCCCAGGCCGATGATGCCCAGCGTCTGGCCCGCCAGTTCGCAGCCGGCGTAGGCCTTCTTGCCTTCCTCGACCGCGCGTTCCATGTCGGGCAGGTTCGGATCCAGCGCGGCGACGAAGCGCAGCGCGGGTGCGAGCTGGCGTGCGGCCAGCAGCATGCCGGCCAGCACCAGCTCCTTGACGGCGTTGGCATTGGCGCCCGGCGCATTGAACACCGGCACGCCGCGTGCGCTCATCGCCCGCACGGGGATGTTGTTCGTGCCGGCGCCCGCACGCGCGATCGCCTTGACGCTGGCCGGAATCTCCATCGACAGCATGTCGGTGGAGCGCACGAGCACCGCATCGGGATGCGGGAGCTCCTTGCCAGTGGTGTAGCGCTCGGGGGGCAGGCGCTGCAGGCCGGAGGGCGAGATGTGGCTGAGCAGCAGCACGTTGAAATGCATCATCGACCGATCCATCCGTCTCACCAACTAGTGTCGTGAGTTGGAAGTTCGTTGAAGAAAGAAGTCTGTCGAGATCAGCG
>CBINKC010000128.1:0-12864 GCA_966251135.1 uncultured Burkholderiaceae bacterium
GTCTTTCGCAGCATCGTCGGCCCCTCCATCGATCCAGCCAACTACCAGCAATAGGCCGTGGCGAAAACGTTATCAGGCAGGTGCTCCGTCCCAAACTGCCTTGCCCGCTGAAGCATGAACTGTTCGAGAAGCCACTGAATGGCCAAGAAAATCATCCGCGTGGGCGATCCCACCAGCCACGGCGGCAAGGTGCTCGCCAGCGGCGCCCCGCACTTCACGGTGGACGGCATTGCCGTAGCACTCAAGGGCGATCCCGTCAGTTGCCCCAGGCACGGCCACAACAACTGCACGATTGCCGAGGGTGACCCAGATCACACGATCGATGGCATCCCTGTGGCCTACGAAGACCACCACACGACCTGCGGCGCACGGCTGCAGAGCACGGTGGGGGATGTCTTCACCAAGAGCTGAACGCGCGCAGCGCAGGCATCTGCGCATAGGCACGACCCGGGGCTCTGCATTTGGCTCGGTCGGTGCGACCCCAACCGTCCCGCTCGACGGCCAGCACGACGAACCTCTTGGTCATGAGCGCGTCATAGCCCAAAGGTGGAATGGCACCGATTTCGCTGACCACCCACCCAAAGGAACGCCATGACCTCGTCTTCCCGTCGCGCCTTTCTCAAAGGATCGGCCTCGATGGCCGCGGCCAGCTTCGCCGGCACGTTGCAGGCACTGCAGATGCGCAACGCACATGCGCAGGCTGCCGGCAGCCTCGGCAGCAACGCGCTCGTCGATAGCCCCTACGGCCCGATCGCGCCGGTGCGCGACCTCGCCACCGGCCTGCCGCTGCTGCAACTGCCGCAAGCCTTTGCCTACCGCTCGTTCGGCTGGACCGGCGACCCGATGGCCAACGGCCAGCCCTGCCCCGGCCACCACGACGGCATGGCCGTCGTGCAGTCCATGTCCAATGGCCACGGCGGCAGCGTGGATGTCGTGCTCGTGCGCAACCACGAGCGCGGTCAGGGCACGAGCCTGATCCAGGCAGGCGCCATGTACGACGGCCTGCCGAGCACGGCCAACGGCCGCTATGCCGGCGGCGGCACCACCAACCTCGTGTTCCGGGGTCGCCAGTGGGTGAGCATGGAAGCCAGCCTCGGCGGCACGTTGACCAACTGCGCCGGCGGCCCGACGCCCTGGGGCACCTGGCTCTCCTGCGAGGAGACGCTCACGAACCTGCAGTCGCAAGGCGGCAAGAAGCACGGCTACGTGTTCGAGGTGCGCGCCAAGGCGCACGAGACCACCGGCAAGCCCATCGTCGCGATGGGCCGCTTCAGCCACGAAGCGGTGGCCGTGGACCCGCGCACGAACTTCGCCTACCTCACCGAGGACAGCCGCAACAAGGCCGGTCTCTACCGCTTCAAGCCGGCCGACGCCAGCGGCAAGCCCGGCTCGTACGAAGCCGGAGGCACGCTGCAGATGGCGCGTGTCGTGGGCCGCCCCAACGCCGACCTTATCGTCGCGTCCAAGGGGGATCGTTACTCGATCGAGTGGGTCGACCTCCCCAACCCGGACGCCGACCCGGTGAACATCGCCCTGCCCGATTTCGACGGCACGACGGTCGCTTCCGGCCCGTTCGCCCAAGGCTGGGCGCAAGGCGGCCTGCGCATGAGCCGCGGCGAGGGCATCTGGCATCGTGACGGCAAGATCTTCATCGTCGACACGAGCACCGGCGTCAACGCCGCCGGGGCGCGCGGCAACGGCGACGGCGCGGTGTGGGAGTACGACATCGCCACCCACACGATGACCGCGATCTTCGTGTCGCTGAACGAGGTGGCGGCGAACAACCCGGACAACATCACCATCAGCCCGCGCGGCGGCATCCTGCTGTGCGAGGACGGCGGCGGCGTGGCCGATGCCTACGGCTTCGGCGACCGGCTCACCGCCCTCACGGACAGCGGCGACAGCTACGTATTCGCCAAGAACAACATCGTGCTCGATACCCGGCAGATCGCCATGGCCGGCAAGCTGGTCGACCCGGGAGACTACCGAGACAACGAGTTTGCCGGCGCCTGCTTCGACCCGGCCGGCAAGGTGCTGTTCGTCAACATCCAGACCCCCGGCATCACGTTCGCGATCTGGGGGCCATGGTCCAAGGGCAATCTGTAGCGGCGTGATCCGCTTCGAAGCTGCACGGGGCCACGGCCTCGCGCAGCTCGGCGGGCGCCTTCGCGCCTCACCCCCACGGCAGCTCCCCCTTCAGGAACAGCGTCGCTTCCGTGGGCAGCGCCCCGTGGAAGAAATGATCGGTGCTCACATCGGCCAGCACGCGGCCGTGCTCCAGGTACAGCACGCGGTCGGCCAGGCGCTTCACCTGCCCCAGGTTATGTGAGCTCATGAGCACCGTGATGCCCTGCGCCGCGAACTCCTCGATCAAAGCCTCGATCTCCCGCTTGGCCGTCGGGTCGAGGCTGGCGGTCGGTTCATCGAGCAGCAGCAGTTCGGGCCGCAGAGCCCACACCCGCGCCAGCGCAGCGCGCTGCTGCTGGCCGCCCGATAGCACGCGCCCGATGCGGTCCGCCTGGCCGGCAAGACCCACCCGCGCAAGCGCGTCCAGCGCCCGCTCGCGCCGCTCGCGGCGGGGCACGCCGTGCAGCATCAGGCCCAGTTCCACATTGGCCAGCAGCGACAGCCGCAGCATGAAGGGCCGCTGGAACACCATGGCCATGCGCGGCGCACCATGCACCACGCGGCGGCCCTCGGCCAGCGGCACGAGACCGTGCACCGCGCGCAGCAGCGTGCTCTTGCCGCTGCCGTTGGCCCCGACCAGCGCCACGCGCTCGCCGCGCTCCACCGCGACGCTTACTTCCTGAATGGCCGCACGCGGGCCGAAGCGCACGGTGGCCGCATGCAGCTCGATCAGCGGGCCACCGTTCACGCGACCACCCCCGCCTCGCGGTCGCCCGCGGTGCGCCAGGCGCGCAGCGCGGCGATGAGCGCGTTGAGCACCAGCACCACGCCCAGCAGCACCAGGCCCAGCGCCAGCGCCAGGGGCAAGTCGCCCTTGCTGGTTTCCAGCGCAATGGCGGTGGTCATCACGCGCGTCAAGCCGTCGATGTTGCCGCCCACCATCATCACCGCGCCCACCTCGGAGATGGCTCGACCGAAAGCGACCAGCCCCAGCGTGAGCAACGCAAGCCGCTCGTCCCAGGCCACGATGAGCGCGCACGCGAGCTTGCCCGCACCCAGCGAGCGCAGTTGCTCGCCGTGATCGCGCATGCCTTCCTCCACGACCTGGCGTGCGAGCGCCGCGACGAGCGGTGTGACCAGAATGGACTGGGCGATCACCATCGCGGGCGGCGTGAAGAGGATGCCCCACGATCCGAGCGGCCCCGCGCGAGACAGCAGCAGGTACACCACCAGCCCGACCACGACCGACGGCAGCGCAAGCAACGTGTTGAGCACCACCAGCACGACCGCGCGCCCCGGAAACCGCCACACCGCCACGGCCGCGCCCGCGAACAGGCCGAGCACCGTGCCGATGACGCTGGCCGAGGCGCTGACACCGAGCGACAGGGACACGATGTGCACGAGCTGGGCGTCGGCGGAGCCCACCATCTGCACGGCGCGCATCGCGCTGTCGAGAAAGGGGCTCATCGGGTCATGCCGCGCAGCTCCTGAACCCGCCGAACAGGCCGTCGTGCTCCGGCCGCGCGAACCGCCGGAACTTCGGGTGATGCAGACGCCGGGGGGTGGCGAAAGACGCGCCGCGCAGCACTTTGTGCGTGCCGAAATGCGGCTCGGAATACGCGCGCCACGGGTCGGGCCGGTAACCCGGATAGGGGCGCAAGCTCGTGGCCGTCCACTCCCACACCGAGCCCCAGGCATAGCCGCGCGACGTGGCGTGCGCGGCCACCTCCCACTCCACCTCGGCCGGCAAACGGCGCCCGGCCCAGCGGCACCACGCCTGCGCCTCATGCCAGCTCACGTGCAGCACGGGTTGCGCCGTGGGCACCCGGGTGAGGCGCCCGAAGCGCTCCTGCAGCACGCCGCGGCGCAGCTGATCCACATACCCCGGCACGCGCCGACCTTCACGGCGCAGCCAGTCGCGGCCGGCTTCGGACCACCAGGATTCGTCGTCGTAGCCGCCGTCCTCGACGAACTCGCCGAACTGCGCCCAGGTGACGGGCTGCGCGTCGATCTCGAACTGCGGCACGGCGACCTCGTGCGCCCACTTCTCGTTGTCGAACACGAAGCCGCCCAGCGGCGAACCGAGCTGCCAGTGCGTGGCTGGAAACAGCAGGGCCGGGCGCGGCGGCAGCGAGAGGATCTCGCCCACCAGCCCCTGGGCCCCGGCCAGCGGCAGCTGCAGCGCCTGCGCCGCCTCGGCCAACGCCTCGCACTGCATGTCCTCGAAGAAGAGTGCGAGGCGAAAGAAGTAGAGCCCGGCATCGTCTTCCTCGGCAGCATCGAGCAGGTCGAGGGTCAGCTCGATGGTGTCGGCGAGGTACTGCCGCGCGGCTGCGAAGCCGGGCAGGCCGGGCGGCGCGTCGATGCCGCGCGGGCACTGCGCCGGGTCGTACCAGGCATCGGCACCGGGCAGGATGGACGCCAGCCGCGGCGCGGTCGGGTCGGCTTCGGCGCCGCGCTGCCGGTGCACATTGCGCGCGATCCAACGCTCCTGAAACCACGCGATGTGCCCGAACCGCCAGACCGGCGGCGCCACGCCCGCGCTTGCCGCCACGACGAGGCGATCGGGTGGCGCCTCCTCGAACATGGCCAGCCACCGCAGCGTGCGGTTGCGCGCGTCCATCAGCGCCAGCGACAGCAGGCCCTTGCCCGCACGCCGCAGGTGCTGCGCATTGACATCCGCCATTTCCATCGCGGGGCATTTTGGCATCGGCATCGGCGCCGGTCTCAGCGCGCCGTTTCCGAACCGCGCGGCGGCCCGCATGGCAAGTTGCCGTTGTGTAGCAGCGCCGCGCCCATCACGCGCCCCGATCGCGCGCATCCGGGCTCGATAATGCGCGCCCATGCACCTGCTCATCCCCTTCGCCTCCGCGCTGTCCGAAGCCGGCATGCAGGCGATGCGGGAGCTTCAACTGCCGGCGCTATCGCGCCTGCTCGCGCGCCTGCAGCCTGCGCAAGCGCTCGGCAGCGACGAATACACGCTCAACCCGCCGCACGAACGCGCGCTGGCCGCCAGCTGGGGCTGGCGCGGCGAAGACGGCGCCCTGCCCTTCGCCGCCGCACATGCGGCCGCCGACGGGCTGACCACCGGCGCCCTCGCCTGGGGCGAACTCACCCCGGTGCACTGGCAGGTGGGGCGTGACCATATTTCGCTGGCAGACCCGCAGGATCTCCAGCTCGCCGAAGCCGAATCGCGCGAATGCCTGGAGACGATCCGGCCGCTCTTCGAGAGCGAAGGCTGGACCCTCGCCTGGGGCGCCCCCACACGCTGGTATGTGGCGCACGACACCCTGGATGGCTTGCCCTGCTCCTCGCTGGACCGCGTGATCGGTCGCAACGTGGACCTGTGGCTGCACACCCATCCCCAGGCCCGCCTGGTGCGCCGCCTCCAAAACGAAGTCCAGATGCTGCTCTACACCCACCCCCTCAACGACCGCCGCGAAACCCGCGGCGCGCTTTCACTCAACTCCTTCTGGCTGAGCGGCTGCGGCCGCGCGCAACCCGTGCCCGGCGGCGGGCCGGTGGTCGATGAGCGGCTGCGCGGCCCCGCCCTGGCCGAAGACTGGGCAGCCTGGTCCGACGCCTGGCGCGCGCTCGATGCCGAGCCCGTGGCGCACCTGCTGGCGCAAGCGCAACGCGGCGAGCCGGTCGAGATCACGCTGTGCGGCGAGCGGCGCGCGCAGCGTTACACCGCCGGGCGCGCCTCGGCGTGGCAGCGCCTCACGCAACCCTGGCGCAAGGCGCCGGTGCATCCCGTGCTGGAGGCGCTGTGAGCACGCCCACGCTGCATCTGCGTGACGCTCCGCCGCGCATTGCCTGGGCACTGGAGCAGGCCGGCATCCATCCGCTGCTCGCCCGCCTGTACGCCGGGCGGGGCGTGCGCAGCATCGACGAGTTGGACGACGGCCTGCCCCGCCTGCTTGCGCCTTCAGGCCTGCTCGGCGCCGAGGCCGCGGCGTCGCTGGTGGCCGATGCCATCGCCGCCGGACGGCGCATCTGCGTGGTGGCCGACTACGACTGCGACGGCGCCACGGCCTGCGCCGTCGCGCTGCGCGGCCTGGCCCTGCTGGGCGCGCGGCCCGAGTCGCTGTGCTATGTGGTGCCCGACCGCGCGGTGCACGGCTACGGCCTCACGCCGGCCATCGTCGATCTGGCCCTCGCGCGCCGCCCCGATGTGCTTCTCACGGTAGACAACGGCATCGCCAGCCTCGCCGGCGTGGAGTACGCACGGGCCCGCGGGCTGGGCGTGCTGGTGACCGACCACCACCTGCCCGCGATGGTGGACGAGCGCGTGGTCCTGCCCGAGGCCGACGTCATCGTGAACCCCAACCAGCCCGGCTGCGGTTTCGAGAGCAAGAACCTCGCGGGCGTGGGCGTCATGTTCTACGTGCTGCTCGCCCTGCGCGGCGAGCTGCGCAGGCGCGGCGCCTACACCGCCGAAACGCAGCCGCGGCTCGACACGCTGCTCGACCTCGTCGCCCTCGGCACGGTGGCCGATGTGGTGAGGCTCGACGCGAACAACCGGCGCCTCGTGGCCCAGGGCCTCAAGCGCATCCGTGCCGGCCGCATGCAGCCCGGCGTGGCGGCCCTGTTCTCCGCCGCGGGCCGCGACCCCCGCCGCGCGTGCGCGTTCGACTTCGGCTTCGCGCTCGGCCCACGCGTCAATGCCGCCGGGCGGCTGGCCGACATGACACTGGGCATCGAGTGCCTGCTCACGGACGACGCGACCCGCGCCGCGGAGTTGGCGAAAACGCTGGATGGCATCAACCGCGAGCGCCGCGAAGTGGAGGCAGGCATGCGCGAGCAGGCCGAAGCGCTGCTCGACATGCTGATGCCCGAGGGCGAGCCCCCCCCGGCGCTGGCGCTCTTCGACCCCGAGTTCCACGAGGGCGTGGTCGGCATCGTCGCCTCGCGGCTGAAAGACCGCGTGCATCGGCCAACCTTCGTATTCGCCCTCGGCCAGGACGGCTCGCTCAAGGGATCGGGCCGCTCCATCCCCGGCTTCCACCTGCGCGACGCGCTCGACCTCGTGAGCAAGCGCCATCCCGGCGTACTCAAGAAGTTCGGCGGCCACGCCATGGCTGCCGGCTGCACGCTGGCCGAAGAGGACTTCGACACCTTCGACGAGGCCTTCCAGCGCGTGGCACACGAGTGGCTGGATGCGGCCACGCTGTCGCGGCGCCTGTTGTGCGATGGCCCGCTGCCGGTCGAGTTCTTCAACCCTGAAACCGTGCTGTCGCTCGACGCGCAGGTGTGGGGCCAGGCCTTCGAACCCCCGTTGTTCAACGACCCCGTGGAAGTGGTGTCGCAGCGGCTGGTCGGCGAGAAGCACCTCAAGCTGACCGTGAGGCACGGCGGCGCGCTGCGCGACGCGATCTGGTTCGGCCGCGTGGAGCCCGTTCCCGAGCAGGTCACGCTCGCCTATCGCCTGTCGCTCGACGAATACAACGGGCGGCAGCGCGTGCAGATGGTGATCGAAGCGGCCAGCTGAGCGCGGGCTCGGCTGCACCGGCCCTAGTGCTCTGCGCAGAACAAAGCGTCATGAAGACCGCAGCACGGGTCGCCTGCCGTTGTTGCACCGCTTGCGCAGAGGCCTACCCTGAGCCGCGCGGCGCGCCTAGTCAGGCGACCCCGTGCTGCGGTCTTCGAACCGTCGGCCCGCTTCGGACAGGTCGCTGACGCTTTGCCCCGCGCAGAGCACTAGCGTCTATGCCACCCGCTCCTACAATTCGCCCGTGACGCTGTACTCCTCCCGGCTCAACGCCGACCTGCATTCCCACTCCGCCGTCTCCGACGGCACGCTCGAGCCCGAGGCGCTGGCCGCACGCGCCAAGGCCAATGGCGTGGAGCTGTGGGCCCTGACCGACCATGACGAGGTGCGCGGCCAGGCCCGCGCGATGCAAGCCGCGAGGAATCTCGGGCTGCCCTACCTCACCGGCACCGAGATCTCCATCACCTTCATCGGCATCACGGTCCACATCGTTGGGCTCGGCTTCGACGCCGAGGACCCGGCGCTGCTGGCCGGCCTCGCAGCCACCCGTGGCGGGCGCCAGCAGCGCGCGATGGAAATGGCGGAGTCGCTCGCCAAGGCGGGCATCCGCGGGGCCTATGAAGGCGCGCTGAAGTACGTGCGCAACCCCGACCTCATCTCCCGCACCCATTTCGCCAGGCACCTCGTGGAGACCGGGGTGTGCAACGACACGCAAGCGGTGTTTCGTCGCTTCCTCGTGGAGGGCAAGCCGGGCTTCGTGCCGCATCGCTGGGCCACGCTACGCGAGGCCGTGCAGTGGATCACCGGGGCCGGCGGCATGGCGGTGATCGCCCATCCTGGCCGCTACCGCCTCAGCGCGAACGAGGAGTATGCGCTGTTCACGGAGTTCAAGGCGCACGGTGGCCAGGGCGTGGAGGTCGTGACCGGCAGCCACACACCGGCGCATGCCGCCAAGTATGCGGACGTGGCGCTGGAGTTCGACCTCTATGCCTCGCGCGGCGCTGACTTCCACAGCCCCGACGAGAGTCTGGCCGACCTCGGGTCGCTCCCTGAACTGCCCGGGCGGCTCAGGCCGGTGTGGGCCGCGCTGGAACACCGCATCCTGCGCGCACCCTGACGGGCCGCACCGTATCCCGTATCGCTGCACCGCAAACCTGAAGGGAAGCGCGGCTGCGCACAAGGTGGCGGTGTGCGCACTGCAGCCCAAGGCGGCCGGTCCATGAGGTGCCGGGTGCAAGCCACAATCCGCGCCCATGTCGCAATACTTCGAGGTCCATCCTGACAACCCGCAACCCCGCCTGCTGAAGCAGGCCGCCCAGATCTTGGAGGCGGGCGGCATCGCGGCGGTGCCCACGGATTCGAGCTATGCCCTGGTCTGTCGCCTAGACGACAAGGCAGCCGCCGAACGTCTGCGGCGCCTGCGTGGCGTGGACGACAAGCACCACCTGACGCTGCTGTGCCGCGATCTCTCCGAGCTGGCGAGCTATGCACGGGTGGACAACCGCCAGTACCGGCTGCTCAAGCTCGGCACACCGGGCGCGTTCACCTTCATCCTCGAAGCGACCAAGGAGGTGCCCCGCCGGGTGTCACACCCTTCCCGGCGCACCATCGGCCTGCGCGTGCCGGACCATCGCGCCACACAGGCGCTGCTCGGTCTGCTCGGCCAGCCGCTGCTGGCGACCACGCTTATCCCGTCGGGCGCAACCGAGCCACTGAACGACCCGCACGAGATCCGAGAACACTACGAGAAGAGGATCCAGGCGGTCGTGGACGCAGGCGCCTGCCCCATGCAGCCGACCACGATCATCGACTTGAGCGGCGACGAGCCGGTGCTGCTCAGGGCGGGGCGAGGAAACGCTTCACAGCTGGGGCTGGAGAACCCGGTATGAGGCCGCTGTAGAACTATGGCGGACTCCCGTCCTCCCTGCCTGCACCACCCCCGACAGCGCGACCGATGACGTCGGCCACCGCCGAGCTGGCATGGGTGGCGGAGGTGGGACGCACGGCAGCGACGGATACATCAAGGACGGCGAAGAAAAGAAAAACCCGCCTCCACCGGGCGGGTTTCATTTTGAAGAATCGGGGAAATGTCCCCGATAACTTCAATACTTGAATTACTTCAGATACACGCCGGCGATGATGATGATGTCATCTTGCTTCTTGACGAAAGAAGCCTTGGGTTCCACTTTCCCGCTGACGGGATTGGTGTACTTGTATTCCACCCAGCCGCTGCCCTTCTGCGTGGCCACATCGACGAATTCCTTGCGGAAGAGCTTGCCTTCGGCGTCCGGCTTGGACAGGTTGTTCTGACCCACCAGGTTCGGGTTCACCGGGTCAGCAATCAGCGTGCCCTTCAGGTCATAAACAAAGACGTACAGCTCGCCCTTGTTGAAGGGGCCGTCCTTCTTGTTGACTTCGGCGATCAGTTGGTCCTTGCCGCTCTTGGCGGCGACCTGGGCTGCCTGCTCTACGAGAGCCTGGGCGTCCTGCTTGGTCGCGCCGGCGACCGCGGCCAGCGCGATAAACGACGACACCAGCCCCAGAAACACGGCACGAATCGATTTCAGCATTACTTACCTCCGTTATTGTTACGACGTTTCTCCAAGGCGCGAGCCGGCCGTTTTCATAACAGACCGAAGCCCGTGGAGGGAGCGGAGTGTAGAAGAAAAATTCGGCGCACCAATAACCCGCGCCATCAAATCCTAGGGGGTTGATCCACCGAGAAAAGAATGAACCCCCACACAGATATACAAAATACTGTTACCCACAAGAGGTGAATTTGTTCAATATCGTTAATTACGAATCACGCCGTTCGCGCCGCAGGCGACCCCGAGACAAACCACCGGACCGCGACGAGGTGCTGCGAGGCATGGGTCAACGCCGGGCCGCCACCAGTCGACTCACCCCCTCGGGGGGCGGAAACGTCGAAGACGTCTCCCGGGGCGCGCTCAACTCTCTGGCAACACGCCTGGCATCGAATCCGATCTGGCGTTTGCCCCGCACGACGAGCGTCGGCGTGCCGGGCGACTGGAGGGCCTCGTATCGGGCGGCGCAGGCGGCGTCACGCTCAATGAAGCACTCGCTGAAGGTCACGCGGTGGTGGGTGAGCCACAGGCGCGCCTGCGTGCAGTAGGGGCAGGTCTCGGACGACAGCATCACGATGTCGCCCGGGCGGGCTGAGGCGGCGAGTTCTCGGCCCAGCCGGTCTTCGCTGCTCGTGTTGAGCAGTTGAACGCCAGCCCAGGCGGCTCCCGCGAGGAGCAGCGGGGGCGCGAAGCGGCGCAGGGAACTGACCCTCACGAAGGCCCTCGCCTCATCAAGTCTCAGTGCTTGGCGCCATGCTCTGGGTGGCCGTGCCGGGCCCGATGGCCCGGATGCCCTTGATGCACCTGGCCCTGGCCCGAGGCCGCCTCAGGTGCTTTCTGCCCCAGCCGGCTTTCGGTGCCGGCCAGGAGCTTCTGGATGTTCGATGCATGCCGCCACAGCAGCAGCAGGCCCATGGCTCCGGTCGCTGCCGCGATCGGGCCACCGCCCCAGATGAGCAGCTGGTAAAACGGCGCGAACAGGGCCGAGACGATGGACGCCAGCGACGAATAGCGGAAGAAGAAGGCGATGATGAGCCAGGTGGCGAGGGTCGCCACGCCCAGCAGCGGCTCCAGGCCGAACAGCACGCCCGCCGCAGTGGCCACGCCCTTGCCCCCGCGGAAACGGAAGAACACGGGCCAGAGATGCCCCAAGAAGGCCGCCAAGCCCACGAGCGCCATGGTGCCTTCCCGCAAGCCATGGGGCTCGCCGAACCAACCCACGGCGGCGACGGGCAGATAGCCCTTCAAGGCATCGAGCAACAGCGTGAGGACCGCTGCCCTCTTGCTGCCCGAGCGCAATACGTTGGTCGCGCCCGGGTTCCCCGAGCCGTAGGTGCGCGGGTCGCTCAGGCCCAGGGCCCGGCTCACGATGACCGCGAATGACAACGACCCAATGAAGTAGGCGGCGAGCATCGCCACAACGGAATAAACGGTCTCCATCCTGATTCTTGCGAGTGGATCGGGAATTGTGCACCTGTGCACCCCTCACAAGGCACACTGAACCGGCTTCGCGCCGAGCAGTTCCACGAGCACCTGGGGCGCGATGCCGACGAGGTACCCGCGGCGTCCGCCATTGATGCAGATCGAGGGCAGCGCGAGGATGCCCTCCTCCACATACACGGGCATCGCCTTGCGCGTGCCGAAAGGCGAGGTGCCGCCCACGAGATAGCCGCTGTGCCGCTGCGCCACCTCGGGCTTGCAAGGCTCCACCGACTTGGCGCCGATCTGCCGGGCCAGGTTCTTGGTGCTCACCTGGCGGTCGCCGTGCATGAGCACGATGAGCGGATCGCCGCGCTCGTTTTGCATGACGAGCGTCTTGACGACCTGGTGTTCCGGCACACCGAGCTGTCGCGACGACTGCGCGGTGCCGCCGTGCTCGACGTACTCGTACGGATGCTCGGTGTAGTTCACGCCGTGCCGCCGCAGGAACTGGGTGGCGGGCGTTTCGCTGACATGGGTGTTCTTCTTGGCCATGGCGCTCCACGTCTCTCACTGCGCAGGGTCGCGTAGGCGCCAGCGGATGGCATCGATCTGCTGCAGCAGATCGGCGGGCAGCCTGGTACCCCAGGCGTCGAGGCCCTCGTCGAGCTGTTGCACGCTCGTCACGCCCATGAGCGTGCTCGCCACCCGCCAGTTGCCGAAGCAGAAGGCGAGCGCCATGCGCGCGGGGGTGAGGCCGTGGAACTTCGCCAGCGCGTTGTACTCGCGCGCAGCTGCAAGCACTTCCGCGCGGCCCCACCGCTGCTTGCGCATGCTGTCGAACAGCACCATGCGGCCGGCGGGCGCACTCGCGCCCTCGACCTCGAAGCCCGAGGCGTCGTACTTGCCGCTCAGCAAGCCAAAGGCCAGCGGCGAATACGCGATGAGCGACACGCCGTGGCGATACATCATCTCGTCCAGCCCGTTGTCCACCACGCGATTGACCAGCGAGTACGGGTTCTGCACGCTCACCACACGCGGCAGGCCGTGCTGCTCCGCGACGCGGAGGAATTCGCTCAGACCGTAAGGCGTCTCGTTGGACAGGCCTACGTGCCGCACCTTGCCGGCCCGCACAAGGCGGCCGAGCGCATAGAGCTGCTCGTGAACAGAGCTTTGCGGCCGGTCGCGCAAGGGGTCGAAGTACAGCGCGCCGAAAGCGGGCGCATTGCGGTTGGGCCAGTG
>CBINKC010000129.1:0-12768 GCA_966251135.1 uncultured Burkholderiaceae bacterium
TGCGGCTACGGCGACGTGGGCAAGGGCTCGGCCCAGGCGCTGCGCGCACTGTCGGCGCAGGTGTGGGTGACCGAGATCGACCCCATCAACGCGCTGCAGGCCGCGATGGAAGGCTACCGCGTGGTCACCATGGACTACGCCGCGGACAAGGCCGACATCTTCGTCACGGCCACCGGCAACAAGGACGTGATCACGCACGATCACATGGCCCGCATGAAGGACCAGGCCATCGTCTGCAACATCGGTCACTTCGACAACGAGATCGACGTCGCCGCGCTGGAGAAGTACCAGTGGGAAGAGATCAAGCCGCAGGTCGACCATGTGATCTTTCCCGACGGCAAGCGCATCATCCTGCTGGCCAAGGGGCGCCTGGTGAACCTGGGCTGCGCCACCGGCCACCCGAGCTACGTGATGTCATCGAGCTTCGCCAACCAGACGCTGGCGCAGATCGAGCTGTACACGAAGCCCGAGGCCTATCAGGCGGGCAAGGTGTACGTACTGCCCAAGCACCTCGACGAAAAGGTGGCGCGGCTGCAGCTGTCCAAGCTGGGCGCGCAGCTCACCGAACTGACTGCTGAGCAGGCGGCGTACATCGGCGTCGACAAGCGCGGCCCGTACAAGCCCGACACCTACCGCTACTGAGCAGGCAAAGCCCACGGCATCGCCTACCGGCCCGACGGGGACGTCTCTCGTGACCCGCGCCGACGAACTCCTGGTGCAGCATGGCCTGGCCCCATCGCGCTCGGCCGCGCAACGCCTGATCCGGCGCGGCGCGGTGCGCTGGCTGTCGGCCGCCGGCTGGGTCACGCCCACGAAGGCGGGCGATGACCTTCCGAGGGGCTGCCGGATCGAGATCGCGGACGATGCCGAGCTGCGCTACGTCTCGCGCGGCGGGCTGAAGCTCGAAGCCGCACTGGAGCGCACCGGCCTGGCCGTGCAGGGCATGACGTGCCTGGACGTGGGGCAAAGCACGGGCGGCTTCACCGACGTGCTGCTGCAACGCGGCGCAGCTGGCGTGGTAGGCATTGATGTGGGCCACGGGCAGCTGCACGCGCGGCTGCGCAGCGACTCTCGCGTGCGAGCCCTGGAGGGCATCAATGCCCGGCACCTGCAGCCCCAGCAACTGGGCGAGGCCTTGCCGGTCGGGGGCTTCGATTTCATCGTGGGCGATCTGTCGTTCATCTCGCTCACGCTGGTGCTTCCGGCGCTGGCGCCGCTCCTCGGGGCGCGCGGCGAGCTGCTCATGCTGGTCAAGCCGCAGTTCGAGCTGCAGCCGGCAGACATCGGCAAGGGCGGGCTGGTGAAGGACCGGTCGGCCTACACCCGGGTCGAGGCACGCGTGCGAGAGGGGTGCGCGCAGGCCGGCCTCACGGTGCTCGACTACTTCGACAGCGCCATCGCGGGCGGCGACGGCAATCGCGAATTCTTCGTCCGGGCGCGGCCCGGCGCACCTACCGACACAGAGGCGACATGACGTCAGCGAACAACGTGCCAATCAGCTTCGAATTCTTCCCGCCGAACACGCCCGTGGGTGACGAGAAGCTCAGAACGGTGGTGCAGGAACTCGGCGAACTTGGCCCGGAGTTCTTCAGCGTCACCTATGGCGCGGGCGGATCGACGCGGGAAAAGACACTACACACCGTAATGGGGATTGCGCAGGCCGGGTACGAGGCGGCGCCGCACCTGTCGTGCGTGGGTTCCACCCGGGAAAACCTGGCTGAGATCCTCGGCACGTACCGGGCGCAGGACATCCACCGCATCGTCGCGCTGCGCGGCGACCTGCCCAGCGGCACCGCGACAGCAGGCGAGTTTCGCTACGCCGCCGAACTGGTGCGCTTCATCCGCGAGACGCAAGGGCAGGATTGGCACATCGAGATCGCGGCCTACCCGGAATACCACCCTCAGGAGCGCTACGCGAAGCGCGACCTGCAGCACTACGCAGAGAAGGTGAGGGCAGGCGCCAACTCGGCCATCACCCAGTTCTTCTTCAATCCCGACTGCTACTTCCACTTCGTGGAGGAAACGCGCAAGCTGGGCGCTGAGGTGCCCGTGGTGCCGGGCATCATGCCCTTCCACAACTACAGCCGCATTGCTCAGTTCGCCACACGCGACGGGATCGAGATCCCGCGATGGGTCGCGCTGAAGATGGAGGGTTTCATGGACGATGCTGCCTCGATCCGCGCCTTCGGGCTGGACGTGGTCACGCAACTCTGCGAGCGACTCATCGCCGGCGGCGCACCGGGGCTGCACTTCTACACCATGAACCAGTCCACCTTGACGCTGGAACTGTGCCAGCGCCTGGGGCTGGCACAGCACCGCTGAGACTCACGCCTGCCACACGACGCCGTCGTCGGTGAGCAGGGCGTCGAGCACGACTTCGCCAGGGCAAGGGCGCAGCAACGGCAGGAAGCCATTGGAATAGCACAGGCCCACGGTGTACGGCTTCGGCACCACGCTGCTCACGGTGCGGTCATAGAAGCCGCCGCCATAGCCCAGGCGCACGCCCTCGGGCCCGTAACCCACGCAAGGCAGCAGCAGCATCTGCGGCTGGAACAGCGGCGTGTCTTTGGGCTTGGGGATGTCATGCGCGTCCAAGCTCATCGGGCAGCCGGGGTACCACACGTGGAAGTGCAACGAGCCCGTCAGGCGGTTCTGCACCGGTAGCCCGATGCGGCGGCGCTCGTCGGTCTCCGACCAGCGGTACAGCGCCGGTAGCGGGTCGAACTCGCCCTTGATGGGCCAGTAGCCTCCAATGGTGGTTTCCTTGCGGCCCACCAGCCACACGCGCAACACGCTTTGCAGTTGCACGGCCCGCTCGAGCCGGTCGGGAAGGGCCTCCCGCGCCACCACCAGCTTGCGCCGCAGCGCCTCTCGTTCTTCGTCTTGGGAAGTTGTCATGCAAGCGCCCCATTGCTGCCGAAGGCGCGATTGTGCAAGATGCCCCATGGCCCAGGACGAACTCGCCCGCCACTGCCTCGAACTGTTGCAGCCGCTGGGCCAGGTGCGCGCTCGGCGAATGTTCGGCGGCCACGGCCTCTATGTCGACGACCTCTTCATTGCCATCATCGCCTTCGACCGGCTACACCTGAAGACGGACGCACAGACGCGCACCGCCTTCGAAGCCGCCGGTGGGGAGCCCTTCGCGTACGACGGCGGCGGCCACCAGGTCACACTGGCCTACTGGACGGTACCTGCCGATGCCATGGAATCACCGGCGCTGATGCAACCCTGGGCCCGACTGGCCATCGAAGCGGCGCTGCGCGCCAGGGCGGACAAGCCAGCGGCCACGCGGCGCAGGACGGCGGCGAAAAAATCGGCCGCGGAGGCCACGCCCCGCAAGCCCCAAGCCGCGCTGGCGCGCGGCAAGACGGCCAAGGCGCGCCGTTGAGGTGCCGCTCGCCACACGATCACAGCCCCCTCGCCCTGGCGCCAAGCCTCGACCACAGCGGCATCCCCTGCCGAGAGCGGCAGACGCTCACCGGCTGCCAGGACATGGTCATCCAGGTCGTCGCGGCGCGTGACCCACACGCGACCGCTCTTCACCTCGATCTCTCCCGAACCCGCACCGATCCGCTTGGGCTCGCCCCAGCGCAGGATCTCGGGTTGGGACGGAAGGCCGTAGAGTTGCGCATTCATCATCAATCTCCGGGGAAACCGGGGTCGTCGTGCCCCTCGTACTTCCATCTATTCTTGGCCTCCAGACGCGGCCGTTCCAATGAATTCGGCCTCGTTCATTAATGTGCTCTGATCATGAATCACTCGCGCCAGCGCCCGCTCTCGCTCGGCTGCCTCCGTGCCTTCGAGGCGGTGGCACGCCGGCTGAGCTTCAGTGCGGCAGCCGAGGAGCTGCATCTGACGCAATCGGCCATCAGCCGCCAGGTCAAGGCGCTCGAGGAAGAGCTCGGGGCGCCGCTCTTCGCGCGCGGCACACGGCATGTGGATCTCACGGCCAGCGGCGCCGAGCTGATGCGCGTCGTGGGCCCCTGGCTGCATCGCTTCGATGCGGGCGTGCGGCACATCCGCCAGTCCCTGGGACGACGCACGGTCCAGCTCAATACCTTCCCGTCATTCGCCTCGTTGTGGCTGCTGCCGCAGATGGAAGCCCTGCAGCGCGACAACCCTGATCTGGACATCCGGGTATCGGCCACCGACCAGCTCATCGAACTGGACGACCCGGACATCGACATCGTGCTGCGCTATTGCAGTCCCAGCATGGCTCCTCCCGGCGCGCGGCGCATGTTCGGCGAGGTGCTGACGCCGGTGATCGGCGTCCGGCTCGCCGATCGCATCCGCGCCGGCGATGCGCCGCCCCTCGCGCGGGCCGAGGACCTGGCCCTACACACCCTGGCGGAAGAGGACGACCACCGCCCCAGCGCGCACTACCTCAGCTGGCGCCATTGGCTGGAGACGCAGGGGGTGCGGCAATTGCAGCCCCGGCGCTGGCTCTATCTCAACTTCACGTACCAGCAGGTGCAGGCGGCACTTGCCGGCCAGGGCGTGGCGCTCGCACGCATGGCGATGGTGGCCGAGCCGCTGGCGCGCGGAGACCTGATCGAGCCATTCGGGCCGGCGGGGCGCATCGGCAGCCCCTACGCCTACTGGCTCATCACGACTGACGTGGGCCGTGCGCGCGAGGAGGTGGTGCAGTTCTGCGACTGGCTCGAAACCCGCGCGCAGTGCACGCGCAAGGCGATCGGGGGTGAGGATGATGCCGCTGGCGCTCGGGACTAGTGCAGTGTTTGACACTCCGTGGAACTTAAGAAAACCGATGGATTTGTCGTCCTGGCTAGGCGCAAACCGCAGCGATACCCGGAGGTATCGCGAGGATTTGCAACGACGCCAGGGCGGCAAAGACGCGGTTTTATGTTCCAGGGAGTGTCAAACACTGCACTAGCCAGCGATGACGGCACGCTCGGTCACAACGACCATCAAGGGCTGGTCGTGCGGCTCGACGACGAGTTCGCCGGGGGCAAGCTGGGTGACCGACCAGGCCACGCCCACGGCGATGACGTGTGGGTGGGAGGCGAGCCAGCGGTCGTAGTAGCCGCCGCCGTAGCCTAGCCTGTAGCCGTCGACGGTGTAACCCAGGCAGGGAAGGAGGATCACATCGGGCAGCACGGGCGTGCCGTCGGCACAAGGAATGCCGAGCTCGTCGCGGGCGTGCGGTTCGCGGCGGTCCCAGGTGCGGTATTGCAGCTCGCGCGGCGATTTGCGCGCCGAAGGCAGTGCGAAAGGCACACGTTCGAGGGCCATGTCACCGACGCATGCCAGGGCTGCGTTAAATTCAGACCGCAGCGGCCAGTACAGACCCAGTCGTTCAGGCTGCAATTTACCCAGCACCTCGCTCAGACGATGCGACAACGCAGCGTGAGCCTCAGCCCCCGACGTGGCGATGTAGTGGTCGCGTACCTGGTGCATCCGCTCGCGCAACGTGCGGCGAGCCGGCAAGGAGAGTTCCGAAGGAGCGAGCGACACTGTTCAGGAAGGCATCGCAGTGAAGACCTGCAGTTCAGTATATGGGAGCCTCGGCGGCCGCTTCCTCGGGTCCGCGCTACTCGTGGGTGCGTTCATCGCGCCGGGCTGGGCCGCGCAGGCGCAGCCACTGAGCGAAGCGGGTTCCCCAGTGGAGATCGATACGGCGTCGCCGAATGCGTTATCGGGCGATGCGCCGTCGGGCACGGTGCCACCGATGGTCGACCTGCCCTCGCCCGTGGAGGCGGCGCCATCGTCGCCCTCACGCCTCCCTTCCGGCGAGGGGCTCCAACCCGAGGTCGGTCCGATCTCCGAGGCGCCCACACAGCTCACCCCCGAGCCGACGCCCGGGAGCCCGCTGTTGCCGCTGCCGGCACTCATCCAGCCCCCTGCCGGGTCGGAAGCCATCGTGGAGGCCCGCGAGGCGCTGCGTCGCAAGGACCGGCAACGCTTGGCCGCAGCCCGTGCAGCAGCCCTGGCCAGCGGTCATCCGCTGGCGATGTGGGTTGACTACTGGGATCTCTCCAGCCACCTGACCGACGCGACACAGCCTGAGGTCGACGCCTTCTACACGCGCTGGACCGACACTTATGTGGAGGATCGGCTGCGCAACGACTGGCTGCTGGAACTCGGGCTGCGCCGCGATTGGGCCGCGTTCGCGACCAACCTCCCGCGCTATCGCATGAACGATGACCGCGAGGTCGCGTGCTATGCGCTGTACACGCGCCACCTGACCGGGCAGGACGTGCGCGACGCGGCCCGCACGGCTTGGTTCGCGCAACGCGATGCCGACGACGGCTGCGCATACATGGCCAGCGCATTGGTCGAGGCCAAGGTGCTCTCACGCGCTGACGTGTGGCGCAAGGTGCGCCTGGCCGTCGATGCCGGGCGACCGCGCGCGGCCCGTTTGGCGGCGACGCAGGCAGGATCCGCTTTCGGTGCCGCGATGCAGGAGATCCTCGACAACCCTGCGCGCTTTCTGGCCCGGCACGCCCGCGCCAGTACCCGCGAGGCGGCCGAGCTGACGACCGCCGCGCTCATGCGCGTGGCCGCCAATGACCCCGCGGTGGCCGCACTGGCATTGCAGGAGCGCTGGGAGCGCGCGCTGCCGGCCGACCTGGCCGCATGGGCCTGGGCCAGCGTGGGCAAGCAGGCGGCGCTGAAGCTGCTGCCGGAGGCGGCGGACCACTACGAGCGCGCGTGGCGCGTCGCCGGCCGGGTGCGCGCCGGGCCGGACTGGTCCGACGACACCCTGGCCTGGGGCGTGCGCGCGGCCTTGCGGGCCGATGGCGGCCTGGGACGGTGGCAGCAGGTGGTGCGGGGCATCGATGCCATGGGTTCCGAGGCTCAGAAGGACCCGACCTGGGTGTACTGGAAAGCACGCGCTCTCCAGGCGCTGGCGAAGGACTCGCAGAAGGGCGAGGGGTTGTGGGCGCAGGCTCGGCAGTTGCTGTCGTCCATCGCCGGCCAGCTCGGGTTCTATGGCGCGCTGGCCGCGGAGGACCTGGAACTGCGGCTGGCGCTGCCTGACCCCCCGCCCGAGATCAGCGTCGCAGAACGACAGGCCGCGCTCGCGAGGCCCGGGTTGATCCGCGGCCTGCAGTTGGCCGCCCTGGGGCTGCGCGATGAAGGCCGGCGCGAATGGAACTACAGCCTGCGCGGCATGGACGACCGTCAGCTGCTGGCGGCGGCCGCCCTGGCCTGCGAGGTGCACGACTGGCAGCTGTGCATCAACACCAGCGAGCGCACGCAGTCCGAGATCGACCTCTCGCAGCGCTACCCGATTCCCTACAAGGACCAGATTGCCGAACGCGCCCGCGAGCTGGGCATGGACCCGCATTACGTGCAAGGCCTCATCCGCCAGGAAACTCGCTTCATGGCCACGCTGCGCTCGCACGCCGGTGCCAGCGGGCTGATGCAGGTGATGCCGGCAACCGCGCGCTGGACCGCACGGCGCATCGGCCTCCAATACACGCCGGACATGATCCACGACCCGTCGGTGAACCTGCGGCTGGGCACCGGCTACCTGAAGATGGTGCTCGATGCCTTCGAAGGCTCGCAGGCGCTGGCGGCGGCCGCCTACAACGCCGGCCCTTCGCGTCCGCGGCGTTGGCGCGAAGGTTCGTGGCTGGATGCAGCGGCGTGGGCCGAGACCATCCCGTTCGGGGAGACCCGCGATTACGTCAAGAAGGTGCTCACCAACGCCGCCATCTACGAGGCACTGTCCTCGGGCGGGCCACCCGCGCTGCGCGCCCGGCTGGGGCGGCGCGTCGGCCCGCGTGATGCGTTGATACCGGAGGCTGGCGCGGACCTCCCCTGATCGTCATGTGGAGTACCCGATGGACGACTTCCTGGTTCTGGGCGGCACCGGCTTCCTCGGCACGGTGGTATGCGAGAAGCTGGAGGAATACACCGGGTGTGCGGAGGGACGCATCCTCGTGCCCTCTCGGCATCCATCGCGCGCCGGGCACATCCTGACCCTGCCCACCGTAGAGGTGGTCCGCGGCAACCTCTACGACGACACGCAACTGGGCCGCCTGATCCGCGGGTGCCGCGCCGTGGTGAACCTGGTGGGCATCCTGCACGGCCTCGAAGCCGACTTCCAGCGCGTACACGTGCAACTCCCGGCGCGCCTGGCGAGGCTTTGCGCGCAGCACGGTGTGCGGCGGCTTGTCCACGTGAGCGCTTTGGGCGCGCAGGGCGATGCACCTTCGATGTACCTGCGCTCCAAGGCGGCGGGCGAGGCAGCGCTCGAATCCTCGCCGCTGGACCTGGTCATGCTGCGACCCTCGGTGATGTTCGGCGAGCACGATCAGTTCATGAACCGCTTTGCCGCCCTGCAGAGGCTGTTCCCTGTGATTCCCCTGGCGGGCGCCTCGGCACGCTTCCAGCCGGTGTGGGTGGACGACGTGGCGCAGGCGGTGGTGCGCGCACTCGACCTGCCTCGACCACCCCAGCGGGTGGAGTGTGTCGGCCCCACCGTTTACACGCTGCGCGAGCTGGTCCGGCTGGCCGGCCGCTGGGCCGGCCACGCGCGGCCCATCATCCCACTGCCCGGGCCGCTGAGCCGGCTGCAGGCCTGGATGCTGGAACTCATGCCCGGCACACCGGTGATGTCACGCGACAACCTCGATTCGATGAAGGTGCCCAGCGTGGCGAGCGGCCGGCTGCCCGCGCTGCAGGATCTGGGCATCACGCCGCGCACGCTGGAAGGCGTGATGCCGTCCATCCTGGCCCGGCGACACGGCCCGGCGCGGTTTCAGCCGTGGCGGGCGCTGGCGCGCCGGTATTAGCCCGAAGGTATCGCGAGGGTTTGCAACCACGCCAGGGCGGCAAGGACGAAGTCTTATGTCCCGCTTGACGTCGAACACTGCACTAGCATCGGCACCCACCCATCCACCCGGACTCGCCATGCAGCTGTACATCGGCAACAAGAACTACTCCTCCTGGTCGCTGCGCGCCTGGCTGCTGCTGCGCCAGGCCGGTATCGATTTCGACGAGGTCCTGCTGCACCTGGACAAGCAAGCGGATTCGCCGTTCAAGCGCACGCTGGCCGGCGTGAGCCCGACCGGCCGCGTGCCGGTGCTGGTGGATGACGGCTTCGCGGTGTGGGATACGCTGGCGATCGGCGAGTATGTGGCCGAGGGCTATCCGCAACACTGGCTCTGGCCCGCGGATCGCAGGGCTCGCGCACGTGCCCGCAGCCTGTGCGCCGAGATGCACTCGGGCTTCTCGGCGCTGCGCACCCATTGCCCGATGAACATCGAACTCACCGCGCCGGAGCTGGGCCCGAAGCTGCTGGCCGAACAGCCGGCGCTGCAGGCCGATATGGCGCGCATCGACACCATGTGGAAGACCGAGCTGCACAAGCATGGCGGCCCGTTCCTGTTTGGCGGGTTCACCGTGGCCGATGCGTTCTTTGCCCCGGTATGCACGCGCATCCAGACCTACGGGCTGCCCGTGGGCAGCGCCGCGCAAGCCTACGCGCAGCACATCCTCGCCCTGCCCGCCATGCGCCAGTGGTGTGACGATGCACGCGCGGAGCACCACTTCCTGCCCGAGGACGAACCTTACCGGTCGGTCCCGGCATGAAGGCCTACGCTGTGGGTGGTGCCGTGCGCGACTTGCTGCTCGGTGCCCCGGTGAACGACCGCGACTGGGTGGTGGTGGGTGCCACGCCCGAGGAGATGCTGGCGGCAGGTTACAAGCCGGTGGGACAAGACTTCCCGGTGTTCCTGCATCCAGCCACACACGAGGAGTACGCCCTGGCGCGCACCGAGCGCAAGACCGCGCCCGGCTACCACGGCTTCACCTTTCACGCCGACCCGACCGTGACGCTGGAGGAAGATCTCGCGCGGCGCGACCTCACCATCAACGCGATGGCGCAGGATGAGACGGGCACGGTCCTGGACCCATTCGGCGGGCAAGACGACCTGCGCCGCAAGAGACTTCGCCACGTGTCGCCGGCTTTCGCCGAGGATCCCGTACGCATCCTGCGGCTGGCGCGCTTCGCGGCGCGCTTCTTCGACTTCACGGTTGCACCAGAAACCCAAGCACTGATGTGCGGCATGGTGGCGGCGGGCGAGGTCGATGCGCTGGTGCCCGAGCGCGTGTGGCAGGAGCTTTCGCGCGGCCTCATGGAGGCCCGCCCGTCGCGCATGTTCGAGGTGCTGCGCGGCTGCGGCGCCCTGGCACGGCTGCTGCCGGAAGTCGACCGGCTGTGGGGCGTGCCCCAACCGCCCGCCCACCACCCGGAGATCGACTCCGGTGTGCACCTCATGCTGGTGCTGGACATGAGCGCCCGGCTGGACGCGCCGCTGGCAGTGCGCTTCTCCTGCCTGTGCCACGACCTGGGCAAGGGCACCACGCCGTCCGAACTGTGGCCTCGGCACATCGGCCACGAAGCGCGCAGCGTGGCGCTGCTGCGCGACGTCGCCGAGCGGCTGCGCGCGCCGACCGAATGCAGGGAGCTGGCCGAGACGGTGGCGCGCGAGCACGGCAACGTGCATCGCAGCGAGGGCTTCGGCCCGGCCGCGCTGGTGCGCCTGCTCGACCGCTGCGACGCCTGGCGGCGACCGGACCGCTTCGCCCAGCTGCTGCTGGCCTGCGAGTGCGACGCGCGCGGGCGGCTGGGGCTCGAAGAGGCGCCCTACCCGCAACGCGAGCGCCTCGCGCAAGCGCTCGCGCTGGCTCGCAAGGTCGACACCGGCGCCGTGGCCGCCGAGGCCCGCGCGCGGGGAGCGCAAGGTTCCGCCATCGGGGAAGCGATCCATCAGGCACGCATCGAGACCGTCCGTCAGGGACTGGGCCCTGTTAGCACGGCGGATGCCAGTGCGGACGGGCCCTAACCCCCTGCGCCACCATGACATTGCGCGCCCCGGATGGGAACAGCGTGCCAACATGGCGGACTGTCGCTTCCGGCGCAGGAGTCGGGCATGGGCTTGGAAGAAGGCATACGCAAGCGCGGCTTTCGCAAGTGGTACGAGCGCGAGCTGGTCCAGAGCCACGCGCACCTGGTGCTTACCTTCGTGTGTGCCGTCGGGCTGATGGCCTCGTTCGAGCTGCATGACCGCCTGGCGCCTTGGTCGGTGCAGCTGTGGAACGCCGGCGCCATCGTGCTCCTGGCGCTGGTGGGCCTGTGGTCGCTGCGCCGCTACCTCTACCTGCTCCAGCACGCTGAGGCGGTAGCCAACCAGGCGGTGTGTCCCCGCTGCCAGACCTATGCGCGCTTCACGCTGGTGCCCCATGCGAACAGGCATGAGCACGTGCGTGTGCGCTGCGGCAAATGCGAGCACGAGTGGGGCATCTTCGAATGAGGCGCGCCACCGCATTGCAGCACTACAGCAAGTAGGTGATCGCCATCGCCAGCAGGCTCAGCAGCACGCTGCTGGCCAACGGAATGAAGAACTCGCGACCGAAGAGCCGGAAGCGAAAGTCCCCCGGCAGCCGACCCAGGCCGAGCTTCTCCAGCCATTGGCGCAGCCCGCTGAAAAGCAGCAGCGCCAGAAAGACGACGATCAGCCAGCGAATCATGCGCAGCTGACGATCACAAGGTGTGCGTGCGGTCGCCCGCTGCGAAGCCGAGCGGCGCCAGGGTGAACGACTCGTCGCAGCCCCGAGCGAAGCCGATCACCTTGAACAGCTCGCCCATCTCGTGCTCATTGAGCAGCTTCTGCACAGGCGCCAGGGTGGCGGCATCCGCCCCGGCGAGCAGTTCCAGCATCCCGCAGTTCATGAGAAAGCGCGCCTGCGTGGTGTAGCCGAGCACGTCGAGCCCCGCCTCCTGGGCGGCGAGAGCGATGCCGGTGAAGTTCACGTGGGCGGTGATGTCCTTCTCGCCCACGTCGGTGAGCGGATCGGCATCGGCCCGGTGCGCACGGTGGCACATGAGGGTGCCACCGTGGCGCTGCAGGTGGTAGTACTCGGCCGCGGGAAAGCCGTAGTCGATGAAGAACGCGGCCCCACGCACGAGCCGGTCCGTCAGCGTGGCCATGTAGGCCTCGGCGTGGGGGTGGATCTCCGTGACCGTGCCGGGCAGGAAGGGACCGTCGTGCGGCGGCTGCAGTGCGGTCGGCCGGTCTTCCCAGCCGAAGCCGTCGCCAGCGACCACCACGCCGCGCTCGCTCCAGCGGCGGCCATCGAAATGCAGCAGTTGCACGGGCATCGCATCGAGTACCTCGTTGCCGACGACCACGCCGTCCAGCCGGGCGGGCAGTTCGTCGTGCCATTGCACCTTGCATGCATGCTCGCGCAGCGTCTCCTGCTGCCGGTGGCGCAGGGCGCCCGAAACCTCAACGATGTGATAGCGGTGCACTGCATCGCCGAGCGACGCCAGCAGTTGCCCGGCCAATGCGCCCGAACCCGCGCCGAACTCCCACACCTCGGCCGTGCCGGACGCCGATAGGCCTTGCGCAACCTGCCGGGCCAGCACACGGCCGAACAGGGGAGAAAGCTCCGGGGCGGTGACGAAGTCGCTGCCGGAGCCGGGCATCCAGCCGAACTTGCGCCCGGCATTCGCGTAGTAGCCCAGCCCCGGAGCGTAAAGCGCCAGCGACATGAAGCGGTCGAAAGGGAGCCAGCCTCCCACCCGCTCGATCTCAGCGCGGATGCGCGCCTGCAGCGCAGAAGTGGGGCTTGGAGTGGAGATCACCGGCGGATTGTAGGGAGCGGCTAGGTACAGTGTTTCGCACTGAGCGGCGCGTATGGGCCAGCGGATTCGCCCTCGGGGCAAGGCGCAAATCCTCGCGATGCCCAGTGGCATCGCGAGGATTTGCAACGCTGCCAACGGGGGCGAAG
>CBINKC010000130.1:0-12759 GCA_966251135.1 uncultured Burkholderiaceae bacterium
CTGACATGCTCCGCGGCTGGCGGGGAATGTCAATGTGGCTGTCCCAGACGCTCACTCCTGCAGCGCGCCGGGCTCAATCTCGACGACGGCCAAGTAGCGTGCGCGGCCCTGGCGCCGACCCCGGCCCGGTTGACGGTGCGACGAGGCTGCAGTTCGTACCCGTGCAGGTGCCGGCGCCGAGCGATCCGATCGATCCGATCGATCAGGGCGTCCCGGCAGGTCAATCGGAAGAGCCGATTGGGCGGTCGAATCGTGGCATTGCGATTCGACCATTCGACCAACTAGACGCTCCTATCCTCGGTCCCAGGGAGTGCGGCCGAGGGGCGGGACAAGAGAACTGGTTATGGTGTCAGTGAGACCGCCGCGTACGCGCGTGCCTTACTTCGTCGGGCCGGTGTGTGACAGCGTGCCGGTGCCGGGTGTGTCGCGCGGGCTGTGTCATCTTCAGCAGCACGCCGGCTGACAGGACGAGCAGAGGCTCGGTGATGTCGCCCGTGCGTCCCGCAAGCCAGACCTGTGTGTACTCCAGGGCCAGCACGCATGAGGCCAAGGTGATGCTGATGCCCATCACCCGGTCGGTACTGCGCTGCGCCAGCCAGAGCAAGGCGGTGTAGAGGAACGCCGCATCCAGTAATGCGCGCGCATTGAGTTCCATTGATCCTTCGAGCAGGGCGGCGAACGGAAGCAGATGCATTTCCGCAGGCGTGTTGCGCCAAGCGAATGGTGTGAGTGCGTGGAGGATGTAGGCTGCGAACAGCAGAGCAAGCGTGGCGACGAGACGTCGCTGTTCATCCATGCGCCGTGACGCCAGCCAGACGACATAACCGCCAAGGTAGCCGAGCGCGTTAGACGCGGTGATGCTCTGGCCAACGATGAAAGGCTTGCCCGCCATCACCACCGTCAGAAGAGCCGCGAACCGGGCCGCTGTCCTCCGCCGCTCCACACCGGCCGCCGCCTCCAGCATGCAACCGACGGCCAGGACCCGGGCCAGGGCGAGCAGCATCGCCACCGGGCTCAGGTCAGGGTGGAGGAGTAGGGGCTTGATGCAGTCCTTGATGCCCTGCCAGTCGATCGTGGGGATGAGTGGTGCCCATTGCGTGACCACCCACAGAACGACGAGGGCCAGTGCCGTGCCCGCCTGGGGTTCGACGCCGCGCTCTCTGCGACGAAGGATGCGGGCCAGCCCGCCCGAGAAGGCCATGCCGGCCAGGGTGCCAACGGCGTTCCACAGCACATCGGCCCGCGAGGGCGAGCGTGACGGAAACCAGATCTGGATGACCTGCACCGCGAGCGCGAAGACTACTGACCCTACGAAGAACGCCACCAGCCGTCGCCGCCGCTGGGGCACATGCGCAAGTGCCGCCGAACCAAGGGCCCCCCAGGGCACGAACAGGAGCACATTGCCCATCACGTCGCCCGCTGAAGTCCACCAGCCGGATGCAAGTAGCAGTTGGTGCCATGCTGCACTGGCCGATGGTGGTTCCGCGTACTGGAACGGGTACAGCGACCCGTAAAGAATCAATAGCGCGCACACGGCGAGCAGCACGCGCGCCAACTTGGCGCCGCTGACGCTCATCGGTGCATGGTCGCCGGGTGGCTCAGCCATAACGGTCGCATCGCTGATTCGGCGTTTGTCATGGCCTCGGCGCGCCTGGGCGCGCGCCGGTCATGGCGCGGACTGAAGCGCCCCCGACATCCGTGCGCCGCTCTGAAGCGTGCGCAGCACGAGAGGCCGCGGAGCGTCGTGGGTGTACGTGGCGTCAATTGTGTCGCTCAAGCGGATCTGCGACTCCAGCGTGGCGTTGGGCCAGAAATCAGGCTGCTCGACGTTCACTGCGCCGGGGATGTTGCTTGCCGACGAGGTGATATGACCCGTCTGTACGATGCCGATCACTGGAAAGCCGCCCGTGATAAGCGTGGGGTTGCCCGTGCCGGCAAAGAGATTGGCGGTGAGCTTCACGGACTGGGTACTTGCCGGCGCGGATAGGAAGCTCCCGCCGGAGCGGGTGACCACCACGGTGTTGTGACTCATCTCCAGCGTGTTGGTCGTCCATTTCAGTCCCTCTGCGCCATACGCGATGGCCGTCGAGTTCTCCGCGTTGGGCCCTTTGTGGAACAGGTTGCCGCGTAGCACGACCTTGCCACCATTCGGGAAGTCGGCGAGATAGCTCGATGTTCCCGTAGGGCCGTCCATGAAGTAGCTGTTCTCGATGATGTTTTCGCTCGCGCGGCTCTTCAGGTTGTGTCCGATCTTGGCTTCGTGGAAGAAACTGCCAGTGACCGTCAAACGCGCGAGCTGGCCGATGTAGATGTTGTGGGTGTAGCCGTCGCCGAAGCCGTTGCGCGCGAATTCGGAGCCTTCGATGGTCACGGTGGCAGCTCCGCTGTCGCTCAGGATGCCGTTCTCGTTGTCGAAGAAACCGCTGTTGCGGATGAGCAGCTGGCCCCCATGCTCGGCACGGATACCGGCGCCGTTCTCGTCCGGCACCTTTGCATCGTGGAACTCGATGCTGTCAATCGTAATGTCCCGCCCGGTGACCACCCAGATGCCCTTGCCTCCGACGTGCTGGCCATCGGCGTAGAGCTTGGCTCGCCCGCCGACACCGCAGATGGTCAGGTTGTTGGCTGACCAGGTTGCAACATCGCCGCGGTAGTTCCCCGCGCTGATCTTGACCACGTCGCCGGACTGAACAGCGGCCGCCGCGGCACTGGGCTTCGCATAGGGCTGGCCGGGGCCCACGAGCAGTACCCGCCCGGTGGCGCTGTCGCATGCCGTCGTTGTCGCAGGGGGGGTAGTGGGCGTTTCGTCAGCCCCTGGTCCTTCCGCGGGAGGGGCCGAGTCTTCCGCCTGGACTTCCGGACCGACTGCTGGTGATTGGGCTGCGGGAGATGTCTGAGAGTGGTCGGAGGCCACATCCCCACCTCCACCGCAGGCCGACAATGAGGCAATGGCAGTGCTGAGCAGTGTGGCGATCATCAACGCTTTGTTGGCCATGTCGGTTCTTCGTTCTTGATTAAGCAGGAATGGGCCGCGACCGGTGAGTTCGCCGCACCGTGCAAGGGTCGTGTCACGCGTCGGCAATAGCAGGCGCGTCGCCATCGCTGCGCTTCACACCGAAGGCGACCGTATAAGGCGTGCACAGCTGCCCCATGAAGCGCAGCGCCCTCGACCCCTTCAGCCCGCTCACCACGGCACGTCGCAAGGGCGAACCATTCGAGCTCAGCACGTCGAAGCGATCGAAGGCGGTCACTCCGCGCGCATCTAGATAGCGGCTGAGCTGGTAGAAGCTGAACCAGTGGACGGCGGGGAAGCTGGTGAACTGGACCCAGTGGCCATGCGTTGTGACAGCCATCTGCTCGCAGCGGCGCTTGATGGCGCTGGGATACCAGCTGTACAGCGGCAGGTCGAACTCTTGCTGCACCGGGCACAGCCTGTTCGTGGTGCAAAAGTACGCGACGCCGCCAGGCTTGAGCACGCGCACAACCTCGTCGACACAGGGCTTCCACTCGGGCAGGTGTTCTAGGAGTTCGGCCGTGAGCACGACATCGAAGCTCGCGTCGGGGAAAGGCAACTGCGTCGCGCTGCCCACTGTGAACTCGACATCGAACGACTGGGCTGCCGCACGCTGTCGGGCCACCTGGATGAGTGGATCGGAAATGTCCACGCCCGCCACGCGATGCCCGTCGACGGCCCACATCAGACTCTGCGATCCTGCACCGCATCCGATGTCGGCGACAGCCAGCGAGTGCGTGGATGCGCCCAGGTTCCGGCGTAGCGTCAGCACCGCGTCCTTGATGCCGGCAAAGCGGGCGAGCGTTGCCGGAGACTGGCTTTGCTGCGCGTAATAGTCGACGAACCTGCGGTCCGCGTTGGGCCCGGCTTCTGCCATGCAATCTCCTCGCGGTATCGCCGCCGAGCAGGCGGGCGAACGTTCAAGCGTTCAGTGGGGGCAGTGGAGTGGTGTGCCGAGCAGAATGCGTCAGGCGGGGATGGCACAGGTCGACCATGGCTCGAGCTGGCCGACCTCAGATTCTGGATACCACCCCATACTGCGGTCTGTCATTGTATTTGACGGCATTGCTGTTCCAATTGCTGGCGCCCACCATCCTTGCGTAGCTGCTCGCCGCACCGAGGGCACCGTGGTCCTTGGCGTACGACAAGGCGGTAAGCAGGTGTCCCCAGTTCCCTTGAGGGAATGCATAGCTGCTTGGGTCATCTGCGTAGGCGGCCTTGATGGTCGTGCCTTCTTCCGGTGCGTCGGGGTAGGTGGCTTGATACACCGCGCCCCAGTTCGGATAGAGGGTGTCGGTGCCCGATGACGAGCCAATGACCATTCGGTACGGGCCGGGAGCGTATTGCCACGCATATTCGTTGTAAGCGCGACCGCGGCCGGTGAGCCCCACTGGCACCCTGTAGGCAAAGTCCCGCACGGCTTGGTGCTGGGCCTTCTGCGCGGTATCCAACCCCGGCTCTATGTCCCATGCCCAACCCAGCGCCGCCACCAGGAACAGGGACTCGAAGATGGAGTGCTGGAAGCCGGCAGTGCTGGCATCCTTGTCGTCATAAATGCCGACCAGCCCGGTCGCGGGGGTGTTTGTGTCGACGTGCAGCGACTTCCAGCGGGCCACGTTGGCTGCGACGTTCGACCGGCAGTCGGCGGCGAACAGATCGCCGGTGGGCGACACGGCGGCCACGGCGGCGTAGGTTCGGAAGCGCCACGCTCGGCTGCGGGTTTGCGAATTCACAACCCGGTTTTCGTTCTGATAGGCCGCCAGCCCGCCCGCTTCGAGGGGCTTGTTGTAGTTGGTGACGTAGCAGGCCCAGGCGTTGGCTTGCAGCGTTTCCAGGTGGAAGCGTTCGGCCGTCAGCAGCCATGGCAAGTAGCCGGCGTTCGGGTGGTGGGCGTGCTCCCAGACGTACGCTCCACCGCCGCTCAGGGTGTCGCTATCGGCGTATACCGTGGCGTAGTCGCTGAACCGTGGTGTCTGCTTTGTCGCGGAGTCCCGGAAGTAAATCGAGTAGGCGCCATAGGCGCGACTGTGCGCGATGGAGGACTCGTACGCGCGGGGATCGCCGGAGCAGCAGTACAGCGCGTCCCAGTGGGGAAGAAGCCCGATCCCCGGGGTGTACCCGGTGGCGCCCATGTAGGGTTCCCATCCGAGGCCTGCCATCGGGGTATACGCCCTCTCCAGCGCGTCCAGGGTGGCACTGCTCGGACTTGTGTAGCCATAGTTGGGCACAAGCCGCGACGCGCGCAGATAGACGGGATCGTGGCGCACACTGGTTTCAGCAAAGCTTGCTGCCACCACATCCCAGCGCGTGCCGGGCAACATCGATACCGAGGCGGACAGCCGCTGGGCGCCCGCAATGCTCACTGTGGCGTTGCCGCTCTTGCTGGATGAAGTGGAAACGGCGCTCCCGTTCTCCACCGCCACGCGGACGCGGTATTGGGCGCCGGCCCACAACTGCACGTGGAACACCGCGCGAAGGGAGGCATCGTTGGGGAATGGTGCGATGTATTGGAAGGCGGCGTACTGCGGGCCAGCGTTCTCGGTCATCACGTGCGCCGAGGTGCTCAGCAAGGACGCCAAGGTCACGGTGCCATAGCTGCCGTACGTGATCGAAGCGATGGGACTGGCGTTGATGAGATCGGCTTCGGTGAGTGGTGCGCCGGTCGCGGCTGTACCTACGTAGACCCCCACGGCCTTGTCGACGCCAGCCTGCAGGTCGACCTTGCCTGCGATGAGGGCGTGCTTGACGCTGCCATCGTCCCAGAGGGAGATCGGCGTCACCTGGAAGGCGCTGGTGTCGAGCGCCAGCGCCTTCCCGGATGGGACATCGCCTTTGCGGAAAACGTGTCCCAGAGCGAACGGAACATTGCTGCCTGCCGAGGTTCTGCGAAGGGTGAACGCGACGAGTGCACCGTTGGGTGCTGGTGCCTGCTGATCAGATTCGGATGGGGGTGTCGTCGTAGACGAGTCCGTCGTAGACGAGTCCGGCGTGGAGGTCCCTTGCGAGATCTCTGGAGTGGGCGTGTCCGGCGTGGAGGTGTCTGGCGTGGACTTGGCTTGAGCGGTGCCCCCGCCACCGCCACACGCGGCGAGCGGGGCGGACAGGGTCGCTCCCACAAGCATCATGAATTTACGGCGCAGCGGTTCCGGCAGATCGGGATGCCGCTCATTTGCTACTCCGGGCACTGCCGGTGTCGTCGTCTCGGTCACATTGACTCCTGAGTGATGAATGTGTCCCGCGCCGCGGGCGCGGGGCACAGGCCGTATGGGTCAGGAGGAGTCAGACCGGTGGCTTCAACAGCACGACCGGTGTGTCTTCCCCGGAGATCCACGCCGGGCTACGCAGAGCCGGTACGTAGAAGAAGGTGCCGTACTGGCGCACCCCGCCACCCGCGTCGGTGGTGAGAGGGGCCGCTGCCTACGGTCTCCGCCTGAGCGGCAGGCGAGGCCGAGCCTGCCCCCACGCACCCGGCCACAGCGGCCATGGCCGCCCACAGCGAAAGCCTCACGACGGGAGTCGTTAACATGGCCCTATCCATCCCAACGTAGTGATTGAACTTATTGCACAGCGGTGTGGCGGGTAAAAACTACACCAGTCCGCCGGGTGGAATGATTGGGCAGTTTCTTCCGCGAGAAGTAACGGGCGAGCCTCTTGCCGTTGCTTTGTTCACATTTGCTTGCAACCGCCCACTCAACAAGGACGGCTATGCGGAATAGTCACACTCTTCACCGTTGGTACGGCAGGGAGCACTCCGAGTGCTGGAGCTTGATTACTCACGTCATACCAGCACTTCCGTCGCCACCGGGTGGCTGAGGAACTTCTGCGGACTTGCTGTCGGTCCGTAGGCACCGGACTGGAACACGACCACGAGGTCGCCAGGTTCAGCCACTGGAAGCTCCATGCGGTCGGCCAGCAGATCGAGCGGCGTGCAAAGCGGGCCCACCACAGAGGCCGGTTCGCGGTGCTCGGAGCCGGCGCGGTTCCCGATGTCGACCGGATAGTTTTTCCGGATCACTTGGCCAAAGTTCCCCGACGCGGCGAGATGATGATGCAAGCCCCCGTCCGTAACGAGGAACGTTTCTCCGCGAGACACCTTCCGGTCCAGTACGCGACAGACGTACACCCCGGCTTCCCCTACCAGGTACCGGCCAAGCTCGATGACGAGGCGTGCCTCGGGCAAGGATGACTTGGCACACGCCACGATGTCGGCGAGATGCTCCCCGACGGGCACCAAGTCCAGCGGCCGGTCGCCCGGGAAATACGGGATGCCGAAGCCGCCGCCCAGATTCAGGCTCGTCACCGCGGACGGTGCGTGCTCGGCCAGGCGCGCGGCCATCTGGAGCGCTTTGCTCTGGGCCTCGCAAATGGCTTCGGCCCGCAGGTTTTGCGAGCCCGAGAAGATGTGGAAACCCTCGAAGGCGAGGCCCAGCCGCCCGATCTCGCGCAGCGCGTTCGGCACCTGTTCCGCATCGATGCCGAACTGCTTCGGCCCGCCGCCCATCTTCATGCCTGACGACTTCAGCTCGAAGTCGGGGTTCACACGCACCGCCACGCGCGCATTGCGCCCCACGCGCTGCACTGCTTCGGCAAGCAGGTGGATCTCCCGCATCGACTCCACGTTGAGCAGGATGCCGGATGCGACGGCCTGACTCAGTTCGGCCTCGGACTTGCCGGGGCCCGCGAAGCTGATCTCATGAGGATCGGCGCCGGCGTCCAGGGCCACGCGCAATTCCGCACCTGAAGCGACGTCGAGGCCGTCGACCAGACGTGCCATGTGGCACACCAGCGCGGGCATGGGATTGGCCTTCATGGCGTAGTGCAGGCCGATCTCCGCTGGCAGCGCCGCGCGCAGCTTCTGTATCCTCGCATCAAGGAGCCGCCGGTCGTAGGCGTAGAACGGTGTACTGCCCACGCGCGCGGCCAGCAGCGAAATCGGCATGCCGCCGACCATCATCTCGTTGCCGGACAGGGGGAACTGCTCCATGGCCGGATGTCGTGGTGTGCTCAAGGGGCCACTCCTTCGGCTGCGCTTCTGAGTTCGGTGCTGAGGGACTTACGGTCGATCTTGCCGTTGGCATTGCGCGGCAGGGGGCCTTCGCGCACTTCGATGCGGGATGGCAGCATGTAGGCCGGCAGTCGCTCTCGACACAGGGCCTGCAGGCGCGGCAGATCCAATGCGGCACTGTCACGGCCCGTCACCACCACCACCACGGCCTCGCCCAGCGTCGGATGCGGTACGCCGAAGGCCGCGCACTCGCCGACCATCTGCGTGCCGTAGATCACCTCTTCCACTTCGTTCGGGCTGATGCGATAGCCCGACGACTTGATCATTTCGTCGCGCCGTCCAATGAAGTACAGGAAGCCCTCGGCATCCTGGCGCACCGTGTCGCCAGAGAAGACGGCCATTTCCGGGAGCACGAGGCCTGCTTCGCGGCCCGGCAGCGGCCGGAACCGCTCTGAGGTCTTCTCTGGGTCGTTCCAGTAGCCTTGCGCCACGAGGGCGCCGCGCTGGACCAATTCGCCAGGCTCATCGGGGTCGCAGGGTGCGCCGTTGGGGCGCAGCACCAGGATCTCGCTGTTGGGGATGGCCTTGCCGATTGAATCTGGCCGGCGGTCTACCTCTTCGGGTGGCAGGTAGGTGGCGCGGAATGCTTCGGTGAGGCCGTACATCAGGTACGGTTTGGCGTGGGGCAGCGCTTCGCGCAGGCGCTTCAGTGTGTCAAGCGGCATGCGCCCGCCGGTGTTCGCGAAGTAGCGCAGCCGATCGCCCGCACCTGCCGGCCAACGCACCTGCGTCAGCTGGATCCACAGGGGCGGCACGGCCGTGATGCCGGTGACGCCATGGGCCGCCACCGCGGTGACCACGTCCTTCGGCAGCAGGTAGTTCAGCAGCACGACGCTGGCACCCGAATGGAACGCCGTCGTGAGCTGGCTGAACCCGGCGTCGAACGAGAGCGGGAGGGCGGCCAGCAGCACGTCGCCACTGTGGTTCTCGAGGTAAGAAGCGACGCTCTTGGCACCGGCCACCATGTTGCGGTGGGAGAGGACCACGCCCTTCGGCTTGCCAGTGCTGCCTGAGGTGTAGAGGATGCCGACCATGTCGGTGTCGACAACTCGGTGTCCGTCGCGCGGCGGGGCCTGCAAAACCTCGTTCCAGCTGTGAACCGCGACCGGGTCCATCGAAGGCGTCGAGGCCTTGGCGCCTATGACGATCACGTGGGAAAGTGCCGGGCACTCGGCCAGTTCGGGCGCCAGGGTGCGCAGTCGCTCTTCGGAAGTGACCAGGACGCGCACACTGCAGTCGCGCAGGATGTATCCAACCTGCTCGGCCTTGAGCAGCGGGTTGATCGGGACGAACACCGCGCCGTGCGCCGGGGCACCAAAGGAGGCGACCACTGTTTCGGGGCGCTTGTCGAGGTAGATCGCGACCCGCTCGGCGCGGCTGATGCCCAGTGCGGCGAGCGCCGACGCGAAGCGGCGGATGTCGTGCGCCAGACGCGCGTACTCGATGACATCCGTGTCGTGCCGCAGTGCTGGCGCCGCAGGCGACCGGTCTGCTGCCACCAGGGCAAGCTCATGCAGGAGTGTGGCTTCGCGCCTCATCGAAGGATCCGTTCGTATAGGTGGGGACGTGTGCCCGGAGGACGAAAGGCGGTGGGCGGGCGCCCAGGCAATGCCGGGCGCCTCGTATCGAGCCCGGAATGCTACAGCGCCAACCGGGCGCTTCCATCCACCTTGCTTTCGGGGGATCAGCCGCGCTGTGCGCTCGCGGTCCCGGGTGGGCAAGCGCGGGTCGCCATCCTGACGCCACGTGAAATGCACGAAGGGCGCCGTGGACAGGATGTTGAACTGTGTGCGTCCTGCGAGGAGGAACCAGTCACCGCCAACGCCCGAGCCGCCCAGTTTGCAGTGTGCGGCCAGCGAACCTGCGCTGCGGCCGCCGCTTGTCCAAAGGGACGATGGGGCGCGCTACCGCCGCGACTGCTGTCCAGCACCTCCACGAACCCGCTATCCGCGGCCGCAGAAGCGGCGCACTGCGGACGTCACTGCGTCGATCATCCACGTGATTTCCGCATCGGAGAGGCTTTGGTGGCAAGGTAGATGGAGCAGGCGAAGTCGATACCGGCGCGAAACCGGGCAGTCGGATGTGGCCATGTCGTCCCAGCGCCAGATTGGCACGCCAAGGCGCTTGAGAAGGTGGAACGAGGACTGCTGGTCATCGATCAGCAGGGGAAACATGTAGGGTACGCAGTCGTCTGGGAGGGCCTCGAAAAGGGCTCGGCACCCGGGAAGGCCCTGCACGGCGTTGACCCAGCGCTGATAGTGAGTGCGCCGCAGTGCGGCCATCCGGTCAAGGTTGCACAACGAGGCGATTAGGCCGGAGGTTGTTGCAGCAGCCTGCGCCTGCTCGCGCTCATCGTAGTAGCGCGATGGGGTGTTCTGGATCTGGTGCCCCTGGCGCCCTTGCGGCGCGGCGACGTTTGCCAAAGCCTCGATGTCGCGCTCGAGTCTCTCCACGTCCTGTGCGGAGATGCCGCGGCGCAGCTGTAGCCACGCCCGCTCCGCCGCATGTGCCAGCACTTTCAGCTCCGACCTCAGTGTGGCGCGACGCGAGCGAGGCACTTGGGTCCCCTTGCTTGAGATGAGTAGGCCGCCCTCCTCGCATGGGAAGAACTTGTAGGGACTCGCCGTCACGTAGCGGCCCCATGTTCCGATCCGTTTCGTTCCTCGGTGGTAGAGCAAAGCGTGCGAGCAGTCTTCGACGAGAGCGATGCCGTGTGCATCACAGAACGATTTAACCGACTCCGCGTCCTGCGGAATGCCGAAGTAGTGCGTCAGCAGGAGAACCTTTGCAGGTACCCGAGCCTGCCCCACGAGTTGCTCCAGCGCCGCCATGTCCGGGCGCAGTCGCTCGTCCAGGTGGTAGAGATGTACTGGGGCGCCAAGCACGATGGCCGGGTCGATCATGGTGCGGCAGTGGTAAGCCGGCGCCAGCAATGCGCCACCGCGCCCCAGGCCGCACAGCCGGAATGCCTCGTGCAGGGCGTAGCGTCCTCGTTTGAAGGTACTGTTCGGGTGGCCGTCTCCGACAATCCCGAACGTGTTACGTGCCGTAGGAATTCCGGTGCCGCGCACCAGGGTCGGCAGGAAGGGGACGCGTGGCGGAGCGAAGCCGCAGGCGGCCGGATCGAAAATGTCGTAGTGCAGGTCGGGCACAGCCTTCAGCTTGCGGCGCCAGCGTGGGCTTCGCTATTCATCTTGTCTGGAGTCGCCCGCCCGCGACCCAGAAGCCGGCGCAGGACGGGCACAACGGCCCACCGATAGACGTTGGCATGGTAGAGCGTGCGCGACTGCTCGGACCAGCGCGTATGCCACTCCATCACCCTCCCGTAGAACTCGATACGGCGTATGTCGCCCGCGTTGAACAGCTCTTCAAAGGCCTGTTGGCGCATCAGAAACGCAGGCGACAACGTGCGGTACTCGGAGTCATAGGCCGTCTTCAGAACGACGAGTGTGCCGCCGCCTTCGATGCACAGATCCATGGCGACAACCTTATCGTCGAACTTCAATCGCCAGATCCGGGCCCGGCCAAGCCCGCAGAAGTTCCTTAGCATGGCTTCGTAGAAGCGGCCCTGCTCGTTGTCCGGATGGACCGAGGTTCCCATCTCACCCTTCCAGCCCCCCGTCTCGAGGCGCCCGTACTCAGCGAGAGCCTGGCTCACGTCATCCGGCGAGCGAAGCGTGTCGAACGTGACTTTGACGCCGTCCGAGTCGAGCTTGTTGCGCTGCTTGCGCAAGTTGGAGCGCAAGTTTTTGCCGCGCGCCTCCCAGTAGGCTCCGAACGTGCCTTGGACGTCGATCCATGCTGTTTGGATGTAATCGAGCGTCTGGAGAACTGCCGTGTTCTGAGGATTTGGCTGGAGGAGGGGGTCGAGCTGAGTCAGCCCCAAGCCGATCCGCATGCCGGGCAGCGCAAGGATCAGGCTTCGTGCAGTTTCCACAGCATCAAGCCCGTGCGCTACTAGCCAGGGGCCGAGCGGCAGCTGCGAGGGCTGGAAGGTCGTCGTGTGGCCCGCCACGGGCCGCGCCAGCAGCGCCGCCGCGACTGGCTGGTCGTCAACCCTGCCGATTGCAACCGTTTCGTTTCCAGCGCCAAAGTGCTGAAGCAGCGGCTCGATAAAGGCACTGTCAAGGAACGGAACCGCTCCCGCCGCGGCATTTACGCGATCCCAGACTGCCGCCACGGCGGACCAGTCAGTCGCGCGACGCATCTGCCATTTGACAGACTGTCTGCCTGAACTCATAAGTCTCCTTTCAACTCCGCCTGCGAGGCTGGCCCACCAACATGAGACCTTCCCCGTGAGAGTCGTCCACAACGACTACCGGCTCACGACCGCCGGAGAACCCACTTGGTGCATGTGAGCGCGGAAGCGCTTAGCTGCTACCACATCATGATGTGGCTGTATGTGGAGTCTGGTGCACTGGACGCACACTGATAACAATGCAATGCGGCGGGGGCAAGTCGCGCTTCAGTGGGTGACCCCGTCCCGAGGGACGGGGCGCATTGTCGCAGATGAGCCGGATTGCAGACTGCGGGCTTGCCTGACCACACACGGGCAACGTCTGGCGCGGCGAACGTTCAGCCCGTTCTTCTCCGCGGCCGAGTGGCGCTGGATGGAGCCGTTAGTTGGCTGGCGGCTTCAGGATCACGACCTTCGTGGATTCGCCTGAGATCCAAGCGAGAG
>CBINKC010000131.1:0-12592 GCA_966251135.1 uncultured Burkholderiaceae bacterium
AAGTTCGGATCATCCCCGATTGCTGCAGCGATCTCGTCGAGGGTATCGAGCAGCACTTCGCCGTAGCCGGCACGCTGCGCCTCGTCGAGCAGCGCCTGCGCGAGCACGCGTCCGAGCCCGAAGCGCCGGAACGCGGGGCGCACGTACAACCGCTTCATCTCGCACGCATTGGCGTAATCGCACTCGGGCGCCGGCCGCAGAGCCCCGCAGCCCGCCAAGGCACCGTCGATGAAGGCGAGCTTGAGGCAGCCGGCCGGAGGCGCGTAGGTACCTGGGAGCGAGGCCAGCTCTTCGTCGAAGTGCTGGAAACACAGATCCACGTCGAGGCTGTGCGCATACTCGCGAAACAGCTCGCGCGCGGCTGCGATCAGTTCCGGACTATCCGGGTCTACGAGACGTATCTCGGGGGCGTCCATCCAGGATGGCGTCGACTGTGGGATGGCAAGTTTAGCCGCCCAGGCTGATGACCCAGCCCACCCCGGCGGCGCACAGGGTCAACAGCAGGATGGCAGCTCCGCGCGAGCCCCAGTGGTCGGCCGAGGCCGGCACCCCGGCTGGCAGCGGCTTGTCGCCAAACACCATGGCCTGCGCCAGGTTGCGACGCCCTGCCCGCACGTAGGCCACGATGGCCACCACGTGCAGCACGACGAGGCTGATGACGAGCCACTGGCCGTAGTTCTTGTGCCACGAGGTGGCCGCGCTGCTGGTGGCACTGGACACGAAGCTCGCGAGCGGCCCGGTACTGGCGATCTCGTCATCGGCCACCAGCCCCGTGCCGACCTGGATGGCAAGGATGCCCAGCAGGGCGAAGACCGACAGTGCGCCCAGAGGGCTGTGGCCGACCTCGTGATGTTCGCCGTCGCGGCTTTGGCCGCGCAAGTAGCGCAACACCGCGGCGGGCGTGTAGATGAAATGCACGAAGCGCGACCAGTACCCGCCGACCAGCCCCCACATGAGCCGAAACGCCAAGAGGGTGAAGGCGACATAACCCAAGCGGAAGTGCCATTCGAGGGCATTGCCGCCGATCTTGGCGGTAATGACCGAGGCAACAATGCAAGCGGCGAGCGCCCAATGGAAAAGGCGGGTGGGCAGATCCCAGACGCGAGTCGGAATCGGAGTGACGTTCATGCGCGAGCAACCCTCCGGGGCGATGTTCATGTCGAATCGCAGACAGCCCGAACGATACCCTCACCCCTCACGTGCGAACACGCCGGATGCGCCAGTTTTCCACTCGGCTTTGCGAGGAGTAGGGAAACGAGACGGGCAAGCTCCTTAAACTCCCCGGCGTTTGCCTGCGGCTCACCGCCGAGGGCGGACACCATAACGCAATCGTTTCGTCGGGATCACCTTTATGAAGAGACTGATGTGGGCCACGGCCACCGCGGCCGGACTCTTGACCGCGCTGCCCGCCGCCGCGCAATTCGCGCGAGCTGAAGACGCCATCAAGTACCGCAAGGCTTCGTTCACCGTGATGGCCTCGCACTTCAGCCGCATCGGCGCCATGGCGCAGGGCAAGGTTCCTTTCGATGCCAAGGCCGCCGCCGAGAACGCGCAGCTCGCGGCACTGATGGCTCCCCTGCCCTTCACCGCGTTCGGCGAGGGCACGGACAAGGGCGACACCCGCGCCAAGCCCGAGGTCTGGAGCCAGGGCGACAAGTTCAAGGCGGCGGCGACCAAGATGCAGGAGGCGATCGCCAAGCTCAACGCCGCGACCAAGACCGGCGATCTCGGCACCATCAAGGCCGCGTTCGGCGGCGTAGGCCAGTCCTGCAAGTCCTGCCACGACAGCTTCCGCAGGGACTAGCTCGCGGCGCGGCCAGTGGACGGCCGTTCCGCGCTGGCCCCGCACCCATCCCGGAACGCCCTTTCTGCATCCTGCGCCGCCCCTGTTCTTGGCGGGCGGCGCACATGGCTCCCGGTACACGCTGCAGCAGGGAATCCCCAGCGCATTCCAGTACCATCAGCGACCTCCGGCACCCTGGCGTGTCGAGCCGATCGCCTTTGGCCTTTGTCCAGGCCCTGCCGGTGGCACCCTTCGCGTGCACTACCGTCCGACCCTCCGAGCCTCACCTTCGATGCGCCACTTCCTTTTCCTCGTCGCTTTGTGCCTTTGGAGCGCGGCGGCGGCCGCGCAGTCCCAGGTCGAACCGAGCACCAGCGGCGGCACCTTCGTGACACCGGGCTATGGCCCCTCGGGAATGGCGACTCAGCGTCTCCCCGTCACGCCGGGCAACGGCCTGTCCACGCCGGGCATGCGGCCCGAAGTGCCGGCCCTGCGCACGCCCGCCACGCCGCCCATGCGTCGTGACGGCTCGATGGAGCCGAGCGCTCGCCGGGTCGACCTCATGCCGCCGGCCAAGCCGAGCGAGTTCCAGAAGTTCGTCGAGATCGCGACGGGCCGCCGGCTGCAGGTGTTCGGCAGCAATTTCTTCATCGAGGCCGCGCTGTCGCAAGGGCCCATGGACAGCGTGCCGGTGTCGGCCGACTACGTGATCGGCCCGGGCGACGAGCTGATCATCCGGGCCTGGGGCGCGATCGATGTGGATTACCGCGCGCTGGTCGACCGCAACGGGCAGATCCACCTGCCCAAGGTGGGCAGCTTCAGCGTGGCGGGAGTAAAGGCTTCCGACATCGAGCGGCACCTGCGCAGCCAGGTCGGCCGCGTGTTCACCAACTTCAACCTCAACGTGACGCTCGGGCAGCTGCGCGGCCTAAAGGTGTTCGTGGTGGGCCCAGCGCTGCGCCCTGGGGTGTACACGCTGCCGAGCCAGTCCACCATGCTTTCGGCGGCGGTGGCTGCCGGCGGCCCGGGCTCCAACGGTTCGATGCGGCGCCTGCTGCTGCGCCGCGAGGGCCAGGTGGTGTCGGAACTCGACATCTACGACTTCCTCGTGCAAGGCGACAAGTCGCGGGATGTGCAGCTGATGCCCGGCGACGTGGTCGTCTTCCAACCGGTTGGCCCGCGCGTGGCGCTGACCGGTGCGCTGGAAACGCCGGCGATCTATGAACTCAAGAGCGCGCAGGAGCCGCTGCGCGAGGTGCTTCGCTATGCCGGGGGTGCGCCCGTGCTGGCCAATCCCCACCACGGGCAGCTGGAGCGCATCGATCCCGCGCAACCTCAGGCACCGCGCCTCGTACAGGAGTTCAAGCTCGACGAGCCGGGCCTGACCACGCCCTTGCGTGACGGCGACGTGGTGACGCTGCTGGAGATTTCTCCGCAGTTCGCCAACGCGGTGACGCTCAAGGGCCACGTGGCCCAGCCGCTGCGCTACCCGTACGCGCCGGGCATGCGTATTCGCGATCTGATCCCGGACAAGGAGGCCTTGATCTCGCGCGACTTCTATCGACGCAAGAACATGCTGGTGCAGGTGATCGAGGACGAAGACGAGTTCGACGTGGCACCTCGGCACGGCGCCGCCGGAGCCATCGGCGCTCGCGCCGGCGTGCGGGGCGCCATGCAGAACGGGCAGAACAGCGCGACGGCCACGCTCGGCGGCAATCAGGGCGGCACGGCCATGCAACCACCCAACGGTGTGGCGGGTGCCGGGTCGGGCGCGGCGGCCGCCGGGATGGCTCAACCCTGGGCGATGCAGGAGCCGGCACAGCCCGCAGACGGCACGGCGCCCCGCTCGCGGCGCGCGACGGGGGTCGACGACGGCACAACACCCCCGGGGGTGCGCAAGCCACCCGCGCCCTTGTTCGACGAACTGAACTGGGACTACGCTGTCATCGAGCGGCTGAACCGCAAGGACCTGACGACGCAGGTGATTCCCTTCAACCTCGGCCGGGCCATCCTGCACGACGACCCCGCGCACAACATCGAGCTGCTGCCAGGCGACGTGGTCACGGTCTACAGCCAAAAGGACATGCGCGTACCGGTGGCCCGGCAGACGCGACTGGTGTCGCTCGAAGGCGAAGTGGCCGCCCCGGGCGTGTACCAGCTGCTGCCGGGCGAAACGCTGCGGAGTCTGCTCGAGCGCGCAGGCGGCTTCTCGCCGCAGGCCTATGTGTACGGGCTGGAGTTCACGCGCGAAGAGACCCGGCTGCGGCAGCGCGAGAACCTCGAAGCGGCCGTGGCCCGGCTGCAGGCGCTGTCGGCCACACAGGCCGCCCGGGAGGCGGCCAACCGCCGCGATGAAACTTCGCCCGACCGCAGCGCCGCGATCAGCAACTCGGCCACGCAGGCCCAGCTCGCCCGGCTGGCGCAGCTGCAGCCCAACGGCCGCATTGCACTGGAACTCCAGCCCGACACGCGGGCGCTGGCCACGCTGCCCGACGTACCGCTGGAGCATGGCGATCGAATCGTCGTCCCGGCGCGGCCAGGGTTCGTGACGGTGGCCGGTGCGGTGGCGAACAACAACGCCTACCTGTGGAAGCCCGGACGCACCGCGGGCGACTACGTCCGCCTGGCGGGCCTCGACGAGGCCGCCGACCGCTCGGCAATGTTCATCCTGCGTGCAGACGGCACGGTCAGCAGTGGCAACGACCGGCGCGGCTTTTTCGGCTTCGGAGGGATCGAATCGCAGCCGCTGCATCCCGGCGACGCGGTGGTGGTGCCCAGCCAGCTCGACTACGAGACCTGGGGCCGCGCGCTGGTGCGCAACCTGAAGGACTGGTCGCAGATCTTCTACCAGTTCGGTCTGGGCGCAGCCGCCATCCAGACGCTGCGCAACAACTGAGTACGACATGAGCGCGTCACCCCAGCGCACGGCGCAAGAGCCCATCAACGCCGAGTTCGAGAACGAGGACGAGGGTCCGCAGGTCAGCCTCGTGGACCTGCTCACCTGGCTGGGCGCAGGCAAGCGACTGATCGGCGCGACAACCGTCGCAGCCGGGGGCAGCGCGCTTGCGGTCGCCATGCTCTTGCCGCCCGTCTATACCGCTCGAACAACGATGCTGCCGCCCGCATCACAGCAGCAAAGCTCGTCGGCGGCGGCGCTCGCCGCGCTGGGCGCGCTGGGTGGTCTGGCCGGCGGACTCACGCCCAAGACGCCCGACGAGCTTTACGTCGCGCTGCTCAAGAGTGACAGCGTGGTGCGCGCGCTGGACGAGCGCTTCGGCCTGAAGCAGCGCTACGAAGCAAAGAACTATGAGGCGCTGCGCAGGACCGTACCGAAATACGTGCGCGTGACGCCGGAGAAAAAGAGTGGCGTGATCGCTTTGGAGGTGGACGACAAGGACCCGGCATTCGCCGCCCAGCTCGCCAACGCCTACCCCGAGGAGCTGACCAAGGTACTGGGGCGTCTGGCGGTTTCGGAGGCGCAGCAGCGGCGCGTGTTCTTCGAGCAGCAGCTCAAGGACACGAAAGAACACCTGATCCAGGCCGAGCAGGCCTTGAGGAAGGTGCAAGAGAAGTCCGGCGTGATCGTGCTCGACAAGCAGGCCGAGGCGCTGATTGGGGGCGCGGCGCAGTTGCGTGCCCTCATTGCCGAGCGCGAGGTGCAGCTCAAGGTGTTGCGCATGGCAGCCACGGAGCAGAACCCCGACGTGATGCGGCTGACGTCCGAACTGCGGGCCTTGCGGACCGAACTGGGCCGCATGGAGTCGCGCACCGGTGGCGAGGCTGGCAGCGCCGTGGACATGCCGGTGGGTCGCCTGCCGGAGGCCGCCATCGAGTACGTGCGTGCCCGCCGCGAGGTCAAGCTGCAGGAGGCGCTGCTGGAGAGCATGGTGCGCCAGTACGAGATCGCCAAGCTCGACGAGGCCAAGGAAGGCCCGGCGCTGCAGCAGGTCGACCGGGCGCTGCCGCCGGACTACAAGTCCAAGCCCTCTCGCGCGCTCATCACTCTGGCGGGCACGCTGCTGGGCTTCCTGGCGGCCGGCGTGTTCGTCGTCTGGCGACGCTATGCGGCCCTACTGCACGAGGCGGATCCGCGCAGTGCGCAGGCCTGGACGGACCTGCGCCAGGCCTGGCGATGGCGCCACGGCAGCTGAGCGGGATCCAAAGGCAGCCTTGCAGGCGCTGCGCCACTCCATGTCCTCCATTGCCAACGCGAGCTGCGCCACACCCTGCTCGATGCGCTCCGGCGTCTCGCTGACAAAGGAAAGCCGGATCGTGTGACGTTGCGACGCGACTGCATGGCAGGCCGCCCCGGGAACGAACGAGACGCCCCGCGCCGCCGCATGTGGCAGGAGCTCTCTGGCATCCATGTGCTGCGGCAACTCCAGCCAGAAGAACATGCCTCCGGCGGGAACGCTCCAACGACAGCTGAGCGGCATGTGCCGCTTGAGCGCCGCAGCCATCGCATCGCGTTGTGCGCGATAGCGCCACCGCGCCTGCGGCAGGTGCTCGTCCAGAAGGCCGGCGCGAATGACCTCGTGCACCACGCGCTGGTTGAAGCCGGGCGTGCGCAAGCCGGCGGCCCGCTTGGCCTGGAGCAGACCCGGGAACACGGCCCTGGGCGCGACCACATAGCCAAGTCGCAACCCTGGGGCGAGCACGCAGGAAAAGGAACCGAGGTAGATCACGCCCTCGGGACAATGCGCAGCCATCGGCGCAGGCGGGGGAGCATCGAACCAGAGGTCGCCGTAGCGGTTGTCCTCGACCACGGGCAGGCCGAGCGCCCTGGCCCAGGCCATGAAGGCGAAGCGGCAGCCCGGGGAAATGCACCGGCCACCCGGTTGCTGGAAATTCGGCCGGACGTAGACGAAGCGTGCGCAGCCGACCGTCTCCAGGGTGTGCGGCAGCGGCCCCTGCTCGCCGCAGGTCAGCGTGACGTACTCGGGCTCGTACGGTGCAAAGGCTCGCAGCGCACTCATGGAGGTGGGCGACTCCACGGCGACGCGACTGCCCGGATCGATCAGCGCCTTGCCGATGAGATCCAGACCCTGTTGGGGGTCGGTGGTGATAAGCACCTGCGAGGCCTGCACGGAGATCTTCTGCGCGGCCAGGTGTGCGGCCACCCATTCGCGCAGCGGGCCGTAGCCTTCGCTCTCGACATCCTGCAGTGCCTCGTGCGGCGCATCGAGCAGCACCCGCTCGCTCGCCTCGTGCATGCCATCGACGGGGAGGATGTCGGGCGACGGCCAGCCTCCGGCGAGGGAGATGATGTCGGGCCTTTCCGACAAGTCGAGGATCTCGCGGATCAGCGAAGGGCTCGTGAGCGCCGCGCGTCGAGCCGTCCGGAAGTTCATGATCATGAGGTGTCTCCTGTTGGTCTTCTGTCGACGGCGATGACCCGAGCGCCACGCTGGACCTCCCGGCGTGGCCAAGTCAATGAGAAATCCCAGCCTGCGTTCACCTTGGCGGGTAAAGGGCTCGGTGGTCTCTCGATCGCCGCGCGGACAGTCTAGGCAGGTGTTCAATACAGCGTCAGTACACTTCTCACACACATTGATGTGACCTGTATCGGCCACATGACCAACACATGAGCTCTCGTACCCCTGCCGACAACCTCTCGCGCGGCGCCGACACCACCCTCACCGAACAGCTGTGTGCGCGCTTTTCGGAGCAGATCCGCCAGGGCTTGCTCGGACCGGGCAGCCGACTGCCCTCAGTACGCGAATGCGCGCGTAGGCACGGAGTGAGCACCTGCACGGTAGTGGCCGCCTATGACCAGTTGCAGGCGCAGGGCCTGGTGGAGGCGCGCCGCCAGCGCGGCTTTTTTGTGCGCGAGACCGCGAGCGAAACGCGCCGCCCGGCCCCCGACAAGCCACGTCACTCGCCACTCGCGATCAGCGCCACCATGCTCATGCGCGGCATGCTGCAGCGCCCCGGCGACCTTCCGATGCCCGGCCACGGCACGCTGCCCGGGGAATGGCTCGACCTGCCCATGCTGACGTCGGCGCTGCGCCGTGTCGGCGGCAGCAGCTTGCACACTCCGCATGCCCTGCAGTACGGCGAGGCGGCAGGCGATTTGCGCCTGCGCCGCGCGCTTTCCGCTCGGCTTGCGGATGTCGGCGTGCCGGCGACGCCCGAGCAGATCATCACCACAGTGGGCGCCACGCACGCGCTGGATGTCGTCACGCGCACCCTGCTGCACGCGGGCGACAGCGTGCTGGTGGACGAACCCGGCTGGTCGGTGGAGTACGCGCGCCTGGCCGCGCTGGGCTTACGCGCGCTGCCGGTGCCGCGCGGCGAGGACGGGCCCGACCTCGCCGTGATGCAGCGCCTGATCGAGACCCACCAGCCTCGCCTGTACGTCACCGTGTCGGTGCTGCACAACCCGACCGGCGCATCGCTGTCCCTGGGCGCGGCACACCGGGTGCTCCGCCTGGCGCAGCAATACGACCTGCATGTGGTCGAGGACGACACCTATGTGCACCTCGCGCCGCCGCACATGCCGCGCATGGCGGCACTCGATGCCCTGGAGCGCACGATATATGTGTCGGGGTATTCGAAGATCCTGACCCCGAGCTGGCGCGTGGGTTTCATCGCGGCTCCTGCCTCGCTGGTCGACCGCCTCGTGGACACCAAACTGCTGAGTACGCTCACCACGCCCAGCTTGACGGAACAGGCTCTGGCGCACTGCCTTGAGCATGGGCTGCTGCGACGCCATGCCGAGCGCGTGAACGCACGGCTCGACGAGGCCCGGGCGCGCACGGTCCGTCTGGCCGAGTCGCACGGATGCCGCTTCGCCGCGCCCCCGCGCGGGCTGTTCGGCTGGGTCGACGTGGGGGTGGATACCGAACGGCTGGCTCGCGCCATGGTCGACGACGGCTGGCTGCTCGCGCCGGGCGCGCTGTTCCACGCCACACCGCGGCGCACTACCCTCATGCGCATCAACTTCGCCACGACGCAGGACGCCCGGTTCTGGCGGGCGCTGGCTCACGCACGTCAGGGGCTTTGACGGCGGCGCGCCCGGCACCCGCTACAGTTCGTCACAGTTCACCCGCGCGCACATGTTCGAGCCCACCATTCCGTTCGGCGAGCCTGAGCTCATGCGGGCGAGCGAATACCGCGAGTACCTGAAGGAACTCGACGAGGAGGCCGCGCGCGAGGGCGTGAGTTCGCGCATTTCCTCCCTCAGCCCCTCGCTGCGAGCCGACCTTCAACGCTTCGAGGCCGGCGGCGGCACCTCGGAGGTGCTCGACGTGGTAGCCGCGTGCGTGCGCCACGCCAAGCGGGTGACCATCCACCTGCAATGCGACGATCGCGTCGTGCCCCTCACCGTTTTTCCCGGCGAGCGGCTGGTGCACTGCCCGCTGACGATGAACCAACTGTTCTCCAAGCCGCTCACGAAGCTGCACGTCATGCACGTGGAGCCGGCGGTGCGGCGCCCGCCCGGTGACGTGCAGCGCGAACTGGTGGGCGAAGAGCGCCTGCACTTCCCACTCGGGCCGCTGCTGTGGGAGCTGGCGATGCACGGTGCGCGCGGTGAGCTGCTGCCCGAGATCGCCGGGCCCGCGGTGTACCGCGTGACGCCCGGCCTCAACGTGGAGGCGCTGCCGGTCAGCGGCCCGCTGCGCGAGGCCATCGAGCGATTGCGCAGCGAAACGGCCACGCTGAGCGACATGGTGCATTGGCCGGGCGTGGGCCGCGAACACGCGGCGCGTCTGCTCAACGCCCTGTACCTACAGGCTGGGTTGATGGTGAGCCGGTCGCACCCGGACGCCATCAACGAGATCTGGAGGCGCCGGTAACGGCCCCGTCGCCAGTGCAGTGCTGACTGCTATGCGGAACTCACGACACTGGCGGTGTCCTCACACAGAGGTGCGGGCACCCAGCTCCTCCCAGCGCTCGAGCGCCGCGGTTAGCTCGTCGTCGATCTGCGCATAGCGCGCCTGGACCTCGGCGGCCCGCTGGGGCTCGGTGGCATAGAGCTCGGGCTTGGCAAGCAGGTCGCCCAGCTCGTGCTGCTCGGCCTCCAGCGCTTCGATGAGGGCGGGCAGCTCGTCCAGTTCGCGCTGCTCCTTGTAGCTGAGCTTGCGCGGCCGCGCGGCCGGGGCAGGAGCGGCCACGGGCCGGGGGGCCTTGTCGACCGGCGGTGGCGCGGCGGCCTCGCGCAGTGCCGCCGCCCGCTGGCGCTGGGTCTTCCAGTCTTCGTAGCCGCCTTCGTACTCGCGCCAGCGGCCCGGCGATTCATCGCCTTCCCAGGCGATGGTGCTGGTCACCACGTTGTCGAGGAAGCGCCGGTCGTGGCTCACCAGGAACACGGTGCCCGCATAGTTCTGCAGGAGGTCCTCCAGCAGCTCCAGCGTGTCGATGTCGAGGTCGTTGGTGGGCTCATCGAGCACCAGCACGTTGGCCGGCAGCGCGAACAGCCTCGCCAGCAGCAGGCGGTTGCGCTCGCCGCCGGAGAGCGTGCGCACCGGCGAACGTGCCCGCTCGGGCGCGAACAGGAAGTCGCCGAGGTAACCCATCACGTGCTTGCGGCTGCCCCCGATCTCGACCCATTCGCTGCCGGGGCTGATGGTGTCGGCCAGCGTGGCCTCGGGGTTCAGCGCGCTGCGCATCTGGTCGAAGTAGGCCACCTCCATGCGCGTGCCGCGCCGCACGGTGCCCGACGTCGGTTGCAGCTCGCCCAGGATGAGCTTGAGCAGCGTGGTCTTGCCGGCGCCGTTGGGCCCGATGAGGCCGACCTTGTCGCCACGCAGGATGGTGGCGCTGAAGCGGTCCACTACTGTCTTGTCGCCGAACTGCAGGGTCACATCGCGCAACTCGGCGACGATGCGCCCGGTGGGCATCCCGGTGTCGATCTCCAGTTTCACCTGGCCCAGCGACTCGCGCCGCTGCGCGCGCTCGGTGCGCAGTCGCTGCAGCCGCTGCACGCGGCTCACGCTGCGCGTGCGCCGTGCTTCGACACCTTTGCGGATCCACACCTCTTCCTGGGCAAGCAGCTTGTCGGCACGTGCATGGGCCAGCACCTCGGCGGCGAGCTGCTCCTCCTTGAGGCGCTCATACGTGCTGAAGTTGCCGGGGTAGCTGCGGATCACGCCGCGGTCGAGCTCGATGATGCGCGTCGCCACGGCGTCGAGGAAAGCGCGATCGTGAGTGACGACGATGGCGCCGCCCGCGAAGCCGCGCAGAAGTTCCTCCAGCCAGCCGATGGCGTCGAGATCGAGGTGGTTGGTGGGCTCGTCGAGCAGGAGCACGTCAGGCACCGCCACGAGCGCCTGCGCCAATGCCACCCGCTTTGCCAGCCCGCCGGAGAGTTCGCCGACGACCCGCTGGCCGTCGAGGTGCAGCCGGTCGAGCGTGGTCTGGACACGCTGCTCCCAGTTCCAGGCATCGAGCGCCTCGATGCGTGTCTGCAAGGCGTCGAGGTCCGTGCCGCTCGCATGCGTCTCATACAGCTCTCGAACCCCCTTGGCCTCGGCCACGCCCTCGCTCACGACATCGAATACGGTCACCGAGGGATCGAACTGCGGCTCCTGCGGCACGTAGCGGATGCGCAGACCCTGCGTCATCTGCAACAGGCCGTCGTCGGGCCGCTCCATGCCCGCAATGATCTTCAGCAGCGAGGACTTGCCCGCGCCGTTGCGGCCGATGAGCCCCAGCCGCTCGCCGGGCTCCAGGGAGAACGAGGCCGCGTCGAGCAGCGCAACGTGCCCGTAAGCGAGATGGGCATTGGAAAGCGAAAGGACGGCCATGGTTCTCAGCGCCCGGCGAGCGCGGCCTCCAGCGCATCCAGGAACGTGCCGGCTACGTCGAAGCCGGTCTGCTGCGCGATCTCTTGGAAACAGGTCGGGCTGGTCACGTTGATCTCGGTCATGCTGTCGCCGATGACATCGAGGCCGATGAGCAGCAGGCCGCGCGCCGCCAGCACCGGCCCAATGCCCTCGGCGATCTCGCGGTCGCGCTCCGACAACGGCTGCGCCACGCCCTTGCCTCCGGCGGCGAGGTTGCCGCGGATCTCGCTGCCTTGCGGAATGCGCGCCAGCGCGTAGGGCACCGGCCGGCCCCCGATGATGAGGACCCGCTTGTCGCCGTGCGTGATCTCGGGGATATAGCGCTGCGCCATGACGGTCTGGGCGCCGTGGCGGTTGAGCGTCTCGGTGATGCTGCCCAGGTTCAGGCCGTCAGGCCCGACGCGGAAAACGCCCATCCCGCCCATGCCGTCCAGCGGCTTGAGCACGATGTCGCGGTGCTCCGCGTGGAAACGCTTCACGGCCGCCTCGTCACGGGTGACGAGCGTGGGCCCGATGAACTGCGGGAACTCCAGGATCGCGAGCTTTTCGGGGTGGTCACGCAGCGCCGCTGGCGAGTTGAACACCCGCGCGCCTTCGCGCTCGGCCTGCTGCAGCAGGTGCGTGGCGTAGAAGTACTCGCTGTCGAAGGGCGGGTCCTTGCGCATGAGCACGGCATCCACGTCCGCCAGCGCCATCACCGGCGTGTCGAGTTCGCCGAACCAGTCGTGCGGGTCGGCCGTGAGCTCAATGTGGCGCATGCGCGCGGTGACACGCTGCCCGCGCTCCCACTGCAGCTGGCGCGGATCGCATGTGAGGATGGCGTGTCCGCGCCCGGCCGCCTCGCGCATCATCGCGTAGGTGGAGTCCTTGTAGGTCTTGAAGCCTTCCAGGGGATCGGCGACGAACAACAGTTTCATGGCGCGAGTGTCGGTGAGGGACGTCGGGGCGTGCTTCAGAGGCTGGGACGTAATCCGGCGTGGCCGAGCGGGCCCTGGAAATGGTGCCAATCAAGGCGCAAAGC
>CBINKC010000132.1:0-12589 GCA_966251135.1 uncultured Burkholderiaceae bacterium
CGCATGTCGGAATCAAAATCCGATGCCTTAACCAACTTGGCGACTCCCCTACACCGGTTTCCGGCCATGCCGAAAACCACAACTTTCAGCCTGCTGCCCACCCGACAAGGGGATGCTGCTGCAGGCTGCAGCACATTCTGCCCGCCCAACCTGCCGGGAGTTCCGGCAGGGTCGCCATGGGCGCACTTCTTGTGCCATCGATACGGCCTGTTCTGGCAAAGACCGCGCTGCCTGAGCCCGTCATGCGGCTGTTGCCGAAGTGGGCCTCCAGCAACTGGGCGGCTTGCGCTACGTCGAAGCAGATGGCTTGGGCGGCGGGCTGCAAATCGTTGCGCCCGTATCCCGCAAAAAGCCCATCGGTTCCGACCTCTGCAAGAAAGCCTGCAAGTATAGCAGCAGGACTGTCACGTACAAGCAATGGGCTCGTGAAAATCGATGGGGTGGCGATGCCCGTGGCGGGCTTGACTACGGCGAAACCATGCGTCGGCAGCTCCAGCGGCGTGAGTCGCTCGCCGATGCCTTCCACCCAGGCGTTGCGCCCGCCAAGGAAGAACGGGACGTCCGCGCCCAGGGCGAGGCCCAGGGGCATCAGCTGTTCGAGAGGCCAGTTCAGGCCCCACAGCCGGTTCAACGCCAGCAGCGTGGAGGCGGCGTCTGAGCTGCCACCGCCCATGCCTGCACCCCAGGGCACCTGCTTGTCGACCGAGATGTCAACTCCCAGCGGCGTTGCGCTCGCGGCCTGCAGTGCGCGTGCGGCCCGCAGGCACAGGTCGTCGGTGGGCAGGGCGGCGCTGAGGTCGTGACGTGCGAGGCGGCCGTCGTTGCGCCGCTCGAAGTGCAAGGTGTCGCACCAGTCGATCAGCACGAAGACGGACTGCAGCAGGTGGTAGCCGTCGGGCCGGCGTCCGACCACGTGTAGGAACAGGTTCAGTTTGGCGGGCGCCGCCACATCGAGGATGGAACGCACGCTCATCGCTACTCCAGTCGGGCGCGCACCAGCACCGGGGGGGCTGTTTCCCTGCGGGCTGTCACCCAGCCCTCGGTGTATCGGGCCAGGTCAACCACCCAGCCCAGCTGGCGGAAGCCTGCATCGGGAGTCGGAATGCTGGGTGCGCCGGGCCAGGGCCGGCCGCGCAGCCAGTCGAACAGCGCGGCGAGCGGCAGGTTCTCCCCCAGCACCTCGCGTGTCAGCTCGTCGAGATTCGTGAATACCCGTTCTCCCTGCGGCGTGAGCAGCGCGACGTGCCCGGGCGCCCAGCGGGCTTGCGCGAGCGTTGTGCCCAGCGGAGTGCTGAGGTTCAGGCGACCCTGTTCGGGGCTGCCCGTGAGGTCGAAGGCTGCGCTCAAGCTGCGGGCCTGGCTCGTGGGGGACGCGTCCACCTGCACGGTCATGCGGCCCGCGAGGGTGTCACCGGCTTGGACGGGGGGGCGCGCAGGCGTTGCGCAGCCGGCGATGATCGCCGCGGCCAAAAGACAGGCGAGCCGGCTGAAGGGGCGCGTCACAGGTTGCCGACCTTCAGGCGGGCCAGCGTCTCGCGCAGGACGTCATTGGTCGAGTCGCGGCTGCGGGCCTCGCGCCAGACGCGCTTGGCCTCTTCCCGCTGTCCGCTCACCCACAGGACCTCGCCGAGGTGGGCCGCGATCTCCGGGTCGGGCCGCGACTGGTAGGCGCCGCGCAGCAGGCGCAGTGCCTCCGGGTAGTTGCCCAGGCGGTATTCGACCCAGCCCAGGCTGTCGGTGATGAAAGGCTCGCCGGGGGCGATGTCGAGTGCGCGCTGGATCAGTGCTTTCGCCTCGGGCAGGCGCTGGTTGCGATCAGCCAGCGAATAGCCCAGAGCGTTGTGCGCGTGGTGGTGGTCGGGCTTGATCTCGATGACCTTGCGTAGCAACTGCTCCATCTCGTCCATGCGATTCAGCTTCTCGGCCATCATCGACTGCTCGTAGAGCAGGTCGACGTCGTCCGGATACTTCTGGTTGGCGCTGGCGAGCAGTTTGTTGGCTTCGCCCCAGCTCTTCGCTTCGCGCAGCACCTGGACCTCGGCCATCAGCTTGGCCCGGCTGTCTTCGTCGCTGCGTTCCGGCGCCCGGCGGATCAGTTCACGGGCCTCGCGCAACCGCCCTTGCCGCGCCATCATCGATGCGCGGCGTGACAGGACTTCAAGCGCACGCTGGGGGCTGTCGACCTTATTGAGCCATTCCTCGGCGGCTTTGTAGTCGTTCTGCTGCTCGGCCGCCTGGGCGAGCATGAGCCAAGCCTGCACCAGTGCGCGCTCCGATGCGGGCATCGCCTGGTCCTCGTCTGCGTCATGCGGCTCGGGGGCGGTGGTGGTATCGGCCTGCACCAGCTGTACGTAGCGCTCGAGGGCTTCGGCGGCCCGCTTCGGCTGCCGAAGCTCGAGCTGGAGTGCGCCGAGCGTGAGCCAGGCCGGAGCGATGGTGGGATTGTCTTGCGTCACGGCCTCCAGCTGAGAGACGGCGTCGCCGTAGCGCTGGGCGGCGGTGAGGACACGGGCGTAGCCAAGGCGCACGGCATGGCTCCTGGGATTGGCCGCCAAATGTTCCTGTACTACCGCTTCCGCGGCGCTCGTGCCCGGGAGCAACTCGAGCGCGAGCAAGGCGGGCGCCGCGGATTGCGGGTCGCGCGATGCGGCGCGACGGGCCAGCTCCAGCGCTTGCCCAGGATCGGCGGCGATGAGCCAAGCGCGCCCCATGGCCACGCTGACGGCCGTGTGGGTGGAAGTCTGTTCGGCGTAGGGCTTGAGCACCTGCTCCAGCAGACCCGGGATCTGTTCCTTCTGCTGGACCCGCGCGTACAGGCGCGGCAGGCTCATGATCGAGTTGGATCGCTCGGCGTCAGGGGTGATCTTTAGCAGCGAGCGCAGGGGATCGGCGGTTTCGGGCGTGCGATTGAGCGCTACGAGGATCTGCACGACGTAGCGATGAGCGTCCACCGAGGCAGGGACGTCCGTTCGCCACTGCTGCGCTGCGGCCAGGGCCTGCTCGCCGGCACGCGCCTGTACCGCGATCTCCGTGGCGCGGCGGAACAGCTGTTCGTCTTTGGTCTTCCTCGCAGCATCGAGCACCACCTGGTACGCCGTGCCTGGCTCCCCTTGGCGCAGCTCGATCTCGCCGATCAGCAACTGGTAGAACAACGGTGCGTCCAGGGAGGAGCGGGTAGGCGGTTCGGCGCTCGCGTTGGTGCTCTGCGCGCTGGCGGCCACGCTGAGCGCGAGCATCGACGCGGCGACGGCCAGCGCTCGCATGCGAAGAAGGAAACGGGCTGGCATGGATAGCTCCTGTGGCTCGATTCATTCTAGTAAAGGCCTCCTGCCACAGACGTGTGATGGAAAGCCGGTGCTCACGATAATTGCCGCCATGCCGGAGTTGCCCGAGGTCGAAGTCACACGCCAGAGCTTTAGTGAGCGCATATACGGTGCGCAGGTCATCGCCGTGCGGCTCGGCAAGCCCCTGCGTTGGCCGCTGGGGGTGGCGCCGGAGCGGCTGGTCGAGCACACGGTGGGTGAGGTTTCCCGGCGCGGCAAGTACCTGTGGCTGCCGCTGCACGCCGGTGGGGCGCCTGCAGGAGGACTGCTCATGCACTTGGGTATGTCCGGCTCCTTGGCCTTCGGCTCCTGGATGGACGCCCAGGGCGCACATGACCATTTCGACCTTGTCACGAGCCGGGGCACGCTGCGCCTGACGGACCCTCGCCGCTTTGGCGCGGTCGTCTGGTCGCCTGGACGGGATGACGGCCTGGCGGGCCGATTGCTGGCTGGACTGGGGCTGGAGCCGTTCGACAGCCGCTTTGACGGGGCCTACTTGCACGCCGCGCTGCGGCGGCGCCGCGTGGCGGTCAAGCTCGCGCTGCTGGCCGGCGACATCGTCGTGGGGGCCGGAAACATCTACGCCTGTGAAGCCCTGCACGCCGCAGGCATCGACCCGCGCACGCCCTGTGACCACATCAGCCGGCCGCGATGTGAGCGCCTGGCGCGGGCCGTGCGGGAGACGCTGGGCCGCGCCCTCGATCTGGGCGGCTCGACGCTGCGCGACTTCCGCGATGCGCATGGAATGGCGGGGCGCTTCCAGGACCAGGCACGGGTCTACGGGCGTGAGGGACAGGCGTGCTTTGCATGCGGGACGGTGGTCCGGCGGGTTGTCCAGGGACAGCGCTCGACCTTTTTCTGCCCCTGCTGCCAGAAGCGTTGAAGCGTCACAAGTTCGCGTCGGGCATTGGTATTCAGATGTATCGAGCGGCGGGGCGCGAAGGGCTTGCGCTATCTTTGCGACCTGCAGCCCGCCTCTTCACACACCAGGTTATCCGGATGATCCCTACCTTCGCCAGCAATTTCGATGCGCTTAGCGGCTGGCGATCGACCCTCGGCCGTCGCCTGGCCGAGCTGGTGCGCTACCTCGTCGAGCACGAGCTGGCCGACGAGCCAATGAACGAAGCGCTGGCGATGCTGTCGGACCGGCTCGCCGGCGAGAAGTTGGTCGTGGCGTTCGTGGCAGAGTTCTCGCGCGGCAAGTCGGAACTCATCAACGCCATCTTCTTCGCCGACGCGGGCAAGCGGGTGCTGCCGGCCACGCCCGGGCGCACGACCATGTGCCCGGTGGAGCTGGGCTACGACCCCGAGGAGCCGCCCAGCTTGGCGCTGTTGCCCATCGAGACCCGGCTCGAGGGTCACTCGCTGGCGGAACTGCGGGCCCAGCCGCGTGCCTGGGCCCGAATGCCGCTGGCGGTAGGCCAGGCCGACGAACTGTCGCAGTCGCTCACGCAGGTCATGCGCACCCGCTGGGTCGCTCGGGACGAGGCGGTCAGGCTGGGCTTCTGGGATGACGACCGTCCCGACGAAAATCCGCCGCTGGATGCGCAAGGCTGTGTCGAGGTGCCGATGTGGCGGCACGCACTCATCAATTACCCGCATCCGCTACTGCGGCGGGGCCTGGTGGTGCTCGATACGCCGGGCCTCAACGCGATTGGCGCGGAGCCCGAGCTGACGCTCAGCCTGCTGCCGTCCGCGCATGCCACGGTCTTCATCCTGGGTGCTGACACCGGCGTCACCAAGTCGGATCTCGCCATCTGGCGCGATCACCTGGATACCCACCGGCTGGGTCGTTTCGTCGTCCTGAACAAGATCGACGCACTGATCGACCCGCTGTCCACCCCGGCGCAGGTGCACGAGCAAATCGAATCGCAGCGCCAGGTTACGGCTCGCACGCTGGACATCCATCCCGATCGGGTGTTTCCGCTGTCGGCGCGGCAGGCGCTGGCGGCGCGGGTGGCGGGCGATGCGCGGGCGCTGGCCGCCAGCCGCCTGACCGAGCTGGAGGAAGCCTTGTCCACGCAGCTGCTTCCGCAGCGCCGCCAGGTGATCCGGCAGGCTGTGAACGATGGCGTGGAGACCGTCGATACCCATGTGTCCCGGCGGTTGCGCGATGCCCGCCGCCAGCTGGCCGAGCAGATGCTGGAGCTCAATGGCATACGCGGCAAGAGCGGCGCCAAGGTGCGGCTGATGCTGCGCCGAGTGGAGCAGGAGACGGCGGAGTTCGAGCAATGCACTTCGCAGCTGCAGGCGCTTCGGGTCGTGCATGGCCGTATGCTGAAGGACAGCCTGTCGCATCTGTCGAACGACAGGCTGCGCGAGGAGGTCGCGCAGATGCAGGCGGACATGCGGGCGTCGATCCTCAACCTGGGGGCCAAGAAGGCATTTACGGCGCTGTGCAAGCGACTGCGCGGGCTGCTCCAGCGGGCCCAAGGCGGTGCCGACGAACTGCGCGACATGCTCCAGGGCTCGTTCGGCAAGCTCAACGCGGAATTCGGCTTCGGGCTGTCGCTGGTCAAGGGGCCCGACCTATCGCGCTGGACGCAGGACCTGGAGCTGATCGAGCGTAATTACGTCCAGTACCTGGGCCTCACGCAGGCACTGAAGCTCTCGCAGCCGAAGTTCATGGAGCAGTTCCGGCGCATGCTGGTGACGAAACTGCGCGTGATCTTCGAGAACGCCACGAGCGAGGTGGAGCTGTGGAGCAAGGGCGCGACCGCACAGGTGGATTCGCAGCTGCGCGAGCGGCGGCGCAATTTCCGCCGCCGCCGAGAAGCGCTGGAGCGCATCCAGAGCGCTGCCGGCGAACTGGAACAGCGCATCGCCGAGATCCAGATGCAGGATGACCGCCTGCACCAATACCTGGCCCGCGTCGTCGAGCTGACATCGGCATTGCGTGCGGAATCCGATGCGGGTCAGCCGGATACGGTGCCGCGCGAGGATGACGAGCTGCTGCACATCGACCTGCCGCTCGCCGATGAGCCGGTGCCCGTGCTGATACGCCAGCACGGCTGACGGTGATCGTGACGTCCGGCGCCGGGAGCTTCTCGGCTGTGGTGGTGCAGTGGCAGCGCAGCCACGGCCGCCATGCGCTTCCCTGGCAGGGTACACGCGATCCCTACCGCGTGTGGCTGTCTGAGATCATGCTCCAGCAGACGCAGGTGGCCACTGTGATCGGCTACTACGGCCGGTTCCTGGCGCGCTTTTCCGATGTGCGGGCGCTGGCTGCCGCTTCGGTCGACGAGGTGTTGGCGTTGTGGAGCGGGCTGGGCTATTACAGCCGCGCGCGCAACCTGCATCGCTGTGCCCAGGTGGTTGTCGGTGATCACGGCGGGGAGTTTCCTCGCAGCAGCGAGGCGCTCGCGGAGCTGCCCGGCATTGGGCGCTCCACCGCGGCGGCCATTGCGGCCTTCTGTTTCGGCGAGCGCGCGGCCATCCTCGATGGCAACGTCAAGCGCGTCCTGGCGCGCGTGCTGGCCTTCGGCGATGACCTGGCGGTGGCGGCGCATGAGCGACGGCTGTGGGACGAGGCCACTCGGCTGCTGCCGCAGGAGGGCATCGAGGCCTACACGCAGGGGCTGATGGATTTGGGTGCCACGGTGTGCCTGGCGCGCTCGCCGCATTGCATGCTGTGCCCAGTGCAGCCGCAATGCGGCGCTGCGCATGCGGGACGGCCGCAGGATTACCCCGTCAAGAGTCGCCGGCTGCGCCGTGGCCGGCGCGAGCACTGGTGGTTGTGGCTGCGCTGGGGCCGTGCACTGTGGCTGGCGCAGCGGCCCGCCGCGGGCATCTGGGCGGGATTGTGGAGCCTGCCGGAATTCGACTCGCTGGAGGCGTTCGAGGCGGCCACCCGGCGGTGGCCGGGGTCGGGCGATGCACTGCCTGGCTTCACCCACGTGCTCACGCACCTCGACTGGGAACTGCATCCGATGCGCTGGACGCTGCCGGCGCAACTGCCGCGGGACTGCGTGCAGAAGGTGGTCGATGCGCTGCCCGCTGGGCGCTGGTTTGCGCAGGATGAGGCGCTGTCGATAGGGGTGCCGGCGCCACTGCGCAGGCTGCTCGAATCCGCGTAGGCTTACTTGACCACGCCCTTGCCGCGCAGGAACTCGTCGACGATCTTCAGGCGCACCTGGCCGTCGGGCAGTTCCATCAGTTTCTGCTTGGCCAGCAGCGAGATTGGCAGCAACTCGCACCAACGGTTGGCCACCCAGCTTGCGCTGTCGAAGCGGTAGGGTGCCAGGAAAGGCTCGGCGCCCTGCGACTTCAGGCGTGCGATGGCGTTGGCCAAGCCGCGCACCGTTTCGTACATGGCCTGGTCGGGCGGTGTGATCTCGTCTTCGGGAACGTGGGCGGCCTCGGCCACCCAAAGGCCGTCCGGCTGCTGGCTGCTCGTCTTGACGTCGAAGCGCTGCCCTCCTCGGCATCGGACGTGCAGGATGCCGGGCTGCGGGCTGTCCACGTCGATCAGTTCGGCTAGCGTGCCCAGCTTTTCGAAGGCGACCTTGTCTGTGCCCTGGCGCACTTCGCTGCCCTGTTTGAGCGCGACCACGCCGAAAGGCTTGCCCTCGCGCAGGCAACTGCCCACCAGGTCGAGGTAGCGTGCCTCGAACACCTTCAAAGAGAGCAAGCCCTCCGGGAAGAGCACGGTCTGCAGCGGGAACAGCGGAAGGGCGAAGGTCTCGGGAGAAGGCATTGGAGGGGAGGGTACCTCGTGGGGTGTCGGGTGGGGCGCAGGGCCAGATTCAACCCGGGCAGGTGGGAGGGAGGTCAGCTCCTGGCGTCGAGTTCGCGATGCCGCACGAGCGTGGCGCCACGCGCGGCAAACCGGCGAGCTAGCACCTCGACGAAGTACACCGAACGATGTTGTCCGCCGGTGCAGCCTATGGCCACGGTGAGATAGCTGCGCTGGTCGTCCTCGAACGCCGGCAACCAGCGTGCCAGGAAGCCCTCGATCTGGGCCAGCATGTCGCCGACCTCGGGCTGTTCTTCCAGGTAGTCGACCACTGGTGCGTCACGCCCGGTCAGTGGCCTCAATTCGCGAATGTAGTGCGGGTTGGGCAGCACCCTCACGTCGAAGACATAGTCGGCGTCCAGCGGCACACCGTGCTTGAAGGCGAAGGACTCGAACACGAGCGTGAGGTGACTTCCCGACACCCCGACCAGATTGCGCATCCAGCCGCGCAGTTGTCCGGGGCGCAGCTGGCTGGTGTCGATGACCGTGGACATCTCGCGCAACTCGGCGAGCATCTCGCGCTCTAGCTCGATGGCGTCAACCAAAGCGCGGTGGCTGAAGGGCGATAGATCGTCTTTGCGCCGCACCGGATGTGCGCGCTCCACCTGCTGTGTCAGCGGATGCAGTCGGCGCGTCTCGGAGAAGCGACGCACGAGGGTGTCGGTGTTCGCATCCAGGAAAATCGAGCGGATGGCGACCCCTTCGGCGGGCAGCTCCTTGAGCAGCTTGAGCAGGTGCGGGAGCGAACCAGTGCGCGAATCGACGGCGATGGCCACGCGGCGCTGCGAATGCGTGTGCTCGACGCGCAGGAACTCCCTCAGTAGCTCGGGCGGCAGGTTGTCGACACAGAAGAAACCGGTGTCCTCGAGCGCATGCAGGGCAACCGACTTGCCGGAGCCCGAGATGCCGGTCACCAGCACCACGTCGCGTGCCGGCAGCGCAGGCGGGATTTCCGGATCCCCGGTTTGAGGTTCAACGGGTGTGCCGCTGTCTGTCACGGTGCTCATGATGAACGTCTGCGTCCGCCGCGCGGCACCGGGCCCTCTGCCGCCACGGAGAGCATTTCCTGCGCATGGGCAAGGCTGGTGCCCGACAGCCGCTCGCCGCCCAGCATGCGTGCGATTTCGCCGACACGGGTTTCGCCGCTGGCCACGTGTACTTCACTGCGCGTGCGACCTTCCTGGAAGGCCTTGCTGACGATGTAGTGGTGGTCAGCGCATGCGGCCACTTGGGGCAGGTGTGTGACGGCCATCACTTGCCGGTCGCGGCCCAGCTGCTTCATGAGCCGGCCCACAGTTTCGGCCACCGCGCCACCCACGCCGGCATCGATTTCATCGAAGATCAGCGTGCCGGCTTCGCCCAGCTGGCTGGTGGTGACGGCAATGGCCAGGGCGATGCGCGACAGCTCGCCGCCCGAGGCTACCTTGCCCAGGGGGCGGGGGGTGCTTCCCGCATGGCCGGCGACAAGGAATTCGGCCGACTCCATGCCGAAGGATTGGGGCGTGTCCTGGGCGATGAGCCCCACCTCGAAGCGCCCGCCCGCCATGCCGAGCTGCTGCATGGCCTGCGTGACGGCATCCGCAAGCCGGGGAGCAGCCTGGACGCGCGCAGCGGAGACCTTGCGCGCGGTGGCATCGAAGGTGCGGTGCGCCTCGGTGAGCTCGCGCTCCAGGCCGTCGAGGTCTGCGGCAGCGTCCAGCGTGGTGAGCTCGGTGCGCCATTCGGCCAGCAGCGCGGGCAGATCGGCGGGCGCACGCCGGTAGCGGCGCGCCAGCCCCACCCAGGCGGCCATGCGTTCGTCGACCTCCTGCAGTCGGGAGGGCTCCAGCTCGGTGTGGTGCAGGTAGCTCGACAGTGTGTGCGCCGCGTCCTGCAGCTGCGCCTGCGCGCCCTGCAGGACCTCGATCACCGATGCGAGCTGCGGGTCGTAGGAGGCGACCTCCTGCAGTGCGTCCACGGCGCGGCCGGTCAGCGACTCGGCGTTCTCGTCGGCATCGCTGACCGCTTGGAGCGCCGAGCGGGCGGCGTCGATCAGCGCCTGTGCGTGCGACAGCTTCTGGTGCTCGGCGTTGAGCTCGTCCCACTCGTCGTCGCCGGGCGCGAGCTTGTCCAGCTCGCCGATTTGCCAGGCCAGGCGCTCGCGCTCGCGTGCTACATCGGCCTGCCGGGTGCGGGCGCGCTGCAGGGCATCGTCGGCGGCCTTCCAGCGCGACCAAGCCTGCGCCAGCGGGGCGGGATCGACGCCGGCGTAGGCATCGAGCAGGGCGCGTACCGAGGCGCCACGCGTCAGGCTCTGCCAGGCGTGCTGACCGTGGATGTCGACGAGGTGGTCGGCCGCTTCGCGCAGTTGCGCTACCGTGGCCGGGCTGCCGTTGACCCATGCGCGGCTCTTGCCCTGGGCATCGATGGTGCGGCGTAGCAGCAGCGTGTCGCCCGCGTCGAAGCCGGCCTCCTCCAGCCAAGTCACGAGGCCCGGCGGCGTGTCGAACTCGGCGGTGATCTCGGTTCGCGCGGCGCCCTCGCGCACGACGCCGGCGTCGCCGCGGCTGCCGAGCGCGAGCTGCAGGGCGTCGATGAGGATGGACTTGCCCGCGCCGGTTTCGCCGGTGAGCACGGAAAAGCCCGCGTCCAGGTCGACCTCCAGCGAGGTGACGATGACGAAGTCGCGCAGCGCCAGGCGCTTGAGCATCAGTTCGCCCCCGAATGCCAGCGCAGCTTGCGCCGCAGCGTGGCGTAGTAGCTCCAACCCAGTGGGTGGAGGAAGCGTACCTGGTGCGCCGAGCGGCGCACGGTGACGCAGTCGCCGTGGACCAGGCTGGCCATGCCTTGCATATCGAAATTCACGCTGGCATCGCGCCCAGCCACGACCTCGATGCGGATGTCGCGCGAATCCGGCAGCACGATGGGCCGGTTCGAGAGGTCATGCGGTGCGATGGGCACCATCACCCAGCCGCCGATGCTCGGGTGCAGGATGGGGCCGCCGGCCGACAACGCATAAGCGGTGGAGCCGGTGGGCGAGCCCACGATCAGCCCGTCGGCGCGCAGATTGGCGACGAACTCGGTGCCCACGTCGATCTTGAGTTCCACCATGCTGGCGGTCGCGCCGCGGCTGACCACCACGTCGTTCATGGCGATGCCGTCGAAGATGTGGGCGCCGTCGCGGTGGACGGTGCCTTCGAGCATGGTGCGGCGCTCTTCTTCGAAGTCGCCGGCGATCATGGGCGCGAGCGCCTCGGCGTACTGGCCGAAGGTGACGTCGGTGATGAAGCCGAGGCGGCCCTGGTTGATGCCCACCAGCGGCGTGCCGTAGCGTGCCAGCTGCCGGGCGATGCCGAGCATCGTGCCATCGCCGCCCACCACGATGGCGATGTCGCACTGGCGGCCCAGCTCGGCAGGGGTGAGAGCCTCGTAACCGGTCATGCCGGTATTGAGCGCGGTCTCGCGCTCCAGCGAGACACTCAAGCCCTGGCGGACGAGAAACTGCGCGATCTCCTCCAGCCCGTCCCGCATGCCCTGCGCGTGATACTTGCCCACGAGGGCGGCATGGCGGAAGCGGCGGCTCATGCGCGGGATTACACCACAGCGACCCCCCTCGCAAAGGCTGCTGCGCTGGCCTGCCAACCTACAATCAAACGCATGCTGGACGAGCGCGCCAAGACACTCCTGAAGGCGTTGGTCGAACGCTATATCGCGGAGGGCCAGCCGGTGGGTTCCCGCACTTTGTCGCGCGCTTCCGGCCTGGAGCTTTCGCCCGCGACCATCCGCAATGTGATGGCCGACCTGGAGGAGCTGGGCCTCATCGTCAGCCCGCACACCAGCGCCGGGCGCATCCCCACGCCGCGCGGCTACCGGCTCTTCGTCGACACCATGCTCACCGCGCAGCCGTGCCAGTGGCAGGAGACGCCGCCCGAGTTCGAGCCGGCACTGCAGCCAGACCAGCCGCAGCGCGTGATCGCCCACGCCGCGCAGCTGCTGTCCAACCTGTCGCACTTCGTGGGCGTGGTCACGGCGCCGCGCAAGCCCAGCCTGTTCCGCCACATCGAGTTCCTGCGGCTGGGTGAGCGGCGCGTGCTGGTGATTCTCGTCTCGCCGGATGGCGATGTGCAAAACCGCGTGCTATTCACCGCGCAGGACTACACCCAGGCGCAGCTCGTCGAGGCGAGCAATTTCCTTACGCAGCACTACGCGGGCCTGACCATCGAGGAGGTGCGCGAGCGGCTGAAGACCGAGGTCGAGCAGTTGCGCGGCGAGATCGCCACGCTGATGCAGGCGGCCGTCCAGGCCGGCAGCGAGGCGCTGGAGGAGAGCCAGGAGCAAGTGGTGATTTCCGGCGAGCGCAACCTGCTCGCCGTGCGCGATTTCTCCAGCGACATGGGCAGCCTGCGCCGCTTGTTCGACCTGTTCGAGCAGAAGACGCAGCTCATGCGCCTGCTCGACGTGAGCAGCCGCGCTGAGGGCGTGCGCATCTACATTGGCGGCGACAGCATGGTAGTGCCGTACGAGGAGCTGTCGGTGGTGTCCGCCCCATACG
>CBINKC010000133.1:0-12314 GCA_966251135.1 uncultured Burkholderiaceae bacterium
CCTGAGCCGCGCGGCACGCCTAGTCAGGCGACCCGTGCTGCGGTCTTCGAACCGTTGGCCCGCTTCCGACAGGTCCCTGACGCTTTGTCCCGCGCAGAGCACTAGTAGGAGCTTGGGCGGAAGAGCGTGGCCCGCGTTGGGCTTGCAAGGGGACGCAGTCTGCCCGCTCGCTCGCCAACGCCGAAGGACACCAGGTCCTCTGGTTTTCCGGGCCGGTGATCAGTACACGGATCTCGCAGTGACGGTGTGGCGCATCGACTGCGGTGCACCGCGGGGCTCGAACAGCGCCTGGAGACTCGCCATGCTCGCTTCCGACTGCAGGTAACTCCGCACCCGCTCGAAGGCGTTCGCGCAGATGCCGGCCCGCCTCCGGTCATTCGCCAGGTACCTTCTTGCTTGCTCCTCGTAGTCGGAGTAGTCCCATTCGATGGGCACGTAGGTCTCATGGGGAACGAAGACCTCGGGCGCGAGCTTCACGTGATCCATGCGCGGCTTGAGCAACAGGGCCCCCGACATGATGGCCTCGAAGTCACGCCAGCAGACTTCGCCGTACCCAAAGGGGCTGAAGCAGATCTTGCTGCTTCGAAGCTCCTGGAAGAACGCCTTGCGCGGCACGCGGCCATCGGCAACCGTGTACACACCCTCGACGGCCACGGCGGCCTTGCGGGCTTCCTCTCGCATGCCGCGGTACCAGTCGGTGCCGTGCGTGGCAATGCGCGCGTGCACATCGATCGGCCGCTCGCCCCCGGGAAAGGGTCCACGCATCGCATCGAGGAGCGCGGGTGATATGCAGAAGTTCGTCCCGAGCACCAGCTTGCGATGGAACGCATCGGGCACCTCGAAACGGACCTCCGGCATCGGCACGCCATAACGCCGGCCGTAGTAATCGGTCAGATTCGTGTCGCCCAGCGTCGCGCATCCATACCTCGAGAAGTCGGCGAACACCTGCTTCTTCACATAGCGGATGATGAACGGGTTCAGCACCTGTGCGTATCGCAGGTCCAACGGCGCGAACCAGTCGAGATAGACGAGGTCGGCCACCGGGAAGGCAGCACGGAGCTTCTCGATCAGACTCAGCATCTGCTGGCGCGACAGATCCCAGCCGGTCTGGAACGCGAGCCACTGCACCTGGGCACAAGGCCGCGCGGGCGGCGCGGCGATGAAGTCCGACAGGGCGATCTCATGCAGATGAGCACCGTATCTCCGGGACGCTTCACGCGCCCAGAGGTGGAACGGGTAGACCTGGGTCTGCGCGAGCTCGTCGGCATGGGACAGCACGACGAACGTCGCGTGGCGGGGAAGATCGCTCGCCGAGCGGCAAGTCCTGCGCACCTTGGATAGCTGCCAGCCGAGTTTGCGGGTGGTTACCGCCATACGGTGTGTCGCGCGCATCGAACCTCCTGTATGCGAGCCGGCATCGTGCAGGTGCTGCATGGGCCGGATGTCGTCGAGGATGGCAATGCCGCGTGACGGATGGATGACAACCATGCTGCATCCCCAGACCGCGACGGAAAGCCCGCAGCACCGTGCGCGAGGCGCCGCCCTGCACCAGCTGGGGTGACCGGGGGTTTCCTTGAGGGATGGTGAGCCTGCGTTTACCCGTACAGGAACGCAGCCAGCACGTTCTTGTCTATGCGGTCGAGCGTGCGACGTGCCAGGTCGGTCAAGCACTTCACCGCCCCGGGGGTGGCGACGTCGATGGACAGGCCGCGGTCGGGCGGCCAGTCGGCATCGATGCGCAGGTAGCGGTCGCCCAGCCGGTCTTCCATCATGGCCTGCACGTGCTGCTGCTGCACCGAGATCATGGTGAGCACGAGGCGGCCGGCGGTCAGCCAGCCCACGGCGCCTGCGTCGTCTCGCACCCCTTCGGCCGGGCGGTAGTGCGCGGTGGCGGTGCCCACCGACAGCATCCGCACGCGCTGCAGGTCGTGCCGCATGAAGTGCTCCACCTCGTGCAGCGCCACCTGGTCGGGCGCCACGGCGAACAAACCCCCGTCGGCATACAGGCGCGAGCCGATGCGCACCGACGGAAAGTAGGCCGGCGCGGCGCAGGCGGCCATGGCCACGTCGACCGCTCGCAGCTCGCCGTCGCCTTCGGAGGCGGGAGCGTGGGGCGTCTTGAACACCTTGGTCTCGCAGTCACGGACGTTCACGGCCGGCACCACGATGGAGTGCAGGCCCTCGCGCAGGCGCCGGGTGCCAAAGTCGGCCTTCAGGGCCGCGCGCAGGCCTTCGCCGCTGTACTTGGGACCGAGCACCGAACGCGACAGGTCCCACAGCTGGCCCAGGCGGCCGGCGGGCAGGGCGCGGCGCGAGAACACGATGGGGCCTTGCTCGGCGAAGACCTGCACGAGCCGCGCCATGGGGATCTCGAAGGCGAGCGCCAGCGCGAGCACACCGCCGATGGAGGTACCGGCGATGAGATCGAAGCGCCGCCCCAGCGGCTCGCCGACCTGCTGCTCCAGGTCGGCCAGGACGCAGGCGGTGTACAGGCCGAGAAACCCGCCTCCCGACAGGGAAAGAACGCGCAGCGTGCCGGGCGATGAATCGCTCATTCAGGTGCTCCGCAAGGCGTGATCGTGAGGGGCGGTGTGGGCATGGGCAGTCGGGATGGTGCCTGAGGAAACGGCGCCGCGGCGCGGCGGCAAGGCCCCGGCGCGAGAAGCGCGTTGCCGTTGGCGCTAACCTGTGCGCCTTCGCAGTAACCCCGCAGGTGCAAGCATGGCGGCCCGTTCCATTGCATCGCTCTCGCTCAGCTTTGGCTTGGTGTCCATACCGGTGAAGCTGTACTCGGCTACCGAAAGCGGCAGTGCGGTGAGCTTCAATCTGCTGCACAACTGCGGTTCGCGCCTGAAGCAGCAGTACGTGTGCATCAAGGAAGGCGTGGTGGTCGAACGCGCCGACATGGTCAAGGGCTACGAGTTCGAGAAGGACCGCTACGTCACCTTCACGCCCGCCGAGCTCAAGGCGCTGGAGGAGGCGGCCAGCCACACCGTCGACATCGTCGCCTTCATCCCGCTGGCCGCGGTGGACCCCATCTACTACGACAAGGCCTACTACCTGGCGCCGGACAAGCGCGGCGGCAAGCCCTACCAGCTGCTGCTGCAGGCCATGCGCGAAAGCGGGCGCTGCGCGCTCGCGCGATGGGCGTGGAAGGGCAAGCAGTATGTGGTGCAGGTGCGACCGGGCGAGGACGGGCTCGTGCTGCAGCAACTGCTGTATGCCGACGAGGTGCGCACGATGAAGGATCTCGACATTGAGCGGGCCGATGTGAAGCCGCCGGAGCTGCAGCTGGCCCTGCAGCTCATCGACCAGATCTCCACCGACACCTACGACCCGGGGCAGTTCGAGGACGAGGAGAAGAAGCGCATCCTCGCCGCCATCGACGAAAAGATCGCGGGCAAGCAGGTGGTCATCACCGAGCCGCACGAGGAGCCGGCGGGCGGGCAGATCATCGACCTAACCGAGGCGCTGCGCGCGAGCTTGTCCGGCCGCAGGGCGGGCGCCCAGGCGGCCGCCCCGGCTCCCGCACCAGTGGCCGAGGCGCCCAAGGAGCGCAAGGGCGCGCGCCGGGCTGCGAGCGCCCCGGCTTCGCAGGAAGCTGCGCCCCGCGCACGGGCCCGCAAGTAGATGCAGACATACAGCGTGCGTGACCTCCAGGCGATGCTGGGCATGTCCCGGTCGGTGATCAGCGGGCTGGTCGCCTCCGGCTTCGTGACACCCAGCCGCGGCAAGCGCAACGAGTTGCGGTTCAGCTTCCAGGATGTGGTGCTGCTGCGCACGGCGCATGGGCTGCAGAGCGCCCACATCCCGCCGCGCAAGATCCTGCGGTCGCTGCAGCGGCTCAAGGCCACGCTGCCCGACGAGCTTCCACTCTCGGGCCTGCGCATCACGGCGGTGGGCAACGAGATCGCGGTGCGCCAGGGTCGCACGCAGTGGCATGCGGACTCAGGGCAGTTGCTGATGGATTTCGAGCTGGTGCCGGCCGGCGAGACCGTGGCGTTCGTGGCCAAGGCGATGGTCGACCCGGCCGCGGGCGCATCCCCCGCCGGGCAGAGCGAGGACGCCGAGGTGCTTTTTCAGCGGGCCGTGGATCTCGAATTGCGTGACCCCGCGACCGCCGAAGCGGCCTACCGCCGCGCCATTGCGCTGGCGCCCGACTATGTGGATCCCTGCCTCAACCTCGGCGTGATGCTGTGCGACGCCGGCCGTTGCGAGGACGCGGTGTTGCTGTACCGCGCTGCCTTGCAGCGCCAGCCCGGCGAGGCGCTGCTGCACTTCAATCTGGCCGTCGCCCTCGAAGACCTGGATCGTGTGGGCGATGCACTCGCCAGCTACGAGCGTTGCATGCAACTCGCGCCCGGTTTCGCCGATGCCCACTACAACGCCGCTCGGCTGCACGAGCGCTTGGGCCATGCCGCCCAGGCTATCCGACACTACAGTGCATACCGCCGCCTGCAGAGATAGCGGCTTGTTGCATGAGTCGCCATGCACGTGATTCAAGCGTGAAGCTGGTCCCGAAACCGCCTTCATTTCGACCGCTGGGTTGGTTCAAGAACCGCACGTCTGCACCGATATGAGGCTCGACCGGGCGGCCAAGGTCTGTGCATCGCACACCTGTTCGCCGGGCGTCTCAAAGAAGTGGAGTCCGAGGTGAAGTTGTCGAACATGCGCGTGGCGGCCCGGCTGGCCGTCGGCTTTGGGGTGTTGGTGGTGTTGCTGCTCGCGGTGACATGGATGGCATGGCTGAAGATGTCTTCGATGCACGACGAGACGGTGGAGATCACCACCAACTGGATGCCGGCCCTGAACCATGCGAACAGGATGGACACGGCTGTGTCCGACCTGCGTGTCCAGGAGTTCAAGCATGTGCTGAACACGCAAGAAGCCGCGATGAGGGCCATCGAGAGCCGTATAGCGACCGTGTTCGCGGCGTTCGAGAAGGACCGCGCCGCGTACGTGAAGCTCATTGCCAATGCGCAGGAGCGCCGCCTTTACGAAGACTTCGAGGCGGAGTGGAAGCGCTACCTTGCCGTGCACGAGGCGCTGCTCAAGCTCTCGCGTGTGAACGAGAACGAGAAGGCCAAGGCGCTGCTCGAGGGCGAGTCCTTGCAGCTGTACGACAGCGTGAGCGCCAAGGTGAACGAACTGGTCCAGTTCCAGGAACAGGGCGCTCAGGCCGCCAGCGAGGCCGCAGAGCAGGCGTTTGCCACGGCACGCAAGGTGCTCGCCGGCAGCTGCGTGGCGGCTTTGCTGGCCGCCGTGGTGCTGGGCCTGGCCATCACCCGTGGCCTCACGGCTCAGCTGGGCGGCGAGCCGGGCGACGTGGTGCGCGTGGCCAATGCCATCGCCGCGGGTCAGCTCGATGTGGCGGTGCATGCCCGCGAGGGCGACGAGACCAGCGTGGTCGCTGCCATGCGCCGCATGCGCGACCGCCTGACCGAGATCGTGGGCCAGGTGCGGCAAGCCAGCGACAGCATCGTGACCGGCTCGACGCAGATCGCCACCGGCAACGCCGACCTGAGCCAGCGCACCGAGGAGCAGGCGAGCAACCTGCAGCAGACGGCGGCGTCCATGGAGCAGCTCAGCAGCACCGTGAGCGCCAATGCGCAGACCGCGGGTGAGGCCAGCCGCATGGCCGCGAGCGCGGCCGAGGCGGCCGCCCAAGGGGGCGAGGCGGTGGGCCGCGTCGTCCAGACCATGGCGGAGATCGCCGAGGCCTCGCGGCGCATCAGCGACATCATCGGCGTGATCGACGGTATCGCCTTCCAGACCAACATCCTGGCGCTGAACGCGGCGGTCGAGGCGGCCCGGGCGGGAGAGCAGGGCCGCGGTTTCGCGGTGGTGGCCGGGGAAGTGCGCACGCTCGCCCAGCGCTCGGCCGAAGCGGCGAAGGAGATCAAGTCGCTGATCGGCGCGAGTGTGGAGAAGGTGGAATCCGGCACGCGCCAGGTCGATGCCGCGGGCGCTTCCATGGGAGACATCGTCAAGCAGGTCGAGCACGTGAACCGCATGATTCGCGAGATCTCCTCCGCCACGGCGGAGCAGTCCGCCGGCATCGGCCAGGTGGGTGATGCGGTCACCCAGCTCGACCAGGTCACGCAGCAAAATGCCGCCCTCGTCGAGGAAAGCGCCGCGGCCGCCGAGAGCCTGAACCACCAGGCGCGCCGGCTTGCCGAGTCCGTGCGGGTGTTCCGCATCGCCGAGGCGGCTGCCGCATGACATAGGGTCATGGGGTCATGGGGCCATAGGCGAAAGGGGCTGCGATGAAGTATGTGGTGTGGGCCTTCTCGGCTTTACTGTCGGCTTGCAGCGGCATCGCCCGCGCCGAGCCCATCGGCTCGGTCGACACGGTGTTCAAGCTCATCGGCCCCGATCACAAGATCGTCGTGGAGGCCTACGACGATCCCAAGGTCAACGGCGTGACGTGCTACGTCTCGCGCGCCAAGACCGGGGGCATCAAGGGCGCCCTGGGCGTGGCTGAAGACCGCTCCGAAGCCTCCATCGCATGCAGGCAGGTGGGGCCGGTCTCGGTGCCCAAGCCACTGCCGGCGCAGGAAGAAGTCTTCAACGAGCGCATTAGTTTGGTCTTCAAGCGGCTGCGCATCGTGCGCATGGTCGACACGAAGCGCAACACGCTGGTGTACCTGACCTATGCCGACCGGCTGATCGAGGGCTCGCCGCAAAACTCGGTCACCGCGGTACCCGTGGATCGCGGCACGGTCATCCCGGTGAAGTAGGGCCGCCGGCGGGGCGGTCGAGGGGCGGTGCCGGGTGGGATTGGCAAAACGGGGTTAGTACATACACCGAGCGGAAAGTCCGCAATACCGGTGTTTTTCAACTGACACACCAGGTTACCGGGGCCACAGTTGCGTCTCTGGGAGACGCGCTTTCGCCCGCCTTTCCATGGTCGCGGGCGCGTGTGAAAACGTTCTCAAACAATGATCTCGAACACAGTTGCGTCCATTCCCGCGCAGGTAGAGCAGCAGGCTGCAGGTGATGCCGCAGGCGATGCGCCGGTGCTCGAGCACGTGCAGCGCTTCGTCGCCGAGCGCTCGCTGGAGGCGGCGGCGTCGTCGCTGGCCAACGGCCTCATGGCGCGGTTCAGCTGCGCCCATGTCGCCGTCGGCCTCCTGCAGCCCGGTGCGCTGAAGATCATCGGCTGGTCCGGCGGCGCCCAGCCCGATGCCGCGCTCGGCACCACGCGAACCATGCGCGAAGCGATGGACGAGGCCATCCAGCAGCAGGTGCTGCTGCGCTTTCCCGCCGCCGCGGGCGATCGGCCCTACATCGTGCTCAAGCATGCCGAGCTGGCGCGCGAGGGGCTGGGCGCAGCCTTGTGCACCGTGCCCATGCCCCATGCGCAAGGCGTGTGCGGTGCCGCCACGCTGGTGCGCGATGCCGCGGCTCCTTTTACCGACATCGAGCGTGCGCAGCTCACCGCGCTCGCCCGGGCGCTGGGCCCGCTGCTGCGCCTCAAGGCACTGGCTGAAGATTCCACGCTTGCGCGCATGCGCCGCGACCTGCGAACCCTGGGCACGCGGCTGCGCTCGCCGGGCGAGGCGCGGCTGAAGGCGGCGGTGGCCGTCCTCGTGCTGGCCGTGGCGGGCATCTTCGCGGTGCCGTTGCCGGAGTACGTGACCGCCACGGCGCGGCTCGAAGGCGTGATGCAGCAAAGCCTGTCGGCGCCCTTCGATGGCTTCATCGAGAACGTGGCCGTGCGGCCGGGCGACACCGTCAAGCAGGGCCAGGTGCTGGCCACGCTGGCGACCACCGACCTGCACAACGAGCAGCAGCGCCTGATGGCCGAGGTGGCACGCTACAACGCCGAGACGGGTGACGCCTTCGCACGCGAGGACCGCGGCAGCCTCGTTGTCGCCCAGGCCCGCGCGGCCGAGGCGGCCGCGCAGCTGCGACTCGTGGAGCAGCAGCTGGAGCGCGCCCGCGTGACCGCACCCTTCGACGGCGTGGTCATCCGCGGCGACCTGTACCAGCAGACGGGTGCGCCGACGAAGCGCGGCGACACCCTGTTCGTCATCGCTCCGTCGTCGGCGTATCGCATCGTGCTCGATGTCGACGACGAGGACGTGGCGCGGGTGCGCCAGGGCATGGACGGTCGCCTGTCCTTGTCGGCAAGACCTGACGAGACGCTGGCGATCCGGCTCGAACGCCTCACGCCGCTGGCCAGCGTGGTCGATGGGCGCAACGTGTTCGAAGGGCATGCCCAGCTGCTGTCCGGCGCCGCGGGCCTGCGCCCGGGCCTGCAAGGCTTTGCCAAATTCGCCCTCGCCGACCGGCCGCTCGCCATGCTCGTCGGCGAGCGCGTGGCCACGTGGTTGCGCTTCGTCGTGTGGAAACACCTGGGGTGATGGGCGAGCCGCTCCTCAGCCCTCACTGGCCGCGCGTGGCGTCGCTGCATCCGCGGCTGACCGGCAGCGTGACCATCACCGCGCAGCAGGTGCGTCACGAGCGCTGGTATGTCATCGCCGACCGCGTGAGCGGCCGGCAGCTGCGCGTCAATGCGCTGGGGCACGAACTGGTGGGCCGGCTCGACGGCCGGCTGACGCTTCAGCAGATCTGGGACGCGCTGGTGTGGCGGCTGGGCGAAGACACGCTCAGCCAGCACGAGGTGCTGCACATCGTCTCCTCCCTGGCGGAGGCGGGCATGCTGATCAGCGAGAACACGCCGTACCTCGGCACGCCGCGCCACGCGGGCCGGCGCCGTCGCGGTTCGGGCCTGGGCCTGCTGTCGCTGAAGATCCCGGTGCTCGACCCCACGCCCGTCCTGGCGCGGCTGGCCTGGCTGTCGCCCATCCTCTTCCGGCGGGCGAGCCTGGCCGTGTGGGCGCTGATGATGCTGGCCGCCGTCGTCCTCGCCGGGCTGCACTGGGGGGCGCTGCAAGACTACGCCGAGCTGCACCTGCTGGGGCGCTCGAACCTGATGTGGGGCTGGCTGCTGTACCCGCTCATCAAGCTGTGCCATGAAGTCGCGCATGGCCTGGCCGTGCGGCGGTGGGGTGGCGAGGTGCGCGAGATGGGGGTCGCGCTGTTCCTCGTCGTGCCCGTGCCGTATGTCGATGCCTCGGCCGCATCGGTGTTTCCGGAGAAGCACCGCCGCATGCTCGTGAGCGCCGCAGGCATCTTGGTGGAGACCACCATCGCCTTCGCGGCGCTGCTCGTGTGGCTGGCCACGCAGGATGGCACCGTGCGCGAGGCGGCTTTCGCCGCCATGAGCATTGCGGGGCTGTCTACCGTGCTGGTCAACGGCAACCCGCTCATGCGCTACGACGGCTACCACCTGCTCGCCGATGCGCTGGAGCTGCCCAACCTGGCGCCACGCAGCAGCACATGGCTGCGCTATGCGGGCGAGCGCTACCTCCTGGGCAACAAGCGCCTGCGCGAGCCACAGGTGCGGCCCGGCGAGCGGCCGTGGCTGGTCGGCTACGGGATCGCCTCGGCGCTGTACCGCGTCGTGTTCTTTGCCGGCGTCATCGCCTGGATCGGCACCAAGTACTTGCTCGCCGGTGCCGCCTTCGCGATTTTCGCGGCCGTGCAGATGCTGGTCCTGCCGCTGGCGCGCGTCATCCACCACGCGGCGTTCGGCCCGCGCCTTCGGGCCGTGCGCCTGCGCGCTGTGCTGGCCGTCGCGTGCCTGCTCGCCGGGGGCAGCTATGCGCTGTTTGCGTGGCCGGTGCCGGTGGTGGCGCGCACCGAGGGCGTGGTCTGGATTCCCGAGGACGCCCATGTCCGCAATGCCGCCGAGGGCACGATCGAGCGCGTGCTGGCGCACGACGGCCAGGCCGTGACAGTGGGGCAGCCGCTGCTGGAGCTGAGCAGCCCCGAGCTGCATGCCCGGCGCGACCAGCTGCAGGCGCGGCTGCACGGCCGCCGGCTTGCCCACTCGGCGCTGCTGCTCGTGCAGCCCGGTACGGCCGCCGCCATCGGCAAGGAGATCGGCACGCTCATGGCCGAACTGGGCGAGGTCGAACGGCTGCTGGAGGCGCTCGTGGTGCGCAGCCCTTATGACGGCGTGCTGGCTTGGTCCGGCGGGGAGGATCTCGCCGGGCGGTTTGTCGCTCGGGGCAGCACGCTCGGCAAGGTGTTGCCGCGCCGCCCAGCGGCCGTGCGCGCGCTGATCCCGCAGGACGACGCCGACCTGCTCTCACAGGCCCCCCGCCGCATCGAGGTGCGTTTCGCGCAAGACCGGACCCGCTCTCACGCGGCTGTGATGAAGGCGCAGACACCGGCTCCGTCGCTCGAGCTGCCCAGCCCGGCGCTCGGCGAGCGAGCCGGCGGGCCGTTCGCCGTGCATCCCCTCGATGCCGTCGGCTCGAAATCGCTGGCGCCGAACTACGTGGTCGACCTCGAAGTGCCCGATGTCCCCTTGACGTGGGCGGGCGCCCGGGCCTGGGTGCGCATCGAGTACCGGCCGATGCCGGCGGCGCAGCAGTTCATGCGCCGTGTCAGGCAGGTCTTCGTCAGCCGGCTCGGTGGCGGCGATCCGGTGCCGCCCGCGCAAGATCCTTTCTGATCGATGTACATGCCGCCCACCTCCTCGCGCGTACTCCCGGTCCCGGGCCTGGTGCTCGGCTGCTATCCCGAGAAGGAGGCGGCTGCCGGTGTGCATCCCCTCTGGGCGGCCGCGGTGTGCGGGTTCGAGTGCTTGCCCCCCGTGGCGGCGACCCGGCGGCGGCAGCTCGCTTGGCAGCTGCGGCAGGTGCGTGCCGCGCTCGACCACGCACCGGCACATGACAGCGGCGACTTCCGCGCCCGGCTGCACGAGGTGCGATCCCGCATGTCGGCGCTCGGCCTGTGCTCGGCGGCCATGCAGCAGTGCATGGGACTGGTTCTGGCCGTCATCCGGCACAAGACCGGGCGCACGCTGCGCGATCCGCAGATCGTGGCCGCGTTGGTGGCCATCCGCGGGGAGCTGGCCGAACTTCCCACCGGCGAAGGCAAGACGCTCGCCCTCGCGCTCGCCGCCGCCACGGCCGCACTCGCCGGTGTGCCCGTGCATGCCATCACCACGAACGATTACCTCGCGCGGCGCGATGCCGACGAGCTGCGCCCGGTGTACGAGGCGCTGGGCCTGCGCGTGGCGGCGGTGGAGGCCACGACCGACCGCCCCGGGCGCGAGCGTGCCTACGCCAGCGACGTGGTGTATGTGCCCGCACGCGAACTGGCTTTCGACTATCTGCGCGACGGCCTGCCTGCACCCGGTGGGGCCCATGCGCGGCGCCTGCTGCCGGGCCTGTGCATGGCCCTCATCGACGAAGCCGACAGCGTGCTGCTCGACGAGGCGCTCACGCCGCTGGTGCTCAGCGCGCCGATGGCCGGGGCCGACCGGCACGCGCCGCACCGGGCGGCGCTGCGCCTGGCAGCGCAGATGCGCGAAGGCGAGGACTTCCTGCCCGGCCCGCGGGGCGAGCCCCGGAGGCTGACCCCCGCCGGCCGCGAGAAGGCCGCCCAGTGCGCCCTGGCCGGCAGTGACGGGCTGTGGCGGCTCGCGCGCTATCGGGACGAACTCGTGGAGCTGGCGCTGCACGCCCTGCACGTGCTGCAGCGGGACACCCACTACATCGTGCACGCCGGCCGCGTGCGCCTGATCGACGCCAACACCGGGCGCATCGCGCAGGGCCGCGTCTTGTCGCTGGGGCTGCAGCAGCTCGTCGAGATCAAGGAAGGCTGCGACCTGTCCGCTGGTACCGAGACGCTGCGGCAGACCACCTTCCAGCGGCTCTTCGGCCGCTACCTGCACGTGGGGGGCATGAGCGGCACGCTGTTCGAGGCCCGCGTCGAGCTGCGGCGCTGCTACGGCCTGCGTGTCGTGCGCGTGGCTGCGGCGCAGGCCAGCCGCCTGGTGCCACTGCCCCCGCGGGTGTTCATTAGCGCCCAGGCGCGGTGGACGGCCGTGCTCGAAGACGTGGCTGCCCGCCACGCCCGAGGCCAGCCCGTGCTCGTGGGCACCGAGTCGGTGATGCAGTCGGAGCGGCTGGCCGCCATGCTGGCGCAGCAGGGCCTCGCGCATGTGGTGCTCAATGCCCGCCACGACGAGCATGAGGCCGCGCGGGTGGCGGTCGCCGGGCAGCGCGGGGCGATCACCGTGTCTACCAACATGGCGGGCCGGGGCACCGACATTGCGGTCAGCGACGAGGCGGCGGCGCTCGGCGGCCTGCACGTCGTGTCGTGCCAGTGCAATGGCTCGGCCCGCATCGACCGCCAGCTCATCGGCCGCTGTGCACGCCACGGCCAGCCCGGCAGTGCGCAGACCTTGCTGTCTCTGGAAGAAGGCTTGCTGGGACGCTGCGTCGGCG
>CBINKC010000134.1:0-12160 GCA_966251135.1 uncultured Burkholderiaceae bacterium
CCTCGTCGATCGCGCGCAGCGCCTGCGGCAACCGCCTGACCTGCCAAACCTGGTCCTCGCCCCAGGCGGCCGCGGACTGGGCGACCCGCGTGTTGGGCGAACGCGAGCAGCGCACCTGCGAAAACTGCACGAAGACCCAGACCACGCCTGGCGTCGGGCTGACGCCAATGATCCAGGAAGAGTACGAGACCAAGCTGCAGGCGCTGCAGGAACTGGTGACGGGCGCCCGGCCGACGACGCTGGCCAATCTCGACGCGGCCGGCAGCAGCTCGCTGCCGATCACCCGCGGCGTGATCGAGGCCCTGCGTGACGAACCCGACCAGGACGTGCTGGGCCGGCGCCTCGCGTCCGAGGCGGCGCTGTCCAGCGTGCTGGAGAAGGCCCTGCTGCTGCAACGCACGTTGCTGACCGGCAAGAAGGAGCCGAACGTCGCCGCCAACGAGCTGGCCGTGCAGGCGGTCGACCAGGAGAACAGCGCGCTGGAGCAGGAGATCAACAACCTCAAGACCGAGCTGGAGCTGCGCCGCACGCTGGCCGGCAACTCGGCGATGGCGATCATCCAGCGCCACAGCACCCGCGCTGCCGGCTCGCGCGGCGTCTTCGAGGGCGACACCACGCGCGACCGTCTGCGGGAAGTCCAGAAGCCGCGGAGCGGTACGCCATGAGCCGCCTGGCCTGGCTGCGGCTGCCATGGCTGTTCAACCGCCGTGTCGGCGTGGCGCTGCTGTGGACCTTGCTGGTGGTGGCCGCCGCGGTGGCGGTGAACATCGCCGGCATCCACGTGGTCGGCGGCGTCGAGGGCTGGCAGCACTGGCTGCAGGCGCATGCCGGCCATTTCTTCGTGTGGCGGCTGTGCCTCTACGGAGCGACGGCTTACGGCTGGTGGTGGATGCGTCGGCGCCTGTTGCGGCGGGAGCCGTCCCGCGAGACGCATCAGCGCCTGCTGCGCACGGAGATCGCGGCCGTGATCGCCGTGGTCGCGCTGGAAGCCAGCCAACTGCTGCGGCACGGCTGAGACCGGGAGGCAGGCATGACGCTCTACACCACGGATTACCTGGAGTATTACCTGACCCTGGTGGCTTGGGTGGTCAACAACGGCATCTGGAGCATCCTCGTGGCCAGCGGCGTGTTCGCGCTGCCGTTCGTGGCCATCGTGATCCAGGAATGGCTCAAGGCCCGCAGCGAAGGTGCGGACGAAGGCAACAAGGGCGTGCTGTCGTCGATGCGCATCGAGAACCGGGTGTGGGTGGCGATCGTGGTCATCATGTTCGCCGGCATCCCGTTCATCCCGGTGGATCTCGCCACGATCAGGTTCGACACCACGCGCTCCGCGCAATGCCAGGTCAGTGTCCCGCTGCCCAACGACACGGGCTGGTCCAACGTCTACACGGCGCTCAACGACCAGAGCGCGCTGGTGCCGGTGTGGTGGTTCTTCATGCACGCGCTGTCGAAAGCCGTGACGGGCTCCGCGGTGGCGGCGATTCCCTGCGGCACGGACCTGCGTCAGATTCGCATGGAGGTGGATGCCACGCGCATCGACGATCCGGTGCTGGCACAGGAGGTCGCCGACTTCACGCACGACTGCTACGGGCCGTCGCGCGCCAAGCTGTTCATGAACCGGCCGACGCTCTCCGACGAGCAGATGAACGACGTCACCTGGATCGGGTCGAGTTACTTCCTCGACACGCCCGGCTTCTATGACACCTATCGCGCCAAGACCCCACGCACGGCCTGGCCCTACGACGCGACCCGCGATGCGGGGCTGGCACAGGTGGACAGCGGCGGCGGCTATCCGTCCTGCCGGCAGTGGTGGGCCGATGGCGGCCAGGGACTGCGCAGCCGGCTGCTGGCACAGGTCGACCCGGACCTGCTGACCCGCATCGGGCGCTGGGCGGGTTTCCTGTCGCAGAGCGAGGTCAATGACTCGGTGATCCGCGCCGTGGTCTCACCGCGGCAGCAGAAGATGAACCAGGGCGCCGTCTACACCGACTACGGCGGCCAGATCGACAAGACGCTGCCGAACGTCGTCACGCGCGGCGCGAGCGACCTGGGGCTGACCGTCGGCTCGCTGGGCTTTTTTCCGGCGATGGACGTGGTGCGCCAGGCGCTGCCGATGGTGCTGACCATGCTCAAGATGGCGCTCGTCATCTGCATCCCACTGGTGCTGCTGATCGGCACCTACGACCTGAAGACGGTGGTGACGGTGAGCTGCGTCCAGTTCGCGCTGTTCTTCGTGGACTTCTGGTTCCAGCTCGCACGCTGGATCGACAGCACGATCCTGGATGCGCTCTACGGTTGGGGGTTTGGCGCGGACAGGCCGCACACGAACTTCGATCCGCTGATCGGCTTGAACAACGCCTTTGGCGACATGCTGCTCAACTTCGTCATGGCGATGATGTTCATCGTGCTGCCGGCTTTTTGGGTAGCTGCGCTCGCCTGGGTTGGTGTCCGCGTAGGCAACATTTCGCAGATGCTCTCAGCAGCCACCGATGGCGCCAAGTCTGCGGGAGGCAAAGGCGCTGACCTTGCAATCAAAGCAGCGAAGGCAAAGTAGCGCCGAGAGTGGCGATTCGCTACTCGTCGTCCGCGCTGCCGCCGTCGATGCGTACCTCTCCCCGGTAGAGACCGTATCCGTCCAAGCCGTTTCGCCACTGAGGCTCGTCATCGTCACTGCTTTCGTCGGCATCAGCGTTGCGTACCACCCAGGCAGCGATCGCCGCAAAGACCAGCAGCAAGCCCAGCCAGAACGCGGAATAGAGCAGCACACCGAGCACGGCGAGCTTCACGACCCACAGAATGGTCCTGGCCAACCCCGCCGGCAAACCTTGCGCCACCAGCCACCCGCACGCCTTCCGATCCAGGCGCACAAAGCCGCTCCACAGCCGGGCCAGCATCCGGCCTGTGCGCTCCGCGAAAGTGGTATGTGTAGCGGGTTTCATGGTGGCTACCTCATGGTCCTATCGGTTCTCGCTCGACATCTGCTCCAAAGCGTCCTTGATTGAATCCTGCATGTTTTTTCAAACAATGCGTGAATTTCCAATCAACATCTAATCATGGCCATGCACGCGAGGATCGGCAGTTAGACGCCATGGCCCAAGGCAGCGCCAAAGAAGATGTGTTCGGCAGTCTCAGGTATCCGGCCGCCTTTCAAAGAAAAAGCACTCCGGCAAGATGGCCGGCGCAATGTATTCAATATCCTCTGTGGACACACCGCAGGCAAAGAAACTGTCTCGCCACTGCCGAACAACCACAACGATTCGATCAATCTCCTGGCGAGCGTCCTCTACAGACAGGCCAAACCGTGAGGCCTGGGACAAGAGGTTATAGATGCTGCCAGTACGGCCGTAGCTGCCCACGGTCAACGCGAGATCACGTCGTTCGAGGCTGACCACGGGTGCGGGCACCAAGTCGTAAGCAGGAGAAAGACGCCAACCTTTCTGCCGACGCAGCAAGGCATGGTTGCGCGGATGATCGTCATTGTTGGTCACGGCCGCGTTGAAGACCATCCTGCGGAACAGCTCGGCGCAATCCGCTTCGGGCTTGTCGGACCAGCGCCGCAAATTTTCTGCTAGCAGGGGGTAGGACCAACGATCCCTGTCCAGATGGCTGTCACCACAGTCGAGCACGGTCAGGCCACTGACCAGGCCAAAACGCAGGTAGCCACCTTCGGCATGCTCCCGGTCAAAACGCCTCAACATCAGTACATCACTGCTGCCAACGGGTTGCAGCCGCGCCTGGGTGACGTTCAGACCACACCGACTGGCCAGGTCAAGCGTCGCAAACTCCACCCGCTGTAGATTGAAGCGGTCATCCTTGGCAGGAAACTTTCCGAGCCACAAGCAATGGTCGTCTTCGATCGTCGCCTTGGGCCGCGCGCCGCCCATGCTGGTTCCGGGATCGAGTTGTTCGAGCAAATGCGCGGCCACGCGCTTGCCTTCTTCGATCGCCTGCGAAGCGGCAATCAATTCGTCCAGTTGATGCGTTCGGTTGTAGGTGCGCCTGGGTGCGGGTGGTTCGGCCTTCAAGCCAAAGCTCAGATATCCGGCCCCGTCCTGGGGGCCGTGAAGGAGGTAGTCGATCTCTTGAAGGTCGGCTGGGTCTCGCTCCAGTTTGTGCTCGATGACACGACGGCCCCATGCATCCGGGGCGGCATCTCGAACCGCGCCAGGGATGCCCTTGAGCTGCGTGAACTCGAAGACTTGCTTGGCCAATGGCAGCCGGAACGGATCGAACGCCACCGCATCAGGTCTCGCGAGATAACGATCGCCATAGCGGAAGCGCCCGACCTGGGTTCCATCTGGCAAGGTTTGCACACGCAGCAACGCCGCCGGAACCGTCTCCAACGTACCAGGGAGTTGGATGTAAACGTAAGCTTCGCGTTCAGAAGTCATAGTCGTCGCTGGCCTTGCGTGGCTTGCCGGCACGTGTTGGACGCCGTGCAGCTTCAAGCGCCTTGCCGTGCAGATCGGCGTCGGGATCGGCCACGCCGTTCAGCGTCCGATCCAGCCCCAGGGCCCAAAGGACGGTGAAGCACACCCCAACCGCGGTGCCCGGCTTGCCCAGCTCTAGCGCGGTCAGCGTGTTGCGGTTGATGCCGGCCTTGCTCGCCAGATCAGCCACGGACCAGCCGCGCCGGATGCGTGCGATCCGAACGCGCTGACCGACCTGCGTCACCTGCTCGGCGACTTGCATCGGGATCTCGAACTTGCTCATCGAACTAGGCATCTTCCGTTTCAATGCCCACAATACTAGGCTATGCTGCCATGGGCCGCAAGCGCGGGTGTTCATCAACTGCCACCCAAACTAGGCTATAGACCGTGTAATGCCTTATATTTTAGGCATGCAACAACTTCTGATGCAGGGAAAGAGCATCCGGCCTGCTTCCGAAAGCCATAGGGGACGCCATGGACAACCCGTTCGACGTGCAAAGCAAGCGAGGTTCGCTGTGGCATCGCTGGGACCCGCACATCCATACACCCGGCACGGCCTTGAACGATCAGTACATCGGGCCGGACCCGTGGGAATCATTCTTGGGCGCCATCGAGACTTCGAGCCCGCCTATACGGGCGCTCGGCATCACTGACTACTTCGGGATCGAGCGCTACGAGGAGGTCGTGAACGCACAGCGGGAAGGCCGGTTGCGAAACGTGGGGTTGATCTTCCCCAACGTCGAACTGCGTCTGGGCATCGAAACCGCGAAGGCTTCGGCCATCAACATTCATCTGCTCTTTTCGCCGCACGACGCCGATCACGTCGAGCGCATCAAGCGCTTCCTGCTTGAGTTCGAGTTTCCTTACCTTGGCGAATCCTACCGATGCCAGCGCGACGACCTCATCCGTCTGGGCCGCGCCCACAAACCGGGATTGACCGATGACGATGCGGCCCGATCTGAAGGTGCCAACCAGTTCAAGGTGAATTTCGATCAGCTCAGGCAGGCTTTGTCGAAAAACGAATGGGTCAAGAAGAACACGCTCATCGCTGTCGCCGGCGGCGAGAAAGATGGCACCTCGGGGCTGCGAGACGCCACGGCCTCGTTCGCCGCTCAACGAAAGAACGTCGAAGGGCTGGCGCACATCGTGTTCAGTGCCAACCCCAAGCAGATCCGATTCTGGCTGGGCAAGGAGGCCGCATCGGTCGAGGAGCTTGAAAGCCAGTACAACGGATGCAAGCCTTGCCTACACGGTTCGGATGCACACTCCGCCGCGAAAGCCGGCCAGCCTGACGGAGAGCGCCTGTGCTGGATCAAGGGCGACCTAGCGTTTGACTCACTGCGTCAAGCCTGCATCGAACCCGAAGAGCGTGTCTTCATCGGTGCGGAACCGCCGAGAGGTGCTCTGGACAGTCACACGATCAATTCGGTGAACGTCACGAACGCTCCTTGGATTACAAACGGCGGCGTGGAGCTGAATTCGGGGTTGGTGGCGGTGATCGGAGCTCGGGGTTCTGGCAAGACAGCGCTGGTTGATCTCATAGCGGCGGGCGGCCTGGCACTCTCCCCACATCTCAACGAGCGGTCCTTCATCCTTCGCGCAAAGCAGCACCTCGGCGACAGCCAAGCCGAACTTCAATGGGCTTCCGGAGAGAAGACCGGCAACGAACTCACCCAGACCGATATGGAAGAGTTCCTAGCCAGTCCCTACGTCCAATACCTGTCGCAGCAGTTCGTCGATCAGCTCTGCTCAGCGGAGGGCCTTGACGATGCCCTGGTCGCCGAAATCGAGCGCGTTATCTTCAATGCGCACCCGCTTGGCGAGCGGCAGGGCGCGGACTCCTTCAAGGAGTTGCTGGATGCATACCTGGAGGGCTCACGCCTGAAACGGGTGCGTCAGCAGCAAGCGCTGACCAAGGCCTCGGCAGATCTCACCGAAGAGCGCGTCAAGAAGGATGGGCTCAAGGCGCTTGAGAAGGACCGCGATGAGAGAAAGCGCGCGATCGAGAAGGACAAGTCCGATCGCAAGTCCCTCGTTGCCAAGGGCAACGAGGAGCGCGCCAAGCGCCATGAGCAGATCTCCATCGCCGTCGATGCCAAGCGTCAGCTCGTCGATCAAGCCAAGCGCAGACAGCAGACGCTCCTGCACCTGCAGAACGACGTGGATGACTTTCGTACACGGCAGGCTCCAGCCCTGCTGGCGGAGCTGCAGGAGGCACGCGAACCGGCTGGCCTGAGCGCCACCGATTGGGATGCCTTCAAGGTGGACTACATCGGTGCGGTTGATACATTGCTCGCGGAACGGATCAAGCAAGCCGGTCAAGCGGTCGCCTCGCTTCAAGGCCCCTCGAAGTCCGATCCACCTGTGCAAGCAAACGCCGACCCAACCATCTCTCTGATCCCCGCGGGCGCGAACCTCGCCGACCAAACTCTCTCCTTGCTGGAGCGGGAACTCGCACGGCTGCGTGCGCTGGTGGGGGTCGACCAGCAGAACGCAAAGCGCTTCACCACGCTCTCCGACAAGATCACGAAGGCGGAAACTGCCTTGGCCAAGGTAGTTCAACAGATCGAGCGCATCCAGGGAGCCGACGAGCGCATCCGGGCACTCGTCGACTCCCGCCGCGCCGCCTATGCCGCCATCTTCGAGGCCATCGTCGAAGAGGAGAAGGCGCTGGCGGACTTGTACGCCCCGATAAAAGCACGCATCGACGCAGCCGCGGGCTCCCTGTCAAAGCTGTCGTTCTCGGTGCGCCGCAATGTCGATGTCAGGAAGTGGGCCGAAATGGGCGAAAGCCTTCTAGACCTACGCACCAGCGGCCCCTTCAAGGGGCGCGGCGAGCTGCTGTGCTCCGCACACGCGGGGCTGCTGCCGGCATGGGGCGCAGGTGATGCAGCCCAGGCTGCCGCGGCCCTGTTTGACTTCGTCAAGGCCAAGGAGGGGGCACTGCGGACCCACATGCCCGAGAACGTTGAATTTCGCGGATGGGCGCGCAGCATATCGGACTGGCTGTACAGCACTGATCACATCACTGTCAGCTACGGCCTTCAATATGACGGGGTGGACATCGAACAACTGTCACCGGGCACGCGCGGCATCGTGCTGCTGTTGCTTTACCTGGCCATCGACGCGGAGGATGACCGGCCCTTGATCATCGACCAGCCCGAAGAGAACCTGGACCCGCAGTCAATCTTTCAAGAGCTGGTGTACCGTTTCCGTGATGCCAAAAAGCGGCGCCAGATCATCATCGTGACGCACAACGCGAATCTGGTGGTAAACACGGACGCGGACCAAGTCATCGTCGCGCAGTGCGGACCACATCGCCCCGGCCAATTGCCAGTCATCACCTACGACTGTGGCAGCCTTGAGAATCCCCGCATACGACAGCATGTCTGCGACATTCTCGAAGGCGGGGAGCGCGCCTTTAAAGAGCGAGCCAAACGTCTGCGTGTGTCGATTTGATGGCTATCGGCCCGGAGTGGAGCCATCGCTGGTCTGCGTAACTCACTATTCGTTGGCCCCGTAGGTTCGGCACAGACCGTCTTCCCGCCACAATCCGACTTGGGCCAGTCCCGCATTGGCTGTGGCTCGACTGCTCCTGGTGCCCTATACCCAAAGGCTTCCGACAAAGGCCAAAGGGCTGGGAAGGGGCAAGGGAATGGGGCCAAGGGGAAAGGCCCTATCCTGAAAAGGCCAAAAGGCGCCCCTGAGCAGCCCGTCATCCGGGGTTCGCCATGCTCTCGCTGTTCCAGCGCAAAAGGGTGCCACCCGCCGCCGGCACACCGCCCACATCCGCCATCGAAACTCCGAAAGGGGCGATGCGGCCGGAGTCGGCCGCATCGCTGCTGACCACGCCGCGTCGGCAGAAACTGCTGGAACACATCTGGCAGCGCACATCGCTCTCGCGCCGGCAGTTCGCCACGCTCTACCTCGCCCCACTGGAGCGCTACGCCGAGCTGGTCCAGCAGTTCCCGGCCTCCGAGAACCACCACCACGCCTATCCGGGCGGCATGCTGGACCACGGCCTGGAGATCGTCGCCTATGCGCTGAAGCTGCGGCAGTCATACCTGCTGCCTGCGGGCGTCACGCCAGAGGCGCAGGCGGCCCAGGCCGAAGCCTGGACCGCAGGCACGGCCTACGCGGCCCTGCTGCACGACATCGGCAAGATTGCGGTCGATCTGCACGTCGAGCATGCCGACGGCAGCGTCTGGCATCCCTGGCACGGCCCGCTGCGAAAGCCCTACCGCTTCCGTTACCGAAAGGAGCGCGAGTACCGCCTGCACAGCGCCGCCACCGGGCTGCTCTACGCGCGCCTTCTCGATCGGGACATCTTCGACTGGCTCAGCGGCTATCCCGACCTCTGGGCCGCGCTGCTGTACGTGCTGGCCGGCCAGTACGAGCACGCCGGCACGCTCGGCGAGCTGGTCGTGCAGGCCGACCAGGCATCGGTCGCCCAGGAACTCGGCGGCGATCCCAGCAAGGCGCTGGCGGCGCCCAAGCATGCGCTGCAACGCAAATTGCTCGACGGCTTGCGCTACCTGCTCAAGGAAGCGTTCAAGCTGAACCAGGCCGGCCCGGCGGACGGTTGGCTGACCCAGGACGCCTTGTGGCTGGTGAGCAAGACCGTCTCCGACAAGCTGCGCGCACATCTGCTATCGCAAGGCATCGACGGCATTCCGGCGAGCAATACGGCGGTGTTCAACGTGCTGCAGGATCACGGCATCGTGCAACCAACGCCGGATGGCAAGGCGATCTGGAAGGCTACTGTCACCAGCGACGCCGGCTGGTCGCACGCCTTCACCTTCCTGAAACTCTCGCCGGCGATGATCTGGGATGCCGCCGACCGGCCGGCGCCGTTCGCAGGCCGTGTGCAGGTCGAAGAGGAACAGGCGGAGCCGACGCCGCAGGCGACAACGGTGGCCGATGGGCCGCGCGCCGAAGGCATCGAAGCTGCATCCGCGAGCACGGCGCCGATCGCATCCGCAGCCATGGACACCGGCGTGGCCGCGCTGCTCGACCTGCTGGGCGACGCCGCTCCACCCACGGCACCGGAGATCCCGAGTTCCCCTGTTGCCGAGCCCGAGCCGGCCCCTTCGACCGTGCCCCCGCCGCAGATGAGCCTCGCGCCTTCCCAGGATCGCGCGGAGCCCTCCGGGGCGCACTTCATGGCCTGGCTGCGTCAGAGCGTCCAGACGCGCAAGCTCATCATCAACGACGCCAAGGCCCTGGTGCATACCGTCGCCGGTACGACCTATCTCGTCAGCCCCGGCGTGTTCCAGCGCTACGCGCAGGAGTACCTTCAAGTCGCCGCGCTGGCCAAGCAGGAGAAGCTGGAGGGGTGGCAGTGGGTGCAGAAACGCTTCGAGAAGCTGGGACAGCACCGCAAGCAGCCGAGCGGGCTGAACATCTGGACCTGCGAAGTCACGGGGCCGCGCAAGTCGCGCCGGCTGCACGGCTACCTGCTCGCCAGCCCGGATGCGCTGTTCCAGGAGACGCCGCCAGACAACCCATACCTGCGGCTCCTCAACGAGGCCGCAAAGCGCGAAGATTCAGCCCTTGGGGGCAAGGACAACGACGATCAGGGGTAGGCGTGCGGCCGCTGTGCGGGCCGGCTTCAATCCGCGGATGGGGCCGACTCTGCCAGCTTGGCTTCGGTCAGAGTCATCAAGTGGGCGGAACTGCATTTCAGCGCACGGGCAATCTTGAGGATGAGAGGGAGCGTGGGGACATGCTCGCCGCGCTCGATCTTGCCCATGTGCGACCGTTCGATGCCGGCCATGTGGGCCAGCGTTTCCTGAGCGATGCCCTGGTTGGTTCTTTCTTCCCGCACGGCAGCCCCAAACGCGATGGCTGGTTCCGCTTCGTAGGTAGTGGTGCCGGTGGGGCGGCCCCTTTGGATCGAACGCTTTGGCATTGCCAAGAGCGTCGAACACGGTCACGATTTAAACCACGTTAAACTTAACTCATCCAACGGCTTCGAGATCAGTTGCCACGAGTTCACCGCCTGGGGGAGCTGGACGTGGAATCGAGTGACATCACCGCCGAAATTCGCATGGCCGTCCTCGGCGAATGGGTGCCTCCCCAGCTCGCCGACGTGCTCGCCCTGCAGCGTGCCGAAGAGCCGGAGACTCATGCCGTCCTGGCCGGCTGGACAGATCCCGGTCGAGGCGCGGAGCTGCCGGACGACGGCTTCGACTTCGCCTTGTCTGCGGTTGCCCGGCAGTGGCCTGGCTGGGTATGCGAACCGCTGTGGCATGACACGCTGGCGGTCGCCGTGGCCAAGCGCTCCCACCTGCTGGCCTACCGTGAAGTGCCGTGCGGTGAAGTGCTCAAGCAGCCCTTGATCTGCTCGCAGTCCACGGCCGATGAACCATGGCGCATGACCGTGCAGCGTGTGTTCGAAAACGCGCTGCAAGAGCGAGAGCAAACGGTGGAGACATTCGATGTGGCGATGACGCTGGTTGCCGCCGGGTACGGGATCGCCGTTGCACCTGCCGCGAGACTGGCGAGCTACTTACGCCGAGGCATCGCCGTGCGGCCGCTGGCCGGCGCACCAACGATCGTGATGGCTTACCTGCTCCGCCGCGACGCTTCCTTGTCGGACACCCAGGCCAGATTCGCCCGCCGCGCGCGCTTGGTGTCCTGACAGAGGCGCGGGGATCGGGGTTTCGCCACGATCCCGCATTCCTGCTGCTAGGCGACTCCGACTCGCAGCGGGGTCCATTCGCTTTCCTTCACGGCTGCGCTCACTGCCATGACGAGCTTGTCGAGATTGCTGGCCGTCACGCCCTCCAGTGCCGAATGCCCCCGCAGCATCGAGCGCGGTTGCAGCAGTGCATGGTAGAGCTGCCAAGGGTCCGCACCCCTGGTCAGCTTGAGGACGGACTGGATCAGCTCGTGTTTGAGTGGGTCGAGATGCCAATCCGGCACGCGCTGGCCGCGGTTGCCCACGTTCAACGCCAGCAAGTTGCCCGCCTTGATCTCGTAGCTGATCCACCTGCGAGACTTGCCCGCCATCTTGGCAAACGCCGCGACGGGAAGGTTGTGCGGCGCTTCGAAGACATCGAACAGTTCCATCCTCTCGCGCTGAATGTCCGAAGGCACCAGCGGCGCGGCCGATCGAGGGGGCGGAACCGCCGGCAGCCGATGTGCGGCGGCAGAAACCAACGGCATGGCGTCACCCGGCTTCGTCACGAGCAGGATTGGCGAAGCGGCAACCGGCGTGGAGGGTGCGCTTGCGGTTTGCTCATTCGGGAACGCGGGCACGCCTTCCAGATGCACGGTGAGCGGCATGCTGGCCGCCTCGACCTGGTTCTGCTCGAAGAGGTCGAGCCGATCGGCCCAGTCCTGCATCATGCGGCGACGCTGCTCCACGTACTCGGCATGGTTGTAGGTCGCGCTGACCTTGTTGGGATCGACATGCGAGAGCTGTGCATCCACCCAGACCTTCGGGTAGCCGATCTCGTTGAGCGCAGTGGACATCGTGCCGCGGATGCCGTGTCCGGTCAGGCGTTCCTGATAGCCCATGCGCTTGAGGGCACCATTGAGCGTGTTCTCGCTGATGCGCTTCTTCAAGTCGCTGTCGTGCCGGAACAGGTAGCGCTGGGCCGGCTTGAACTCATCAAGCAGGTGCCGGACGATCTCCATGGCCTGAATCGACAAAGGCACGATGTAGGGCGGGATGTCCTTCGGCTGCTGCCGCTTCTTGCGCATATCCAACTGGAGTTGCTTCA
>CBINKC010000135.1:0-12138 GCA_966251135.1 uncultured Burkholderiaceae bacterium
GTGCCGCGCGTGATCGTGGTCATGGAGCACGTGGCGCGCAAGAAGGACGGCACCACCGACCTGAAGATCCTGCCCAAGTGTACGCTGCCGTTGACGGGCGTGGGGGTGGTGAACCGCATCATCACCGACCTGGCGGTGATGGATGTCATGCCCGAAGGGTTGAAGGTCGTCGAGCTCGCGCCGGGCGTGACCCGCGAAGAACTGCAGTCCAAGACCGGCGTGCCGCTGCATTGAGCGGCACTGTCGTCGCGCCGCAGGAAGCGCCCTGAGCTCGCTACCGAAGCGCCGAGGCTAGCGGGCCGGCCGCGCGCAAGTCGACCTGCTGGCGCTGGATCTCCAGGCGCTTGACCGACAGGTACTCCTCCCGGTTCATCTCGCGCAGCTGCCGCGGGTAGCGTTCCGTGGCGGCAAACCATTGCTGCAGGCGCCGCTCCACTTGCTCGTCTCCTGGCGCGTCGAGCGAATCGAGGTACGTGTCGATGGCCAGGTAGTAGCGCATGGTGTTGCGCTCCACAGCCCCTCGAACGTCGCCCGCCAACATGGGTGTGCCGTCGGGCCGGTGACTGACCACGGTGAAGCCCACCTTGCCGCTGCCCGCCGTGTTCAGGTAGGCCAGCATCGCCATGCGGGCAGCGATGCCGTATCCGTACGAGTACGACAGATGCAGGAACGAGCGTCGCGCTCCGACGGGCGTGGCTTCCAGGAGCAGGCGATAGTCGCGCGTGCCCAGCGGCCCGGCCTGCGCCTCCATGCGGACCTGCAGGTAGTCGGCGCCAACGGCCATGATGCGGTGATCGAAGTTGATGAGGTGGGCGTCGGACGCCTCCTGCCTCAGCTTGCGTCCCACCCTCACCGCGACCCGCCGCGTGGCGGGCTCTGCCCGGCACTGCTTCACGTTGGGATGCAAGATGAGGATGTCGCACCAGGGCTGGCGCGATTGCAGCGCGGTGCGCAATGCGGCGAAATCGTGATCGACCACCGCGTACACCTCGCCTTGCACGGCATCGTCCTTCTCGGTGGAAATCAGATGCAAGGGCCGGCGGAAGGGGTTGTCTGCCAGTTCCGGCGCCAGCGCCGCATGGCGGGCACTCAGCGCATCGGCTTGAGGCGTGGCGGCGTGCCCGGCGCTTGATGCAAACACGGCCAAGATGACGGTGCAGAGGCTGGATCGCCACGCAAGGCGGCGCGAGCAGGGCAGGGCGGTAGGCGGCATGTGCCGTGCGATCGGGAACCTGCGGCGCGGTTCCCCGCAGCACTCGTGGTCAGGCGTGCATTTTGTTGGGAGAAAGGCTTCGATACGCGCCGGCGTTCGTTACAGCCAGTATTCCCAAAGGCGAGCCAGGCCTTGCTTGAGCCGGTCGCCCAGCGAGCGCTGCGTCCACTGAGAGAGCGTGATCTCCGCCGACGCCGCGCGATCGCGCTCGAAAGCGGTACGCATCTGTGCCCCGAAGTCGGCACCCAGCACCACCGCGTTCAGCTCGTGGTTGTGCAGGAAGCTGCGCCAATCGAGGTTGGTCGAGCCCACGGTCGACCACACACCGTCGATCACCACGGTCTTGGAGTGCAGCAATACGTCGCGGCGCTCGAAGATTCGGATGCCCGCGCGCAAGAGCTCGCTGTAGTAGGAGCGGCCGGCGTGGAAAATGAGGCTCGAATCAGTCACGCTGGGCAAGATCAGTTGCACGCTCACGCCGCGCCGCACGGCGGCCTTCAGTGCGGCACGAAGTTGCGGATCGGGCGCGAAGTAGGCGTTGGTCATTAGGATGTCCGTCTCCGCGCTGTCAATCGCGGAGATCAGCGTGGCGTAGATCGCGCTGTAGGGCTCTTGCGGGGTGCCGTCGATGGCCCGCACCACCTCCTTGCCGCGCGGCTTCAGCTCAGGGAATGGGTTGTGCGCGAGCAGCGCCGGGCCTTGCTGCTGCGTCCAGGTTTTCAGGAACAGGTCCTGGAAATCGGCTACCACCGGGCCTTCGATGCGCAGATGGGTATCCCGCCACGGCAGCCCCTCGGCGCTACGCGAGGCCGATCCCGACGAGCCGCGGGAATACACGCCGCTGATGTTGATGCCGCCGAGAAAGGCCACGCGGCCGTCCACAACCAGCAGCTTGCGATGATCCCGCTCATTGAGATTCCACCCGGTCTTGGCGATGAGCGGATTGACGGGATTGAACTCCAGCAACTGCACGCCCGCGTCGCGCAGCGGACGGAAGAAGTCCTCGGGAGTGCCCAGCGCACCCACCGAGTCATAGACGACCGCCACCCCCACACCTTCTCGCCGCTTCGCGATCAAGGCCTTGGCGAAGCGGCGCCCCAGATCGTCGCCGTCGAAGATGTACGTTTCCAGGTGGATGTGGTCGCTCGCAGTCCGAATGGCCTCGAACATGTCCTCGTAGGTGGCGTCCCCGTCCTGCAGCAGAGTGACCTTGTTACCCGCGACGAGTGGCCGGCCGGCAAGGGCTTCTTCCAGGGCCAAATGACGGTCGAAGATGCCGGTACTGGGCGCGCGCTGCTTCAACGCTTCAAGGATGGCGTGGGCGCGGTGTGGCGACAGCGGGCCCTGTGCACCCTCTATGCGTGGGCGCGCGGGCGCCGGTGCCAGGTCGGGGGACACCGTGGGCAACGACCGGCACGCGGCCACTGACGCCATGCACGCCAGGAGCAGCCAGGCGATGCGCCATGGGCTCGGCAATGGAAACTTCTTCATCGTGGCCCACTGCGAGGTGCAATCGGCGTGCCGTCGCCCGGTTCTGGCTTGGGCTTGGGAGCTGGCTGCTTACCGCATGCGGGCTATGGCCTGTGCGGCTTCGCGCACGAGTGCCGGCCCCCGATAGATGAATCCGGTATAGATCTGGACCAGGTCGGCGCCCGCGGCGATCTTCGCTGCGGCATTCGCCCCACTCATCACGCCGCCTACTCCGATGATGGGCACCTCAGGGCCCAGCGCTGCGCGCAGCCGGGCGATCACGCGGTTGGAGGGCTCGAACACTGGGGCGCCGCTCAGGCCGCCGGCTTCCTCGCCGTGCGGTAGGTGCTTCACGGCCTCGCGCGAGACGGTGGTGTTGGTTGCAACCACGCCCGTCATGCCGTAGCGGCGCACGGCCGCTGCAAGCAGCTCGATCTGGCCGTCGTCGAGGTCGGGCGCGATCTTCACGAAAAGGGGCACGCGCCGGCCGTGCCGGTGAGCCAGCAACTCGTCATGGTCTCGCACGGCGGCGAGCAGTTCATCGAGCGCTCGATCCGACTGCAGCTCCCGCAGGTTGCGGGTGTTGGGCGACGAGATGTTGATCGTCACATAGTCGGCATGCGCATACACGCCTTCGAGGCACGCGAGGTAGTCGTCTACTGCCCGCTCGATGGGCGTGGCCGCGTTCTTGCCTATGTTCAGCCCCAGGATGCCGCCACGTTCACGAAAGCGGGCGCGCTGGACGTTGTCGATGAAGACGGTGAGCCCGTCGTTGTTGAAGCCGAGGCGATTGATGAGCGCATGAGCCTGCGGCAGCCTGAACATGCGCGGCTTCGGATTGCCAGGTTGGGGTTTGGGTGTGACGGTGCCGACCTCGATGAAGCCGAAGCCCAGGGCGCCCAGGCCATCAATGCAACGCCCGTTCTTGTCGAGCCCGGCGGCGAGGCCGATGCGGTTCGGAAAGCGCAGCCCCGCCACCGTGATGGGATCGTCCACGCGTGGCTGGGCCACGGTGCACACCAGGGGGGTGTGCTGGATGCGAGCGAGGGTGGACAGGGTGAGATCGTGTGCGGCTTCGGGGTCCAACCCGAAAAGCAGGGGCTTGGCGAGCCCGTAGGGAAGAAGGGACATGAAAGGCAGTACGGATAATCGCCGGATTGTCGCAAAGCCGGCACTTCAATACTCAGACAGACATGACCCAGGATGAACTCAAGCGGCTGGTCGGGCAGGCCGCGCTCGCGTATGTGGTGCCCGGCACCGTCGTCGGCGTGGGCACCGGCTCCACGGTGAACTGTTTCATCGATGCGCTCGCCTCTATGAAGGACCGCATCGCCGGCGCCGTGTCGAGCAGCGAGAAGAGCACTGGGCGTTTGCGGGAGCACGGCATCCCGGTGCTCGATGCCAACGAAGCGGAGCGCTTGCCTGTCTACATCGACGGTGCGGACGAGATCGACCACGGCGGCCACATGATCAAGGGTGGCGGCGCCGCGCTCACGCGCGAGAAGATCGTGGCCGACATGGCCGATCGCTTTGTTTGCATCGCCGACGAGTCCAAGCTCGTGCAGACCCTCGGCGCCTTCCCGTTGCCGGTCGAGGTGATTCCCATGGCGGTTTCGCAAGTCGCTCGGCGCCTGCGCGCACTGGGCGGCGTTCCCGTGTTGCGCGAGGGCGTAGTTACCGACAACGGCTGCTGCATCCTCGACGTGAAAGGTCTCTCCATCACCGACCCGGCCGGCATGGAGCGCGAGATCAACCAATGGCCCGGCGTGGTCACCGTGGGCATCTTCGCGCGCCACCGCGCGAGCGTGTGCCTGCTGGGCACGCCGTCAGGCGTGAGGTTCCTGGACTTCTCACCTGAGCACGGCGGCAAATCGGCGTAACCTCCACTCTGTTGCAACGCACGAAGGAATCACATGGCCAAACCGAACTATTCGTTCGAGAAGCGTCAGCGAGAACTGGTCAAGAAGAAGAAGAAGGAAGAGAAGCTGCAGGAGCGTGCCGCGCGCAAGAGCGCTACGCCTGGGCCTGCGGAAGCGGGTATGGAGGCACCCGATTCGGTCTTACCGGAAACGGGTGCCGCTGAAGTGGGCCAAGCGGTACCTGGGGGCAAGGTCGCTGGCTAAGACGTCAGCGCGGATCGCGGGCTGCTCGGCGCATCCCTCGCACGAGGTAGCGGGCCGGGTCCACGGCATCCAGCAGATCGGCCTCGACAGGCGCCGGAGCGCCGCTCACCCACGATGCAAGGATTCGCGCACCCAACGCCGACCACGTGATCCCGCGCGATCCCATTGCGGCGAAGACATAGAGCCCGGGAACGCGCGGCACGAGCCAAGTCTGATCCCTGCGGCCCTGGTTAAAGGTGTGGTCGGGCACGGCTCCGATCAGCGGCAACCGATCGTCCACGACGCAGCGCCATCCCGTGCGGCCGCCCAGCTGATCGAGCCCGATGTTTAGGCGCTGGTCCAGCAGGCGTTCGAGCTGGCCCAGGTTGTAGTGATGGTCTGCGTCGCGCACGCTTGCGTCGGTATCGCCGGGCTGGGCCGTCGCACCGAACACCGCAGGGGCCTGCGGCGGTACCACCAGGTACCCGGCTCCGGCGACGGGCATGAGGGGGCGTACCGGCAACTGGGCCGGATCGACCAGCGACACCTGTCCGCGCACCTGATGCTGCGGCCAGTTTCCGTCTGCCAGGCGGGCCGCATCGCCAGCATTGGCAAGGATCACTACGTCGGCGGTCTCGATGCGGCATCCGCAGGCGTCCAGCACCTCCCAGTCGTGTTCCCGCCGGCGCAGGCTTCCCACGTGCATGCTGCCGACGAACCGGACCCTGTCGCCCGCTTCGGCCAGCCAATGGCGCGACAAGGCCACTGGCGACACCCAGCCCCCCCCGGGATAGAGCCAAGCCGGATGCGCCAGCCGCGCGCCCGCGTGTTCGCTGGCGGATTCCGACGTCAGCGCCCGAACATAGTCCGGCGGTAAGCCATGCCGTTCGATGATGGCTTGCATGGCAGGTACATCGATGGCGGTCTCCAGCCTGAGCAACCCTGGAACACCTCCTGGCACGCCCTGTGCAATGGCGTGCATGGCCGCACGCTGCACGGCCAAGGCCGCCGCCCGGCTGAAACGGGCATGTGGCCCGTCGTCGGCGTGCACGATCCCGTGGAACATGCCCGCCGGGTTACCCGACCCCTGCTGTGCCGGATGCTCCTGGGCATCAAATACGGTGCAGCGCCACCCCTCCTGCGCCAGCGCCCGGGCAGCGCTGCATCCCGCCAATCCGGCACCCACGATCAACGCGTGACCGCTCGGCCGTGGAGCGAGCCGGGCAGCTGCTGTACGCGGCGTGAACCGTGGCGCATAACGCCCTACCGTGATGTCGCGCTTGCCGCCCTGGCCCTCGGCTCGCTGCACGTCGAAGCCCGCAGCCGTGAGCCCGTCGCGTACGGCACGCGCGGCGCTCCAGGTGGCGAAGGTTGCGTCGGGTGCCGCCACCCGGGCCATCGCCTTGAACAGCGCCGACTGCCACATCTGCGGGTTGCGCGCCGGAGCGAATCCATCGAGGAAGAAGGCATCGACCCGGGCCACCAACTGGGGTAACCAGTCGTGCACGTCTCCCAGCGCCAGCAGCAGCTCGACGCCGCCGCCCTCGAACGCGAGACGATGCACATTCGGCGTGAGGGGCGGCCACACCTCGACCAGCGAGGCCGCGAGGCCGGCCAGCGTGCGCTCCCGCGGGACCTGCGCCAGATCGTCCCTCGTGAACGGATGGCGCTCCACGGAAATGAAGTGGAGGGCGCGCGGAGCCTGCGGGTCGCTGCGCCAGGCGTCCCAGGTCGCGAGGAAGTTGTTTCCCAGCCCAAAGCCGGTTTCCAGGATCACGAAGCGGTCTCGGCCGCGCCAGCGTTCGGGCAGCTCATTGCCCGCGAGAAAGACATGCCGAGCCTGGGCCAGCGCGCCCGAAACAGGGTGATACACGTCGCCGTATGCCTCGGAAAACGGAACGCCCTGCGCATTGCGGGCGAGGCACGCAGGCTCAACCGGACGTGTCTTCATGCGCCGTGTGAAAGACAAAGGGGCACCGAAGTGCCCCTGGGGAATGCGCTGGGCGAAGTGCTCACACGCGCTTGCGGTACTCGTGAGTGCGGGTATCGATCTCGATGTGGTCACCGGTTTCGACGAACATCGGGACCGAGATCTCGAAGCCGGTCTTCAGCTTCGCGGGCTTCATCACCTTGCCCGACGTGTCGCCCTTCACAGCGGGCTCGGTGTAGGTCACCTCACGCACTACCGTAGTGGGCAGTTCTACCGAGATGGCGCGGCCTTCGTAGAAGACCACCTCGACGGGCATGCCGTCTTCCAGGTAATTGATAGCGTCGCCCATGTTCTCGGCTTCAACCTCGAACTGGTTGTACTCCGCGTCCATGAAGGCGTACATCGGGTCGGCGAAGTAGGAGTAGGTGCACTCCTTCTTCTCCAGGATGATCTGGTCCATCTTGTCGTCTGCCTTGAAGACGACTTCGGTGCCCGAGTTGTTGAGCAAGCTTTTGAGCTTCATGCGCACGGTGGCGGCGTTGCGGCCACCGCGGCTGTATTCGGTCTTGAGCACGACCATCGGGTCCTTGCCCTGCATGATGACGTTGCCGGCGCGAATTTCCTGAGCGATCTTCATGGGATTTCCGTAGAGTCTGGCGCGTTGTCGGTGCAACGCTTCAGTAGGGCGCGCATCGGAAGCGATTTCGACTGATCCCGCCGCAACGCGCAAAGCCGCTGATTCTACCGTTTCAGATTCACGAAACCCAAAAGCTGGGTCACGAGATCCTCCTGCGCGAGAAGGGTCTGGTGCCATCGTTCGCAGTGATGCTGCCATGCCCGAAGCGGCGGCAGCCGTGGCGGCAAGGGGGAGAGTGCGTTCCACCATTTCCACAGCGAGGCAACATCGTTGGCCAGGTCGGGGAAAGCGTTGGCAAGGAAGCGCTGGGTGTAGGCCTGCAGCTTGAGGGCGTGGGCCTCGTCGTGCTGCGGGTAGATCTGCCACACGAAAGGTCGCACGGCCCATTGAGCCCGCACGAAGGAGTCTTCCCCGCGTACGAAGTTCAGGTCGCTGGCCCACAGCAGGTGGTCGTACTCCGGCTGCGGCAGGTGGGGCAGCAGCACCGCTCTCAGGCCGCCGCGTGTCAGGCCGGGCCCAAGCGCCTCGGCCACTTGCGCGGAGGCCTCCCCAGCCGTGGCGAGCAATAGCGTCGGTTCGGCGGCCAGAGTGTTCAACAGTGCCGGCAGAGCCGCGTTGCGGTAGCAGAAGAGGCTCACCCGGCGCTCGCCGCCCCAACCCACCCCTTGGGCTCGCAGCCACCTTGCCGCATCGAAACGTCGCTGGCGTTCCATGACATCGGGTTCGCGCAGCAGGCCCCCGGTGCGGGGCGTGAAGCCCGGATAGAAAAACCACTTCACGAGCCCGGCTGCCGGGCCCGCGGACTGCGGGGATGGCAGCCCATGGCAGCGCTCGACATAGTCCTCCGCGCTCAGGTACTCGAAGTTGATCCACACGGGTGGGCGTGCTGCCGCTGCCATGCGAGCCACGAAGCCAGGCGGCAAATCACAGCCGAATGCCTCGATCACGACGTCACCCGGCGTCGGCGCCGCATGGTCATCGAGCCAGGGCCGTACCTCCACGCCGGGGTGGCGCGAGGGTGCCATCCAGGTGAGCGGGCGGGCGTCGTCGATCCACAGCCGGACCGTTTCGCCGCGAGAGGCCAGGTCGGCCGCGGTACGCCAGCAGACCCCGGCGTCACCGAAGTTGTCCACCACGCGACAGAAGAGATCCCAGTGCATCGTCGGCATTATCTTGGGCGCACACGGCGCACAATCCGCGGCATGAGTCAAGCCGTGGAACACGTCGCCGACGCACAGCAGCCTGATGCGGCCGCCCGCGAGCGGCTCCTCGCCGACGTGGCCGCGCTGCCCAGCCTGCCGGGTGTCTACCGCTACTTCGACTCGCGCGATGCGGTGCTGTACGTGGGCAAGGCGCGCGACCTCAGGAAGCGCGTGTCGAGCTACTTCCAGAAGAACCACGGCGGCACGCGCATCGGCTACATGGTCAGCCGCATCGCGCGGCTCGAGACCACGGTCGTGCGCTCCGAGGCGGAGGCGTTGCTGCTTGAGAACAACCTCATCAAGACGCTCAAGCCGCGCTACAACATTCTGTTTCGCGACGACAAGAGCTACCCCTACCTGAAGGTCGTGTCCCACGACTTCCCGCGCGTGGCCTATTACCGCGGCGCCGTGGACCGCAAACACCGCTACTTCGGCCCGTACCCGAGCGCCTGGGCGGTGAAGGAATCCATCCAACTGCTGCAGAAGGTCTTCCGCTTGCGCACCTGTGAGGACACGGTCTTCAACAACCGCACCCGGCCCTGCCTGCTCTACCAAATCAAGCGCTGCTCGGGGCCATGCGTGGGTTTCGTGACGCGCGAAGACTATGCGCGTGACGTCGCCCATGCCGAGCGTTTCCTGCTGGGCGAGCAGCAGGAGGTGATGGATGCTCTGCAAGCACGCATGATGTTTCACGCCGAAGCCTTGCAGTTCGAGCGGGCGGCCGAGATCCGCAATCAGCTGGGCGCGCTGTCGCGCGTGCTGCACCAGCAGGCGGTCGAGGACAACACCGGGGTGACGACGAAAGACGCCGATGTGTTGGCCGTGCGCGTGCAAGGCGGCCGCGCCTGCGTCAACCTCGCCATGGTTCGTGGCGGCCGGCACCTGGGGGACCGGCCCTACTTCCCGGCCCACGTCGATGACGCCACCCATCTGGATACCGGTGACGGCGCGGAGCGCGAACCCGAGGTGCAGGTGCTCGAGGCCTTCATCGCGCAGCACTATCTCGAAAACGGGGTGCCGCCGCTGCTCATCCTCAGCCATGCGGTCGACAAGGGGCTCATCGAGGCGCTGTCGCAGCAAAGCGGAGGACGCATCACGGTGCAGTACCAGCCGCGCGAGCCGCGGCGCGCCTGGCTCGACATGTGCATCAAGGGTGCCGATCTCAAGCTGGCGCAGCTGCTTGCCGAGGAAGGCTCGCAGCAGGCGCGCACACGTGCCTTGGTGGAGGCGCTGGACCTCCCGGCAGAGAACCTCGAGCGCTTTCGCATCGAATGTTTCGATGTGAGCCACACCGCCGGGGAATCGACGCAGGCCTCGTGTGTGGTGTTCGAGGAGCACCGAATGCAGAACTCGCAGTACAGGCGCTACAACATCGAAGGCGTGACGCCGGGTGACGATTACGCCGCCATGCGCCAGGTGCTCATGCGCCGTTACGTCAAGATCGCGGCTGCTCTGGCCGAAGGCAGCAGCGATGTGCGCATGCCCGACCTGGTGCTCGTCGATGGTGGGCGAGGGCAGGTGACCATGGCACGCGAGGTCTTCCAGGAATTGGGCGTGGACATCTCGCTCATCGTCGGTGTGGAGAAGGGAGAAGGCCGCAAGGTCGGCCTGGAGGAGCTGGTTTTCGCCGACGGGCGCGAGAAGGTCTCCCTCGGCAAGGATTCGGCGGCGCTCATGCTCGTCGCGCAGATTCGTGACGAGGCGCACCGCTTTGCCATCACCGGCATGCGAGCACGGCGCGCCGGTGTTCGTACCGGCGGTAGTCGGCTCGAAGACATCGCGGGGGTGGGCCCCAAGAAGCGCGCCAAGCTTCTGCAGCGTTTCGGTGGCGTGCGCGGCGTGGCGAACGCCAGCGTGGAAGATCTTGCGAGCGTCGAGGGCGTGTCGCGCGAACTTGCTGAGGAGATCTATCGTGCTCTTCATTGATCGCCTTGCCCGAAGCGTGGCGACTTGCGCGATGCTGGTGCTGGCCGCCTGCTCGGTGTCCCGGCCCCCGGCGGGTGCGCCGGAGCCTGCCCCGGTGACCGTCATCAGGCCCATGCCTGCGCCGGTGGCGCCAGCTTTGTCGCATCCGGAACGCGTGCACAACTGGAGTGAACTGCGCCTACAGGCAGGCCGGCGGCTTGTGGAGGCCAACCCGACGCTCAGCTACACGGGCAAGGTTCCGCAGGTGCTGCTGGCCATCCCGGTTCTGGAGATCGAACTCAACCGCGACGGAAGCGTTCGTCGGATCGAGGTGTTGCGCAAGCCGGGGCAGGCGCCCGAGACGCTGCAGCTCGCCATCGAAGCCGTGCACCGCGCCGCGCCCTTCGGCGACGTATCCCGCCTGCCCAAGCCCTGGAAGTTTGCGGAGACATTCCTGTTCAACAACGAGCGCAAGTTCAAGCCGCGTTCGCTGGACTAAGGACGACAGATGCCATCCTGTAAGCAACACGCTTGGCATCCGTTGTGTGAGCAGCGTTCATGAAAAACACGAAGCGCAGCGCCGGCTTCGGCACAATGCCTGCATGTTCTTCAACCTGCCCACCCTGCTGACCTGGGCGCGGATCGTCTCGATCCCGCTGATCGTCGGCGTCTTCTATCTCGACATACGGCCGGCGACCGGCAATCTCATCGCCACCGTGCTCTTCGTCGTGGTTGCGATCACCGATTGGGCTGACGGCTATCTTGCCCGCAAGCTGAACCAGACGTCTTCGTTCGGCGCCTTCCTGGATCCGGTGGCCGACAAGTTCCTGGTGTGCGCGGCGCTGCTGGTCCTCGTGCACCTGCAGCGGGCCCATGCGCTTGCGGCACTGGTCATCATTGGCCGTGAGATCGCGATCTCGGCTTTGCGCGAGTGGATGGCGCAAATTGGCGCGTCGCGCAGCGTTGCCGTCCACATGCTCGGCAAGTTGAAGACCACCGTCCAGATGATCGCGATTCCGTTCCTGCTGTTCGATGGCACGCTCTTCGGCGTCGTCCATACGCGTGCATGGGGCACGGCCCTGATCTGGGTCGCCGCCGTGCTTACGATCTGGTCGATGATCTACTACTTGCAAAGGGCCTTGCCGGAGATCCGCGCGAAGGCTCGCTAGCCGCTCCAAGGCGCTGCACGCGGATGAAACACCATAGAATCCGCTTCCGCGCTCTTGTCGCTGCGCTGCAGACTGTGTGATTCCTTCGAGGCGGTGACGCCAACTCGCGGTCAAAATACCATCCCTGATACCTGAGATGCCTTGAGGGGGTACTTCGTGAACAAATCTGAACTGATCGAACACATCTCCAAGCAGGCCGACATTTCCAAGGCCGCTGCGACGCGTGCGTTGGAGGCGCTCATCGGCGGCGTGAAGACCACGCTGAAGAAGAACAACAGCGTCTCGCTGGTAGGCTTCGGGACATTCAGCGTCACCAAGCGTGCTGCACGAAGCGGCCGCAATCCCCGCACGGGCGCTACGATCAAGATCAAGGCTGCCAAGATTCCGAAGTTCCGTCCCGGCAAGGCGTTGAAGGACGCTGTCAATTGATTCACAGTGCGGGTGCTTAGCTCAGTTGGTAGAGCGGCGCCCTTACAAGGCGTAGGTCGGGGGTTCGAGCCCCTCAGCACC
>CBINKC010000136.1:0-12050 GCA_966251135.1 uncultured Burkholderiaceae bacterium
CAGGACGACAAATCCATCGGTTTTCTTAAGTTCCACGGAGTGTCAAACACTGCACAGGAGCACATGCCATGCCTCATGCCAACCGCCCCGCAGGACCGGGCAAGCCGGTCCAGGAACGCCGCGACAGCGCCAAGGAGCGCGAGGAACTGGACGAAATGATCGACGAGGCCCAAGGCACCGCCGACGAACCGGACCGTGACCGCACGCATGGCGCGCGCCAAGCCGAGCGCGACGCGCACGTGAAGGGGGGCACCACCACGGCCAGCGGCACGAGCGGCAACCGACGCCGGGGCTGACGCGGGCGGGCGAGGTCAGCGGCGCCGGCCCGGCGTGCCGGCGCCGGGCGTCTTGTCGCCCTCGCGCTCGTTGGTGCCGTGGCCGTAGCCTTCGCGCACGTTCTTGAGCGCGGTCTTGGCCCGCACGGCCTCCTTGCGGGCCTGCGGATCCTTCACGGGCGGGACCTCGGGGGTCTCGGTCACCTTCTCCTTCTTCATGGGGCGCCTCAACGATCCAACGAACGTGGCTGGGGACCGGCAAGCTGCATGCCGCCGAGAGGCACTGGTCGAGGCTGCATGACCGCGCGAACGCCGTGCCGCCGCACTCACGCACAATGGCTCGATGCCTCCCCGCTTGGGCCCCGCGGACCGGTCGCCGTCGCATGATCGGCTGAGCGAAGCCGAGGCACGCGCGGCCTGGCTGGTGCGGGCCTTCGAGACCCCTCTCACCGCACCCTGGCGCGCCGAGGACGCCGAGTGGGCGACGCGCGAGGCGCTGCGGGCCGAGGGCGAGCGCGCCAGCCCGGCACGGTTCATCGCTCGCCGCGCCATGCTCGCCGGCGAGCGGCTCGCGCAGCGCGGCGTCGCGGTGGGGCCGGTCGCCTCGTCCGGTGTCCTGGCGGCCGTGCTGGTGGGCGGCGCCTTCGTGCTGGGGCTGCTCAGCGAATCCGTGGCCTCCGCGCGCCGCATCAACATCCTGGCGCCACCGCTGCTGGCCCTGTTGGCCTGGAACCTGGGCGTGTACGTGCTGCTCCTGGCCGCTGGGGTGGTGAGGCGCGTTCGCGCCCCGGCCGGGCGAGAGGATGCCGGCGGGGTGTTGCGCCGCGCCTGGCAGGCGCTGCTCGCCGTGCGCATCGGGCGACAGGGCCTGCGCAGCGGCGGCGCCGCCATGGCCCTGGCGCGCTTTGCCGAAGGCTGGGCGCATGCCGCAAGGCCGCTGCACGCCGCTCGCGCGGCGGCCGCCTTGCACGCGGCGGCCGCCGCTTTGGCCGTGGGGGCCTTGCTGTCGCTCTATGCGCGGGGCCTGGCCTTCGAGTACCGAGCAGGTTGGGACAGCACCTTCCTCTCGGCGCGCGCGGTCCATGCCCTGCTCACGGGCGTGCTCGGCCCCGCCTCGCAGCTGAGCGGCATCGAGCTGCCCGGCGCCACTCATCTGGAGCGCCTGCTCTTCTCTTTGGGACCGGGCGAGAACGCCGCCCCGTGGATCCACCTCCACGCCATCACGCTGGGCCTCGCGGTCGTGCTGCCGCGTGTGGTGTTGGCCGCGTTCGCCGCCTGGCGAGCGTGGCGACTCGCGCGGGCGCTGCCGCAGCAGCTCGACGATGCCTACTTCGGGCCGCTGTGGCGCATGCACACGGGCCGCATGCTGACCGTGCGCGTGAGGCCGTACAGCTACCGCGTCGATCCCTCCTTGCATGCCGGGCTGCGCACGGCGCTCGCGCGGGATCTCGGTGCGCCGGTGTCGTTGCAGCTGCACGATCCTGTGGCGCAGGGCGCGGAAGACCAGGCCATGCCGCCGGCAGCCGGCGGCGAGGTGGCCGTGGCCCTGTTCCCGCTGACCGCTACGCCGGAGCGCGAGACCCATGGTGCCTTCGTGCGGGCACTCGCTCGTTCGAGCGGCGGGCTGCGCGTGCTGGTGGATGAGTCCGGCTTTCGCCGCCGATTCACCGGCGCGGAAGGCGCGACGCGGCTCGCGCAGCGGCGCACCGCCTGGGAGCGGCTGTTGCGCGACGAGGGGGTCGAGCCGCTGTTCGTCGACCTCGCCGAGTCGCCCGAGCCCGCTGGGGCGCCAGTGGGCGACGCCATGGCGGCGAGGTGAGTGCCTTGGCCGACGCCGCCGGCATCGCGCTCAGCCTCGTCTCGCACACCAATGCGGGCAAGACCACGCTCGCGCGCACCCTGCTGGGCCGCGACATCGGCGAGGTGCGCGACGAGGCGCACGTGACGCAGGAGCCCGAGTCGCACACGATGATCGAATCGCCCCAGGGCGACACGCTGCAGCTGTGGGATACGCCGGGCTTCGGTGACAGCGCACGTCTCGCGCGCCGACTGGCGATGGCGGGCAACCCGCTGGGATGGCTCCTCACCGAAGTCTGGGACCGCTTCCGCGACCGCGCCTTCTGGCTTACGCAGCGCGCGGTTCGCCACATCGTGGACGAGGCTGATCTGGTGCTCTACCTCGTCAATGCCTCGGAATCGCCCGAGGATGCCGGCTACCTGGATGCCGAACTGCGCGTGCTCGAACTCATCGGCAAGCCGGTGCTGGTGCTGCTCAACCAGCTGGGAAAGCCCCCGCCGCCCGCCGAGGAGGCGGCCGAGATCGCGCGCTGGCGCGCACGCACGCAGGCTTCGCCCGTGGTGCACGACGTGCTGGCCCTCGACGCCTTCGCCCGCTGCTGGGTGCAGGAAGGCGTGCTGCTCGATGCCGTGCGCAAGGTGCTGCCCGCCGAGCGCCGGCCCGCACTCGACCGCCTGCATGCGGCGTGGCGCGAGCGGGGGCGTGGCACCTGGCAGGCCTCCATGGCGGTGCTCGCGCGCCGCCTGGCGCGCGCTGCGCTGGACGAGGAGCGACTGCCGGCCGAAGACTGGACCGGGCGCCTCACCCTCGTGGGTGCGGCACTCGGTCTGCGACGCGGCGCGGCCGGCACGGCGCGCGAGCAGGCCATGGGGGCCTTGGCCGAGCGTCTCGATGCGGACATCCGCCGCAGCACCGACGAGCTCATCCGCCTGCATGGGCTGGCGGGGCACGCCACCGGGGAGGTCCTCACGCGCCTGGCGGAGCACTACGCCGTGCAGGCGCCGCTGAGCGAAGGGCGTGCGGCGCTGTGGGGCGGGGCGCTGGCGGGAGCGCTCGCCGGCCTCAAGGCCGACATCGCCACGGGCGGGCTCACGCTGGGCGGCGGGCTGCTGGCCGGTGGTGTGATGGGCGCGCTCACCGCGGCCGGCGCAGCGCGCGGCTACAACCTCATGCGAGGCGTGGACACGGCCACCTTGAGCTGGAGCGAGGCCGTGCTCGACGAGCTCACCCGATCGGCCCTGCTGGGTTACTTGGCCGTGGCGCACTACGGCCGCGGCCGCGGCGACTGGAGCGCCTCGGAGCATCCTGCCTATTGGCGCGCGGCGGTCGAAGAGGTCGTGGCGCCACGCCGCGACGTGCTGCATGCGTTGTGGGGCGCCCGCGAGGCGCACGACGGGCCGGAGTTGGAAGCTGCGCTGCGCGGCTGGCTGGTGGATGCGACCGGTGCCTTGCTGAGCCGGCTCTATCCGGCCGCTGCGCTGCTGGTGGAGCCGCCCCCGTGAGCCACACTACGGCCCGCCGGCACTTCGCAACGTACCGCAACGCACGGACGACACGCATCCATGACGCAACCTCTTTTCCAGCAACGAGCCTTCCTGCTTCTGCTGGCCGCCGTGACGGTGGCCTTCCTGGCGATCCTCTGGCCGTTCTTCGGCGCCGTGTTCTGGGGCGCGGTGCTGGCCCTGCTGTTCACGCCGCTGTACCGGCGGCTGGTGGCGCGCATGCGCAACCGGCGCAACCTCGCGGCGCTGGTCACGCTGCTGCTGTGCCTGGTGATGGTGATCCTGCCCGTGGCCTTCATCACCGCGGCCCTCGTGGAGCAGGCCTCGCTCGTCTACCAGAAGGTGCAGACACGCGAATTCGATGTGGCGGCGTACCTGCAGCAGCTCATCGGCATCCTACCGCCGTGGATGGCCAACGTGCTGCACCGTTTCGGCGTCGACGACCTCGGCTCCCTGCAGGACAAGCTGGCCGCCGGTGCGGGGCAGGCGAGCCGCGTAATCGCGGCCCATGCGCTCACCGTGGGGCAGAACGCCTTCGATTTCCTCGTGGGCCTGGGTGTGATGCTGTACCTGCTGTTCTTCCTGTTGCGCGACGGCCGCTCACTCACCACGCACATCGACCGCGCCATACCGCTCAGCGCCGAGTACAAGGCGCACCTGTCGAGCAAGTTCGCCACCGTCATACGCGCCACGGTGAAGGGCAACGTGGTGGTCGCCATCGTGCAGGGCACGCTGGGCGGCCTCATCCTATGGGTGCTGGGCGTGCAGGCCGCGCTGTTGTGGGGCGTGGTGATGGCCTTCCTCTCGCTGCTGCCGGCGGTGGGAGCGGCCATCGTGTGGGTGCCGGTGGCGGTGTACTTCCTCCTGGCCGGCTCGGTATGGAAAGGCGTGGTGCTGATTGCCTTCGGCGTGTTCGTGATCGGCCTGGTCGACAACGTGCTGCGGCCCATCCTCGTGGGCAAGGACACGCAGATGCCCGACTACCTCGTGCTCGTGTCCACGCTGGGCGGCATCGCGCTGTTCGGCATCAACGGCTTCGTGATCGGGCCGGCCATCGCGGCGCTGTTCATCGCGGCGTGGGATCTGTTTGCGCAGGCGAAGGCTCCGGCCGCGGGGTGAGGAACGTCGCCGGGCTGGCGGGTGTCAGTGGCCGTCCAGCCTGCGTGCCACGACTTGGTGGCTACCCCTCGCCATGCGGGCGCTCCCACGGCTCGACGTCTCCGGCACGCAAGCTGAACAGCGGGTGACACTGCGGCGCCCGCACCGAACGCCAGTGTTCGTGCAGGTCGGCGTTGCGTACGGCCAGCTTGCGCATCAGGTGCTGCCACTCGTACTGGATCTGGCCCGCAGTGACTGCTATGCGGGTGTGATCTCGTAGCGACGATCTTCTCTCGGTCGAACGAGTAGCCGCGCGACTCGGCCTCGGACCAGACCGCCAGCAGGTATGAGCCGATGGCTGCCACGGGGGAGCGCTGGGCGAGGAAGCGTTCCAACTGCGGGTGAGACTGGTAGCCGCGGGTATTGCCTTGGAGAACGGCCTGGGCGAGTAGCGCCTCGCGCCAGAGTGCGACGAGCCCCTGGGGATCGAGATACCTTGGATGCAGTGACCAAAGACGCACGGTGACGCGAGTGTGGGTTTCGTCGCGCGCAGGCCGCAAATCACAGAGACCCCCAGCGGGATCGACGCAGACAACGGCCGGGTTCCCCTGCTGTTGGAGGCTCGTCCGGGTGAAGCCTCGCTCAGATGGATTTCTTCAACGCCCGTCGCCACCCGCCCGAGAGCACAAAGCGCGGGAAGGTGACCCACTGCTCAAGAAGCAGGCGCGCGATGGCGTTGGCTGGCCCGGTGAACGGCTCGGGGGGCACCCGCTCCAGCTTGTGTCCCTTGCCCTGCAGCGCCAGGCCTGTGCCCATGGCGATGCCGCCGATGACCATGAGCAATGGTGCCAGTCTCAGCAGGCCGGTCACGAAAATGACATTGCCCGCCAGGAACAGCGGCACAGCGCCAATGTGCAGAAGCAGGTTGGCCCGCGATGCGTGGAATCTGGTGTAGCCCGCCCATTGCCAGGCCAGAAGTTCGCCTACTTGCATGCGTTAACTCTCCATCTCCAGTTGAGGATGCCCGCGCAAGTCACATGGATCAAACACGAAGCAGACCGCGGAAGCCCCGTGCTGCGTAGTAGGACTGCGCTCCGTTGTGATAGACGAACACCCTGCCATAACGTCGATCGCAGAACAGCGCGCCGCCAAGCGAGCGGACGTCCTCGGGCGTCGCTATCCAGCTGGAGGTCTTCGTATCGAACTCGCCGAGCTGCTGCAGCGCGCGGTACTGCTCTTGCGAAAGTAGCTCCACGCCCATCGCGGCCGCCATCTGGACGGCGCTGCCCTCGGGCTTGTTCTCCTTCCGCGCGTTCAGTGCCTCGTCGTCATAGCAAAGGCTGCGGCGCCCCAGCGGGCTCTCGGCTGCGCAGTCGCAGAAGATGAGCTGGCCGGTGGCGACGTCCTGACCGATCACGTCCGGCTCACCGCCCGAAGTTTCCATCTGCGCAAGTGTTCTCAGCGCAGCGGAGGTCGACTCGATCCTCACGAGAACGTTCTCCCATGCGAGGCCTTTGTGGCGATCCGCGTTCTTCGCGAAGCGGCGCTCGAGTGATTGCAGCAGTTGGTCCCGTTCCTGTGTCTTCACTTGTGTCTTCACTTGTTCTTCATGGATAGCGGCCGGGTGACTTGTTCGTGCAGGCGGCGATAGCGTGTCCGACTTGATTGCGGGTGTCAAAGGGCTCGCGACGCCGGGGCGACTGAAAGGGAAAAGACGCACACCGCATGTGCATATTGCGACAACCACCGATCAGCGATGTGATGCAAGGCCTCACGTCCGCCAAACCCTCGGCACATGCGCCGTGAGCCCCCACGCCGACTCCCGCCAGCGTGCCCACACGGCGCCGAGCAACTGCATGGCAGGCTCCACCCGCCGGGCCAGCACGCGCAGCACGACCACGCGTTCGCCCGGCGCGGTGCAACCCGCGGTGTCGCGCAAATCGCACTGATGCGCCGCGGCGCGCGCCGCATCGAGCAGCGCCTCACGACGCGTGCCGGCCAACGTGTCGCCCGCGGCGAACCACAGGGTGCCCAGCACGCGATGCCCGGCGAAGCCCAGCGGCGAATCCAGCAGGAGGGTGTCGCTGCCATCGACCACTCCGCGCTCCAGCCAGGCGCCGGGCACCTCGATCTCCTGCGCGATGCGTCCGTGGTCGAAGGCCTCGCCGCTGGCCGGCAGCCCGAGGGCCAGCACGTCCCAGCCGATCATCTCGGCGCCGGGCGCCAGTTCGAAGCGCAGCCGGTTGTCGGCGTGTGTGCTGCGGTGGCAGATGGTCTCCAGCGGCAGCCATTCGAGTCGCGCGTCGGGGGCCAGCCGGGCGACGACCGACTGGCGCGCTTGCCGCCCGGCGCTGCGGTAGAAGCGCGTCGCCCCCGGCGTGGTGAGCAGGGCATGCGCGCCAGCGTCGAGCGCCAGCTCGATCTCCAGCGCGTCGCCTCCCACGATGCCGCCCGGCGGGTGGAGCAGCACGTTGTGGCACACGCGGGGGCCTTCGGGATACAGGCTTTGCAGGATGCGCAACGGCCCCTCGTGGCGGTCATGCACCAGGGTGCGTTCGGCGTCTCGCCGGTAGCGCAGGTTCAGTCGTCCGTGCCAGCCCATGCAGCGGTGTCGAGTAAAGGATGGGCAGTGTAGGGGCCGCCTCTGGCCGGCCGCGCGGCGAAGGAGCACACTCGACCGGCGGGCCGCCCGGGCACGGCGCCCGGGGTGCCCGCTGCATTTCCTGGACCATTTCCTGGACCACGGAGGCCGCCATGTCGATGTCTTCCACCCTGTCGAATTACCTGCAGTCCCACGGCGCGCACTACGACCTCTGCGCCCACCCGCACAGCCGCACCAGCGCCGAAACCGCCCGGCTCGCGCATGTGCCCGAGCGCATGCTCGTCAAGTCCGTCATGCTCGAGGACGACGACGGCTGCGTGATGGCCGTGGTCCCGTCCGATTGCCGGGTGCGCGTGAGCGCGCTGGCACGCATGCTGGGCCGCACCAGCCTGCGCCTGTCCGATGAGGACACCATCCGGCGCCTGTTCAACGACTGCGATCCCGGGGCCGTGCCGGCTTTCGGCATGGCGTGGGGCATCGAGACCGCGGTGGACGACGAGCTGGAGCGCTGCCCCGATGTCTATGTGGAGGCCGGTGACCACGAACAGCTGCTGCACATGTCGCGCGGGCAGTTCATGAATCTCATGAGCGGCGCGCGCCACGGCCACTTCTCGCGCACGGAGCATTGAGCGCGCCCCTGCGTTGACTCGAGCCACCGCCCGCTTCCGTTTCTACGAGGAACTGAACGACTTCATCGCGCCGGCCAGGCGCGGGCGCGAATTCGAGCTGCTGTGCGCCGAGGCGGCCACGGTCAAGCACGCGATCGAATCGGTGGGCGTGCCGCACACCGAGGTGGAGATCATCCTCGCCAACGGGGTGTCGGTGGACTTTGCGTACCGGGTGCGTGAAGGCGACCGCATCAGCGTCTATCCGATGTTCGAGGCCTTCGACATCGGCCCGCTGTTGCGCGTGCGGTCCGCCCCGATGCGCGAGCCGCGCTTCATCGCCGATGCGCATCTCGGGGCTCTTGCGCGCCTGCTGCGGATGCTCGGCTTCGACACGCGCTACGAGCCGGGCGTGCCCGACGAGCTGGTGCGCGGCCGGGCCCGCGACGAGCACCGGATCATCCTCACGCGCGACCGGCAGCTGCTCATCTGCCGCGACGTGATGCACGGTTGCTACGTGCACGCGGTGAAGCCGCCCGACCAGTTGCGCGAGGTGGTGCAGCGCCTGCAGCTGACCGGGCAGTCTCGGCCGTTCACGCGCTGCCTGTGCTGCAACGTGCCGGTCCAGCCTGTGGACAAGGCCGAGGTGCTGCGCGCGCTGCCGGCCCAGGTGGCAGCGGTTCACCACACCTTCATGCACTGCCCCGCGTGCGAACGCGTGTATTGGCCCGGAGGCCACCATCGGCGCATGCTTGCGATGCTGCGTGCCACCGTGGGCGAACTGCCCGGGCTCGCCTAAGGTAACGAATAGTGGCGAGTGCGGTGCGGTGTGCGGTTGCGTGCAAAAAGCGCCTTGGACTGCGTCGCAGTGTTGCAAATCCTCTCGATACCCGTGGGTATTGCTGCGGCTTGCGCCTGGCATGAAGACCCACGCGAACACTGCACTAGACTTCGCCGCACGCTTCGCTCCCCCGCCCGATTCCGGCCGCCATGTACGCGAAATTCTTCGGGCTCAGGCACGAGCCCTTTTCCATCGCACCCGATCCGCGCTACCTCTACATGAGCGAGCGCCATCGGGAGGCGCTGGCGCACCTGCTGTACGGCCTGAACGGCGGCGGCGGCTTCGTGCTGCTGTCGGGCGAGATCGGCGCGGGCAAGACCACCGTGTGCCGCTGCTTCCTGGAGCAGATCCCGCGCCGCTGCAACGTGGCCTACATCTTCAACCCCAAGCTCACCGTCGAGGAACTGCTGCAGACGGTGTGCGCCGAGTTCGGGGTGCCCTGCGCGCACGAGGGGCCGGGCCAGCCCACCGCCAAGGACTACGTCGACGCGCTCAACGAGTTCTTGCTGCGCACCCATGCGGTGGGGCAGAACAACGTCCTCATCATCGATGAGGCGCAGAACCTTTCGGCCGAGGTGCTGGAGCAACTGCGCCTGCTCACCAACCTCGAAACCAACGAGCGCAAGCTGCTGCAGATCGTGCTGATCGGCCAGCCCGAGCTGCGCGATCTGCTCGCGCGGCCCGAGCTGGAGCAGCTGGCCCAGCGTGTCGTTGCGCGCTTCCACCTCGAAGCGCTGTCGGAACAGGAGACGGTGCAGTACATCCGGCACAGGCTCTCCGTGGCGGGCCTGGGCAGTGCGGAGCTTTTCGATCGTGCCTCGATGCAGCGCATCCACAAGCTCTCGCGCGGCGTGCCCCGGCGCATCAACCTGCTGTGCGACCGCGCGCTGCTCGGCGCCTATGCCGCGGGCCGCTCGCGTGTGGAGGTCGATATCGTCGACAAGGCTGCGGCCGAGGTGTTCGGCGTGCGCGAGCCGCCGGGCGGCTGGCGCGTGTGGGGGCGACGCGCGGCGCTCGCGGGCACCGGGCTCGCGGCCGGCGCCGCGCTGTTCGTTGTGGTGTCCTGGGCGATGGATGGCGGCCCCCGGCGCGCGAACGCCCCGCCGGCCGTCGCGCGTGCGGCTTCCGCACCGGCTTCCATGCCAGCTTCCGCACCCGTTTCCGCAGCACGTGTCGCCGTGGCCGCCTCTGCACCGGCGAGCGCCGCCTCCGCGTCGGCCGCGAATCACCCCTTGCCCGCGGGCCTGAGCAGCGAGCGCGAAGCCTGGCGCGAGCTGGCCCGGGCCTGGAACCTCGAAGCCGGCGAGGGCGATCCGTGCCTTGCCGCCCCTAGCCGCCAGCTGCAGTGCTTTCGCCAGTCGATGGTCACGCTGGCGCTCATCCGCCAGTTGGGCCGGCCGGGCATCGTGTCATTGCGCGAGGGCGACGACCAAGTTTCGTACGCGCTGCTCACCGGCCTGGATGCCGACCGCGCCACCCTGCGGGCGGACGGGCAGGCCTACACGGTGCCGCTTTCGGCCCTGGCCGAACGGTGGCGCGGGGATTTCGCCACCCTCTGGCGCACGCCGCCGGGCTACGCCCGGCCACCGGCCGACGGCGATGAGGGGCCGGTGATCGAGTGGCTTGCGCTGAAGCTCGCCGCGCTGCGCGGCGAGCCCGCGCCCAGCGGCCGCCCGGTGCTCGATGCCGCCCTGCGCACGCGCATCCAGGCCTTCCAGCTTGCCCATGGCCTGGAGGCCGACGGCCGCGCGGGCCCGATGACCTTCATGCAGCTCAACCGCGCCAGCCACATTGAAGAACCGCGCCTCACGCACACAGGGAGATAAAGCCGATGTCCTACATCCTTGATGCCCTGCGGCGCGCGGATGCCGAGCGCGGACGCGCTGGCGTGCCGGGTCTGCATACCCAATCGGTGCTGCCGGTCTCCGGCGGCGAGGGCCGTCGCAAGGAGGTGCAGCCTCTCGTGTGGATGGGCCTGGGCGCGGCCGTCGTGGCGGCAGGCGCGGTGGCGTGGTCGCTGGCGGGGCCTACCGAGCCGCCACACGCGGTGGCTCTCGCCTCTGCCACGCCGGCAGCCGCGCCGCCCGTGGGCGCTGCGCCCAGCCCGCACACGGAGGCTGCGCTCGCGATGCCCGCAGATCCCGCGCCGGCCGCGCCCGTGGCCGAGCCGGCACCACCGCCCGTGGCCGCGCGGCCCGAGCCGGCCGCGCCGCCGCGCGAGCGATCCACCGCGGCGAAGTCCGATCCCGTGGCCCCGCGCCCGGTGGCCGTGCAGCCGTCACCGGCGACGCCGCCGGCCGCTGTGGCCCGCAACGCCGCTGCGCGTGCCCGTGCCCCACAGGACGAGGTTGCCCGCCCGGCCCCCACGCCGGCCTTGCGGCAGGAGCGCGTCTACGCGCTGCACGAGCTGCCCGAACCGCTGCGCCGCGCGATGCCGGCCCTGGACATCGGCGGCTCGATCTACTCGGCCACGCCGGCCAGCCGCTTTCTCATCATCAACGGCCAGATCTACCACGAGGGCGATTCGGTGACGCCGGAGCTGACGCTCGAAGAGATCCACCTGAGGGCGGCCGTGCTTCGCTTTCGCGACCGCCGCGTGCAGGTGACGTACTGAGAAGGTGTGAACGAATCCGACATGCCCGCTCATCACGCCGGAACGCGCCCACGCGGCGTTGCAAATGCTCGCCGTAGCCCGAGCTACGGCTGTGCTTTGCGCCTTGATTGGGCACATTCCGGCGCGCTGCTCGGGCACGCCGGATTCATTCACACCTTCTGATCTGAGCGCGTCACTGAATGCCGCAGTGAACGCGCACCGGCGCTCAGCGCTGCATGGCCCGACGCATGCAATCGGCGGTGGCCTCGTGCACCTTCGCCGCGAAGCCCGGCTCGCGTGCCAGGCGCAGCCGTTCCATCGCCGCCTGCAGGTCGAGCAGGCACTCAGCCGCTTCCCGGATCTTGGCCGCCAGCACCTGCAGCGAGGCGTCGAAGTCTTGCGGCGAATGGCCGGTGTAGGAGCTATGCGCGTCCATGGGATCTTCCTATTGGCGAAGGGGCGATCACAACGGGAATGTGCAGCGTCTTGCAGCGAGGCCTGCACCACCAATGTGCGGGGCGCGGTGTCATCGAGTAGCGCTTCATCCCGAGGGATGCTAGGCGTGCGATGACGGCGGCCACAGGTGGCGCCGGCCGATTCGCTTGTGGGAAATGCCTGACGAGGCGGGTGGCATTCGATGCGACAACGGGCGAGTGCGGCCCGGTGAACTGAGAGGGTTAGAGGCAATCCAACATGACCGCTCCTGCCCACCGAAGGCACCCGCTTGTCGTTGCAA
>CBINKC010000137.1:0-11836 GCA_966251135.1 uncultured Burkholderiaceae bacterium
ACGGCCGCATCCGGTTCCACTACCTGGGCCAGGCCGTGCCGGTGCCGGTGATCGAGGTGCCCATCAACCCCGCAAGCGCCGCTGGTGGCAGCGTTCATAGGCCAGGACCCCGATGACGTCCTCGCTCATTTCGATTCGGTTGCAAGGGCGGTCATCAAGAGGTCTTTCTCTACATGGCGCATCCCGAGGTCGTACAGCGTCGAGGAAACCCACACGCAGGCGCAGGCGTAATTGCTGCGGCGTGGAGCCTGCGAAGCTGGAGCACCTGTATGCCCCCATCCTGCTTGGCCCGGCGACTTTGCCGCGGTAATGGGGACGCCCAGGGGGGAGTTGTCGCCACACTGCGCAACGAAATCCGCGTTTGACAAATGCGAATGGTTCGCATTACAGTCGCCACCCATGGACATGACCGACAGACCGGCGGCCCCGGCCTCGCCGTCGCCGAGGCACACGCCAGGGCTCACCGAACCCATGGTGCCCCGCCGCCTGCGCAGTGAGGATCTGCTCGTCGGCGAAGTCGAGGTCGAGATCGTCCACGGCGAGACGCTGTACCGATTGCGGCACACCGCGTCGGGCAAGCTGATCCTGACCAAGTAGGGCCCGGGCGCTGCCGCCCGAGCCCAACCTCACAACACACCCCGCACCAGCCAGCCTCCGCCAGCCAGTGCCGATTCCCGGATCGCACTGTGCTGAGCACTCCACCTATCCCACCCATTGCGCCCTCGCGGCGTCTTTCGTTTCCTCGTGTTTTGCGCCGCAGCCCCGCGGTGCTCACAGTCAGCGCGCTGTGCACCGCGGCCGCGGCCCAGGCGCAAGGCGAGGCCCCTGCGGCCGATGCCGCGACCGCTGCGGTGATGGAGCCTTTGGTGGTGACCGCCACGCGCAGCAGCAAGGCCGTAGAGAAGATCCCCGGCGCGGTGAGCGTGATCACGCGCAAGGAGATCGACGAGCAGCTGCTGATCGCCGAGGACGTGGGCCAGATCCTCGCCTCCCAGGTCCCGGGCTATGCGCCGTCGCGGCAGAAGCTCACCAGCTTCGGCGAATCCATGCGCGGCCGCACGGCGCTGATCCTGTTCGACGGCATTCCCCAGACCAACCCGCTGCGCAACGGTGCCCGCGAAGGCTATTTCGCCGACCCGGCGGTGATCGAGCGCGTGGAGGTCGTGAGCGGCGCGTCGGCGGTGCAAGGCCTGGGCGCGACCGGCGGCATCATCAACTACATCTCACGCTCGCCGCGCAAGGAAGGCACGCACCACACCTTCGATGCGAAGCTCAGCACCCAGGGCCGCAGCGACGACCCGACGCGCAAGTTCGGCTGGCTGCTGGAGCACAAGAGCGGCTTCGACGCGCTCATGTACCTGGGGGCCACCACGCGCGGCGTGGGGGTGGACGGGGAGGGCCGCCCGCTCGGGATCGAAGCCGCCCAAGGCGACACGCAGGACTCGAAGGCGCTCGACTTCTTCGGCAAGCTGGGCGCGGACGTCGCCCCTCGGCAGCGCCTGCAGCTTTCGCTCAACCAGTTCCGCATCGCGGGCGATGGGGACTGGACGCCGGTGCCCGGAGACCGCGACACCGGGTTGCCCACCTCCGCAGAACGCGGCACGCCGCCGGGCGATCCGCCGCGCAATCGCGTGCGCACGGCCTCGCTGGAGTGGACGCACGCCGATCTGGGCGGCGGCATCGCGAGCGCGCAGGCCTACAAGCAGGATTTCAGCGCGCTGTACGGCGCAGGCACTTTCACGGCCTTCCAGGACGAGTCCATCGCGCCGCCCGGCACGCTGCTCGACCAGTCGGAGATCGTGGCCGACAAGGCGGGCCTGCGCCTGTCGTGGGTGCGGCCGAACCTGGCGGTGCGCGGACTCGAACTCACGGCGGGGCTCGACTGGCTGCGCGACCATTCCGAACAACGCCTTGCACAGACTGGCCGCACTTGGGTGCCGCTGCAGAAGTTCACCAGTACGGCGCCCTTCGCGCAGCTCGAGTACGAGTGGGGGCCGATCACCGTTCGCGGCGGGGTACGCCATGAGGATGCGCGGCTGGAAGTCGACAGGTACCGCACCCTCGCGTTCTATGGCAGTCGCGACGTGCAGGGCGGCGAGCGGTCCTTTTCCAAGCTGGTGAAGAACCTGGGCGTGGTCTGGCGCTTCGGCCCGGGCTGGTCAGCCTTCGCGGCGTACAACGAAGGCTTCGGCCTGCCCGACGTAGGCCTCGTGCTGCGCGCAGTGAATCGCGACGGCCAGTCGGTCGAGCGGCTCGTCGACCTGCAGCCGGTGGTCACCGACAACCGCGAAGCCGGCCTCACCTGGCGCGGCCGGCACGCCAGCTTCACGGCTTCGGTCTATGACTCGCGCTCGGACCTGGGCAGCCAGGTGCGCGTGGACAACACCACCGGCATCGGCAGCGTGCAGCGCCTGCCGGTACGCGTGCAAGGCTTCGAGTTCGCCGGCGAAATGAAGCCGCGGCGCGACTGGAGCTTGTCAGCCACGTATGCCGTCACGCGCGGCAAGACGGTCGCGTCGCCAGGGCAGCCGATGGACGTGAATCTAGGGGCCCGCTCGCAAGGCCCTGACAAGCTCGTGCTGGCGGCCCGCTGGGCCTTCATGCAGGGCGCCATGGCCCGCTTGCAGGCTTCGCATTTCGCCTCCCGGCATGTCAATGCCGGGCGCAGCGCCGGCAGCACGCGGCTGGAGGAGCACTTCGACGGCTACACCCTGGCCGACCTTTCGGCGTCATGGGCCTCGCGCTGGGGTGACTGGGGCATGGGCATCGAGAACCTGTTCGATCGGCAGTACGTCGGCTACTACGCACAGTCCAACCCCTCCGGTACGGACGACGATTACTTTGCCGGTCGCGGGCGCACCTTCACGGTCAGCTGGCGGCGCACCTTCTGATGTGCTTAGGCATGTGCCTGCGCCGCGCGTTCGTTCGGCTGCACCGATGGGTCGGGTTGGGGCTCGGCGCCTGGTTGGTGCTGCTGGGTCTGACCGGCGGCGTGATGGTCTGGCACGACGAACTCGATGCCTGGCTGAACCCGCAATGGTTCAGGGCGCAGCCGTCGTGCGGGCAGTCTCCCGATCGATCCGTGGCCCGCACGCTCGCCATCTTCTCCGCGGCCGTGCCGCAGGCGCGGGCCACGATGGTGAGCGCGCCCCGGGCGCCGCAGGCTGCCTACGTCGTGTGGGAGCCTGCCGCTGTCGATGGCACGCGGCGCCAGCATTTCGTCGATGCAGACTGCGGCCGTTACCTGGGGATGCGTGTGCGTGGCGCCTTGCGCATCGACCGCGCTCATCTCGTGCCTGCCGTGTACGAGCTGCACCGCTCGCTGCTGGCGGGCGAAGTGGGCCATGCGGCGGTAGGGATCGGTGCCCTGGTGTTCCTCGGTCTGGCCATGAGCGGGCTGCTGCTGGCCTGGCCGCGGGGGCAGCGACCCGCGCGGTGGCGCAGCGTGTTGACGATCAAGCGCGGCGCGGCTACCTCGCGCGTCGTGTACGACCTGCACCGCGCGACCGGCTTGTGGATGCTGCCCTTCCTGTTGCTCATGTGCGTGAGCGGCGCATGGCTTTGCTTCCCGAAGCAGGGGCGCGCACTGGTCGCGGCGGTCCTGCCGACACTGCAGCAAGGCCTGCAGCCCGTGGACACCCCTGCCGCGCACGGCATGGCACAGGGCGACCCGGATGCGCTGATCAAGCTGGCCGAAGCGCAGTGGCCGGCGGCGCGGTGGAGCCGCCTGCAGTGGCCTGAAGGCCCGCGCACGTACTACGAGGTCCGGCTGCTCCAGCGCGGCGAGCCGCGTGCGGACACGGGTGACACGCGCGTGCGGCTGACTGCGCAAGGCCAGGTCATCGCGATACGCGATGCACTGCACGCGCCTGCCGGCGAAGCACTGCTCGCCTGGCTGTTCCCCCTGCACAGCGCCGAAGCGCTGGGCCGCGCCGGTCGCGTGGCCTGGACCTTGTTTGGGCTTGCGCCTGCGCTGCTGCTCGGCAGCAGCGTGTGGCTGTGGTGGCGTCGCCGGAGCGCGACGAGTTTTTTCTCTGGGAGATCAACGACATGGCAAATGGCAATCTTTCCCGCTTCGACTCCGCCTCGGGGCTTGCTTGGGAGCGCGCCGCGTCGCAGGCGCGACGCCGGGCCCTGACCCTCACGGTGCAGGCCCTGTTCCGCGAGGGCCTGCTCGACGCCTCGCAGCTGATACGTGAAGGCACAGGGGCATGGCTGCCGCTGTGGCGGCAGCAGGCGGTGCTGCGCTTCGATGCGCTGGAGCTGGGCGCGAGCGGCGCGTGCCGCATGGAGGGTGGCGTGTCGGTGTACGCCGGGGGCCATGCGGCCCGGCCCATCCGCGATCCGTCCGCCTTGCTCGCCTGCCTGGCGCCCTCGATCGACGCCCAGCCCGAGGCGCTCACGCGCCTGCAGGGCGAGCTCGACAATAGCGTCGACAACGACACCCTGTGCCTGTGGTATCGGGTGGACTGGTCGCGGGAGCTGCGGATGCGCGCAGCCGGCTGCGGCACGTTCTACGAGTGGCTGCGCCGGGGGGATGAGCCCAACCCGGCCTTGCTGCTGGAGCAGTGGGGCACGCTGGGTCATCCCTGGCATCCGTGCAGCAAGACCAAGCTCGGCTTGTCGAGCGACGAGGTCCTGGCCCTGTCGCCCGAGTTCCGGGCGCAGCTGAGCGTGCCGGTCGCCGCCTTGCGCGTGTCTCATGCCCATGTCGAGACCGCGCATACGGGGCTCGACTACCGGCGCTGGTTCGACGAGCAGTTCCCGTCGACGGCCCAGGCCTGGCGCGATGCGCTGGCGGCGCGGAGCGAACGAGAGGTGGACTGGTTGCCGCTGCCCACGCATCCTTTCCAGGCCGAGCGCGTGCTGCCCCAGGACTTTGCCGGCGAGATCCGATCCCAGGTCCTGCTGCTGCTCGATGAGGTGCGGCTGCCCGCCATGCCGACCATGTCGTTTCGCACGGTGGTACCCGAGGGCAGCGCCCACCTGCCGCACATCAAGCTGCCCGTGGCACTGCGGCTCACCAGCGTGCAGCGCACCGTGTCGCCGAAGTCCGCGGTGATGGGGCCGCGGCTGACCGCGCTGCTGCGCCGCATCGTCGAGCGCGAGGCGGGCTTCGCCGGCACCCTCGAAGTGCTCGGCGAGGAGCTGGGTGTGCACTATCGCCTGCCGCCCGAGCGCGACGACCATGCGCGCCATCTGGCGGTGCTGTTCCGTGCCAATCCCATGGGCGCGCGGCGCGAAGGCTTGTTCCCTTATCCGGTCGGGGCGCTGTTCGCGGAGTCGCCCATCGATGGGCGCCCTCTGGTCAGCGAGCTCATCCGCCTGTCGGGCACGACGCCCCTGGCGTTCTTCGAGCACTATCTGCGCGTGGCCTTGCCGGCGCTGCTGGGGCCGTACCTGCTCTACGGCATCGCCTTCGAGGCGCATCAGCAGAACAGCTACATGCTGGTCGACGAGCGCGGGCTGCCGCGCCGCCTGCTGCTGCGCGACTTCGGTGATCTGCGCGTGCATCGGCCCACGCTGGAGGCGCGCCGGCTCGACATCACGCCGCACCGCGCCGGCCACACCGCGTTCGAAGACCCGGTGCCGGTGCGCGACAAGCTGCTGCACGCCGCGCTGCTGTGTCACCTGGGCGAACTGGGCATCCTCATCGCCCGGGAGTACGGACTCGATGAGGCCGCGATGTGGCGAGCTTGCGCACGCGAGGTGGAGCAGGCCTGTGCCGCGTATGCCGAGCGGGCCGACCGCGAGCGTTGGGCGAGCGAGCGGCAGGCCCTGCTCGAAGCAGACTGGCCGGCCAAGTCGTTCCTGCGGATGCGCGTGGCCGACCGCAGCGAGGATCTGCACGGCCATATGCGCAACCCCTTGCGCCGGCAATGACACGCCAGCGCAGCGAGCGCGCCCTGCACTGGCTGTTCGCGATCCAGCTCCTGTCCATGGGCGCGATGGACATGAGTGGGCCGTTCTGGCCGCTGCACCTGCGCGACCTCGGCGGCCTGTCGGCGTCGGCGCTTGCGCAGGCCAGCGCGCTCGCCTATGCGGGGCCGCTGTTCACGGCCATGTGCTTCACGCCGTTGTGGGGGCGCCTGGCGGATCGCATCGGGCACAAGCCCATGGTGCTGCGCGCACTGGTGGCCCTGGCGGCCACGCAGGCCTGGATCGCGCTGGCCGACGACGTGGTCTCCGTGCTCGCGGCCCGGCTCGTGCAAGGGGCGCTGGCCGGCTTCATCGCCGCGGCACAAGCCTACGGCGGGCGACTGTGCCCTCGCGACGAGCGCGCCCGCATGGTCGCGCGGCTGCAGGTGGCCACCGCCATCGGCTCGGTTGCCGGGCCCTTCGCGGGAGGGTGCCTGTATGAGGCCATCGGCTTTCGCCACATCAATGGCGTGGCTGCGGTGCTGTGCGGGCTGTGCGCGGTGTCGGCGTGGGTCGTGTTGCCCGCCTTCCCGAGCACTGAAGCCCGGGCGCCGAAACGGCACGCCGACGCGCACGCCGAGGCGCACACCGTGGTGGGCCGCGCCATGCCCGTGGTGATGATCGCCCTGCTGCTCGTCATTGCGGCCGTGCAGTGGGCGCGCATGATGCCGCAGGCCTTCTTCGGCTTGTATGCCGAGGAGGTGCTGCAGGTGCCAGCATGGGTCACGGGGTTGTGCTACGGCGTGACGGCGCTCGGGCTTGCCATCGGGGCGCCGGTCTGGGCGCGCCGTTTCGAGCGCATGGAGCGTGCCCGCGTGCTGCGCGAGGCGGCCTGGGTGGCGTGGGTCTGCGTGCTGCTGACCCTGGCGCAGGCGCTCGTGCTGCCGCTCGCGGCGCTCTTCGCAACCCGGCTGGCGTGGGGCTTTGCGCTGGGCGCGCTGCTGCCTGTGTTCTATGCCCTGCTGTCGCGCGAGGCTTCCGACGAAGTGCAAGGGCGCACCTTCGGCTGGGGCAACGCGGCGGCCAAGGCTGGCGCGCTGGTGGGCAGCGCCATGGGCGGATGGGCCTTGGCGCTGCTGCCCGTGCGCTGGCTCATGCTGCCGGTCGCCGGGGCCTATGCGCTTGCGGCGCTTGGCGTGTATGCGCTCAGCCGGCGTGCCGGCGCAGGAAGCCGGTGACGGCCGCGATCAGCCGTTCAGGCTGGTCGCGGTGCGGCGAGTGGCCGCATGTGGGCAGCTCCAGCAGTTCCGTGTGCGGCACGCGGCGGGCAATGCCGCGAATCTGTTCGAGCGTGCCGTACTCGTCGTCCACGCCCTGCACGGCCAGCAGCGGGCAGCGGATGGCGTCAAGCTCGGCCTCGATGCTCCACTGGCGAAACGGCGGGTGCAGCCAGATGTCGTTCCAGCCCCAGAACGCCGAGTCGGGGTCGTTGTGGTAGCGAGCCAGGCGCTGCCTGAGGCCGGTGGAGCCGGTGGAGTTCGTGGAGAGGTACGCCTCGCGTGCCTTGGCGATGCTGTGGATGGACCGCTCCTCGACCATGATGTGCGGCGCCAGCACGATCGCGCCTGCCCCGCGCTGCGCGAAGCGCGAGGCGTACAGCAGCGCGATGGAGCCGCCGTCGCTGTGGCCGAAGAGCCAGGGCGGGTGGGATGACGTGTCCACGCCCACTGCATGCAGGAAGGCCGGCAGCACTTCATGCGCCTGCCGGTGCATGAAGTCGATGCGCCACGATTCCTGCGCGGCGCGCGGGGTGGAGCGGCCGTAGCCGGGGCGCGAGTACACGAGGCCGCGGCAGCCGGCGGCGGCACACAGCTGCTGGGGAAAGTCCTTCCACATCGCGAGCGACCCGAGGCCCTCGTGCAGGAACACCAGCAGCGGCGCGTCGCCGTGCTCGGGCGCAATCCACGCGTGTTCGATGCGCACGCAACGCCCGTTCCAGTCGATCTCGGCGTACTGAGCGCCCCCGAACCCGTCGCTTCGCGCCAGGCCCCCCGAGGGGGTCAAGGAAGCTGGGGAGCGGCCCTGCGCTTCCTTGGGGCTGCCGCTCATCCCTTTGCCTCGCGTTCGCGCAACTTGAAGCGCTGGATCTTGCCGGTGGCCGTTTTCGGCAGTTCGGGCACGAACTCGATCAGGCGCGGGTACTTGTAGGGCGCGAGGCGTTCCTTCACGAAAAGCTTGAGCGTCTCGTCATCCGTCGCTGCACCCGGCTTGAGCACGACGTAGGCCTTGGTGCGAGTGAGCCCCTCGGCATCGGGCACGCCGATCACCGCGGCCTCCAGCACAGCGGGGTGCTGCACGAGCGTGGCCTCCACTTCGAAGGGCGAGACGTAGATGCCGCTCACCTTGAGCATGTCGTCGCTGCGGCCTGCGCAGGTGTAGGTGCCGTCGGCATTGCGGATGTACTTGTCGCCGCTCTTGGTCCAGGCGCCCTGGAACGTGTCGCGCGATTTGTCGCGGTGGCCCCAGTACATGAGCGCGGCGCTCGGGCCGCGCACGTAGAGGTCGCCCGGTTCGCCATCGGCCACCGGGCGGCCTTCGTCGTCGCGAAGCTCGATGTCATAGCCCGGCACCGGCCAGCCGGTCGTGCCGTAGCGCACCTCGCCCGGGCGGTTCGACAGGTAGATGTGCAGCATCTCGGTGGAGCCGATGCCGTCGACGATCTCCACGCCGTACTGCCTGGTGAACCGCTGGCCGATCTCCGCCGGCAGCGCCTCGCCGGCCGACGAGGCCAGCCGCAGCGCCACCTGGTCGCGCGGCGGCAGGCCGGGAGAGGCCAGCATGCCGGCGTAGCCCGTGGGAGCGCCGAAGAACACGGTCGGCCGCTGCTGTGTCCAGCGCCTGAACACCGCGTCGGGCGTGGGCCGCTCGGCCATCAGCACAGTCGTGGCGCCCACGCTCAGCGGGAAGCTCAGCGCGTTGCCCAGGCCGTAGGCAAAGAAGAGCTTGGCGGCCGAGAAGCAGATGTCGTCTTCGCGCAGGCCCAGGGTCGGCGTGCCGTACAGCTCGGCCGTCCAGTACGGATTGGCGTGTGTGTGCACGGTGCCCTTGGGGCGGCCGGTGGAGCCCGAGGAATAGAGCCAGAAGCCAGGGTCGTCGGGGCCGGTGGATGCGGGCTGGTGCAGCGGCGCCGAGGCGGCGATGAAGTCGTCGAAGGCCTGCGCGGCGGCGGGCAGCGGCCCGCTGGGGCGCGACACGATGACGCGCTTCACCTCGTGCGCCGGCTCCTCCATGGCCGCCTGCAACACCGGCAGCAGGGCGGCCGACACCAGCACCGCCTGTGAGCGGCTGTGCTGCAGGATGTAGGCGTAGTCGCCGGCGGTGAGCAGCGTGTTCACGGCCACCGGCACGATGCCGGCGTACATCGCGCCGAGGAACGACACCGGCCAGTCGTTGCAGTCGTGCATGAGCAGCAGCACGCGTTCTTCCCGGTGGACACCGGCGGCGAGCAGGGCACCGGCGACACGACGGATGCGATCCGTCAGCTCACCGTAGGTGAGGGAACCGTGGTCGTCGATGTAGGCGGTCTTCGCGCTTCGGCCCCGGTTGCACTCGATCAGGTGCTGGGCGAAGTTGAAGGGCGCAAGCGGGGCACGGACACGCGGTGCATCGGCCATGGTCGTCTCCTGGGGTTGCGCACGGCTGATGGGCCGTCAGAGGCCTCTCACCCTCTCAGAGGCCGCAGAGCACGGCGGTGCTCGCCTGCACCGCGCTGCGCCGGTGATAGAAGTTGAGTGCCCGCAGGCCGCCCAGTTCCTCGCCGCCTCCCGCGCGGCCGGGGCCGCCGTGCAGCGATTGCGGCATGACGTTGCCGTGCCCCGTCTGGGCAGCCGCCACGTCGGGCGAGATGACGTGCACACGTCCATGGCTGTCGGCCAGCTCTACCGCGGCCTGGGCGAGCGCCCCGGGATCGGTGCCGTACAGCGACGTCACCAGCGATCCATGGCCGCGGCGCGCCAGCGCAAGTGCGTGGGCGGTGTCGCGGTAGGGCATGAGCGTGGCGACGGGGCCGAAGACCTCCACGTCGTGCACGAGGTCGGCCGCATCGGCATGGCGGGCGCCCAGCAGCGTGGGCCCCACGCAGCAGGCCACGGCGGGATCGGCGTCGACGAGGGCATGGCTCGCGCCGTCGTGCAGCACCTCGGCCTGCGTGCGCATCCGGGCCAGGCCTTCGCGTACGCCATCGAGCTGGGCGCGGCTCACCAGCGCGCCCATGCGCACGGTGTCGTTGCGGGGGTTGCCCACGGTGGTCTTGGCGAGCCGGGCGCGCAGCGCGTCGGCCACCGGTTCGAACTGCGCCTCGGGTACGAACACGCGGCGTATGGCCGTGCACTTCTGGCCCGACTTCACCGTCATCTCGCGGGCCACTTCCTTGACCAGCAGGTCGAGCGCCTCTTGGCCTGCGCCGGGTAGCAGGAAAGCCGAGTTCAGGCTGTCGGCCTCGATGTTCACCCGCACCGAACGTTCGGTTACCGCGGCATGCGAGCGGATCAGCGCGGCCGTCTGCGCCGAGCCGGTGAACGACACCACGTCGAAGGGCTGCAGCGCGTCGAGCAAACCCGCCGAACTGCCGCACACGATGGACAGTGCGCCGGCCGGCAGGACGCCCGAGTCGATCACGTCCTTGACCATGCGCTGGGTAAGCCAGGCCGTGGCGGTCGCGGGTTTCACGACGATGGGCACGCCCGAGAGCAGGGCGGGCCCCGCCTTCTCCCACAGCCCCCAGGCGGGGAAGTTGAACGCATTGATGAAGAGCGCCAGGCCGCGCGTGGGCACCATCACGTGCTGCGACTGGAACACGGGATCCTTGCCCAGGCGTGTGGCCTCACCGTCGAGCAGGTGGCGCCGGTCGCCCAGCGTGTCGGCCAGCCTCGCATACGACGCCAGCGTGTAGATGGCACCGTCGATGTCGATGGCCGAGTCGTTCTTCACGGTACCGCTGTTGGCGGTGGCGATGTCGTAGTAGGCATCGCGGTGCGCCTGCAGCACCTGCACCACCTCGGCCAACAGCTGGCCGCGCTCGCGATAGGTGAGGGCGCGCAGCGCGGTGCCGCCGTGCTCGCGGGCGTAGGCGTAGCCGGCCGGCACGTCCAGGCCCTGGGCGTCCACGCGGACCAGCTCGGTGCCCAGGACCGGGTCGACCAGCGGCGTGCCGCGGCCCTGGCCGGTCTGCCAGCGCCCTGAAAGACAGTTGGGAAGGAGATTGCTCATGGGGGTGGATGATGGGTGGTCACTGGTGCTGTGTTGCGCGCCGTGCGCCACGTAAAACCGTGTCTCTGCGGCCCAGGCGCCCAGCCAAGACGACAAATCCATCGGTTGACTCACGTTCTGCATGGTGTCGAACGCTGCACCAGTACCAGCACTGGCCACTAGCGCACTAGCGCGTGAACTCGATCTGCCCCTCGGGGAGCAGGTACATCACCAGGGCGCGGCCGCCGGTGACGGTGGGGCGGTGGGCGCTGTCGGGGCCGTAGACGCACCAGCCGGCGGCATGGCCGTCGAACCTGGCGTCGCCCTCGATGGGCATGATCATGTCGATCTCGCCTTGCGGATGCCGGTGGTGAGGGCCCGCGACCTCGCGCATGTCGACCACATCGACGGAGTAGCCGTGCAGGTCGGGCGCGGCCTGCAGCACGCGGCCATAGCGGATGCCGCCGGCCTCGCGGTTGCACATCCAGCCGTCTTCGCTGCCGCCGACGCAGGCTTCCCTCAGCGTCTCGTAGGCGAGGGTGCCAGGCCCGCACTGTTCGTTGAGCCAGCGTTGCAGGTCCTGGTCCAGCGCCCGGCCGGCGATGCGCGTCGTGAGGCCGGCCACCAGACTTCGAAAGTGCTCGCGTTCCTGTGACATGGTGTCGATCCTCTGATCTAGTGCTCTGCGCGGAACAAAGCGTCATGAAGACCGCGGCACGGGTCGCCTGCC
>CBINKC010000138.1:0-11761 GCA_966251135.1 uncultured Burkholderiaceae bacterium
CACATCGTCACCGGCGCGCAGAGCGCGGCCGAGAACATCGTCAAGTGCGTGCGCCGTTGCGGGCTGGAGGTGGAGCAGCTCGTGCTCAACCCCAGCGCCTCCAGCCATGCCGTACTCACCGAGGACGAGAGGGACCTCGGCGTGGCCATGGTCGATATCGGTGCCGGCACCACCGACGTGGCCATCTTCACCGACGGCGCGATCCGCCATACCGCGGTCATTCCCATCGCGGGCGATCTCATCACCAGCGACATCGCGATGGCGCTGCGCACGCCCACGAAGGATGCCGAGGAGATCAAGGTCGAGTATGGCGTCGCCAAGCAGCTGCTGGCCGACCCTTCGGAGCAGCTGGAGGTGCCCGGCCTCGGCGACCGTGCGCCGCGCATGCTCAGCCGCCAGGCGCTGGCCGGCGTGATCGAGCCGCGCGTGGAGGAAATCTATTCACTGGTGCACCAGGTGATACGCGAGAGCGGCTACGAGGAGCTGCTGTCGTCGGGCATCGTGGTCACCGGCGGCTCGGCGGTCATGCCCGGCATGGTGGAACTGGGGGAAGACATCTTCCTCAAGCCCGTGCGCAAGGGCATCCCCACCTACCCCGGGGCGCTGCACGACATGGTGGCCAACCCGCGTTCGGCCACCGTGATGGGCCTGCTCGAAGAGGCACGTCTGGCGCGCACGCGCGGCATTCGTGCGGCACAGCAGGCCGGCTCGGTCAAGACGTTCTTCGGCCGGGCCAAGGATTGGTTTCTAGGGAATTTTTGAGGGAGACACGGTGACACCGTCTGCGCCCGCCTCGCTCCCCACCCGCCGTGGCCGGTCCGCCGGCCATGGGGACAGGCCCGCATGCACGGTTCGCCGCGGCAAGGACGACGACAAGCAAGACGAAACGACTTCGGACCCCGGCCCAGCGGGTCACCGAGGCGGAACAAGCAAATCGGCGGGAATGGCATCAAACATCGGCAACTGCGCCACAAGGCAACTGCATTGAAGGAGTCATCAACATGGCAATCGAAATGATCGAGGAGTTCGACATGGGCACGCAGATCCGAGTGATCGGCGTGGGGGGCGGCGGCGGCAACGCTGTCGATCACATGATTGCGCAAGGCGTGCAAGGCGTGGAGTTCATCGTCGCCAACACCGACGCCCAGGCGCTCAACCGCTCGGCTGCGCACACGCTCATCCAGCTGGGCAACACCGGCCTGGGCGCGGGCGCCAAGCCCGAAGCCGGCCGCGCCGCGGCCGAAGAGGCGGTGGACCGCATCCGCAACTCCATCACCGGCGCGCACATGCTCTTCATCACGGCCGGCATGGGCGGCGGCACCGGTACCGGCGCCGCGCCCGTCATCGCGCGCGTGGCCAAGGAGATGGGCATCCTCACGGTGGGTGTGGTCACCAAGCCCTTCGAGTTCGAAGGCAACCGTCGCATGAAGGCCGCCGACGCCGGCCTGGCCGAGCTGGAGGCCAACGTCGACTCGCTCATCGTCATCCTCAACGACAAGCTGCTCGACGTGCTGGGCGACGACGTGACCCAGGACCAGGCCTTCGCGCATGCCAACGACGTGCTCAAGAACGCCGTCGGCGGCATCAGCGACATCATCCACGTGCCGGGCCTCGTGAACGTCGACTTCGAGGACGTGAAGACCGTCATGAGCGAGCCGGGCAAGGCCATGATGGGCACCGCCATCGCGCAGGGCCCTGATCGTGCCAACAAGGCCGCCGAGATGGCCGTGGCCTGCCCGCTGCTGGAAGGCATCGACCTGTCTGGCGCGCGCGGCGTGCTGGTGCTGATCGCCGCCAACCGCAACACCTTCAAGCTCTCCGAGAGCCGCAACGCGATGAACTGCATCCGCCGCTACGCCGCGGAAGATGCGCACGTGATCTACGGCACTGCCTACGACGAGAGCCTGGGCGACCAGCTGCGCGTGACGGTCATCGCCACGGGCCTGTCCCCGCAGAAGCGCCAGGCGGCGCCCATCAGCGTGGTGCACAGCACGCCGGTGCAGATGCAGCGCACGGGCACCGACAACCTGCCGATCCTCAACCAGCCCGTGCATCATCAGACGGCGCACGACTACAGCCAGCTCACCACGCCGAGCGTGTGGCGCACCGGCCGCACGGCCGCGGCCAAGGTCGATGCGCTGGCGAGCAACGGTATGGACGAGATCGAGATCCCGGCGTTCCTGCGCAAGCAAGCCGATTGAGGCCGCATGCGGTGCGTCGCGGGGGCGGGCTACGGTCCGCCCCTTCCTCTTCGCGGCCGGCGAAGAGTCGGGCGCGAACCATCCCGGCCGCACGCATCGACGATGCGGGCTTCAGGCGGTGTGCCTCAGGCCCGTCCGGGCCTCAACCTCGGCCGGTAGAGTTCGAGCACGCCGGTGCGGTTGAGCTTCATGTTCCGGGTGAGGCAGCCGTTGGCCGCCGTGAACCGGTCTGCCGCGAGATACAGGCGCGCGACACGCCGATACGAGTCGAGCGACTCGTTCACGCTCAGCAGGCGGTCCAGGACCTCGGCCTCCGGGGATGTGCCGTCGAGCACCGTCACGGCGACGATGTCGTCGGTATCGGGGAGCTGCAGGACCGCGACCTGGGCCACGCCCGCCACGTCCTGCAGCTGCATCTCCAGCTCGGCGGGATGGAACTTCCTGCCGCCGGACGTGACGATCACGTCGTTGCGCCGGCCGTTCAGGGTGAGATAGCCGGCGACATCGAGTTGCCCGATGTCGCCGGTCGCGATGCGGCCGCCGGGCAGGAACACGGAGCGTGCGTCGTCGCCCGGGTCGAGGAAATAGCCGCCCGAGAGCAGGTGCTCCCCGCCCACGCTGATCTGCCCCTCCTCGTCCACTTGGACATCCGCGGGGTACAGCAGGCGACCCACCGAGCCGACCCTGTGATGCTCCAGCGTGTTCCAGGCAATGATGCCGACCTCGGTGACCCCATACGCCTGCAGCAGCGCGATTCCGTGCTGGTTGAACGCGTCCAGCGTGCAGCGACGGATGGGGGCCATGGCGGTGATGAGGAAGCGCGTCGCGCCCCCGAGCGCCTCGCGCAGCCGTGCGCCGTCATCGCTGTGAGGGCGGTAGATGCGCGCCAGGTTGTCGTACACCGCGGGCGGCGCGATCACGAAGGTGGTGCGGTGCTGGCCCAGCGCCCGGAACACCTGCGTGAGATCCGCGAAATGGACCGACGCCCCGGCATGCATGCACACGTAGAACAGGATCCGCTGCTGGTAGTTGCATAGCGGCAGGAAGATCAGCGTGCTGTCGCGCTGCGTGATGCCGAAGTCTCGCGCGAACCGTGCGATGAGCAGTTCGCTCGCCGCGCGCCTGATTCGCAGGCCCTTGAGATGGCCCGTGGTACCTGACGAGAACACCATCGTGTACAGGTCGGGGTCGGTTTCCCGGGGGGCGGTGGATGCCACCGCGGTGCTGCGCGCCAGGGTCGCTGGGGCGATGTCCAGCGGAACCACGGCGCGCTCCGGCGCCGGTTTGCGCACGCGGTCGGTGGCCATCAGCGCCAGCTTGAACTCATGCACGAGGTGAGCCGGCTCGCCGGCTACGCCGTCTTCCGGGAAAGCCATCAGGACCGCGCCCAGTTGAGCGACGGCCAGATCCCAGATCAGCCACTCGTAGCAGTTGGGCGCCTGCACGCCGACGCGGTGTCCCGGCTGCAGGCCCGCGGCCTGCAGGGCCTGCACCATGGCCTGGACGTCCTCGGCCATGCGGGGCAGTGAAAACCGCTCGGGCGTGCCATGCAGCCTCGCGATGGTGATGGCCGACAGCGGTGCGGCCGACATGCGCAGAGAAAGTTCGCGCAGGTTCATGCGGTCCTCCGCTTCAGTGCAGCGCGGACACGAACGCGTCCACCTGCGACTGGAAGCCCTCGTGCCGATAGAGCGCGAAGTGATCGGCGCCATCCACGCAGGCAAAGCGCGAGCGGACGATGTCGTCTGCCAGCGCGCGCGAGCCTTCCGGGTGCGCCGTCTGGTCGCGGTCGCCGGTCATCACGAGGGTCGGCACGGTGATGTCCAGTTCCGAGGGCGAGATGCTCTCGCGCAGCAGCGCATGCACGAGGCGCGCATAGCGCTGGAGGTGGTTGGCGCTGTGGAACGGCACGCTCGTGAGGTGCAGGAACTCGGGCGCCGTGGAGGCCAGCAGTTGGTCGGTGGCTGTGCCCGTGGGCAGGCCATCGCCCTCCGGGTCGGGGCTGAAGATGGAGTGGTGGAACAGCTGTGCGTAATGGCCGTCCGAGGCGATGCGCGGCATGATGGCCGCCATGGTTCGCTCGAACGAGGTCTTGGGCGCATGCTCGCGCCCATAGCTGCCGTTGAGCAGTGCCAGTCCCGCAATGCGCCGCCGGGCGCCGCTATGGATGCGCAGGGCCACCCGTGCGCCGCCACACCAGCCGACCAGTGCCGCGCGAGGCACCTTGAGGCGGTCCAGCACCTCCAGCCCATCGGCCGCCTGACGCGCCAGCGATACGTCGGCGTCCAGGTGGCTGCGAGCGATGCTGGGCAGGGTGCGCGATTCCCAGGTGATCACGTGCCAGCGTCGGGCCAACTGGGCAGCCAGCGGGCGCACGAACTCCGCCGGCATGCCGATGTCGTTGCAGATGAGGACGGCGGGGCGCGCACGTTCGCCGGCGCGGTACACATTGAGCGCCACGCCGTCGCTGGCCATCACCGTCAGCCGGTCGAAGGTGCTGTCGATGTCCTTGCGGTCCGCCGCCCTGATGCCTTCGACGATGTAGCCCAGCAGGTCGGCATCGAACAGCCGGTGCGAGGCGCTCAGGTGCCGGCTGAAGTGCCGCTGGCCTTGCAGGTAGGTCAGGTAGAGCTCGGTCTTGCGGGCCAGCAGGTGCTCCAGCGGGGAACTGGCCCGCAGGCCTGCCGCAGGCGAGACCATGGAGACCTTGCTCAAGCCCAGTTGCCGGCAGATCAGCTCGAAGACGCGGCCGGTGAGCGGGTTGTGGTCCGACGTCAGGTGCACGATGTCGCCGTCGCGCAGCCCATCGTCGAGGAGCTCGGCGATGTCCTCCATCAGCCGGTCCACCGGAATGAAGTTGATCTCGCCGTCAGGGTTGCCGAAAACGCGGACCGTTTCATCGGTGGAGGCCAGTGCCCTCCTGAGCTGGCGCACTTCACGGATGAAGCCGTACAGCCCGGAATCCGCGCCACCGGGGCGGCGCGTCTGCGAGTTGCCGATCACGACCGACGGCCTCAGGATGGTCAGGGGCAACCCGCTCGATCGGCACAGCTGCGTGAGGGTGTGCTCCGCGCGGCACTTGTTCTTCTCGTAGCGGTTCGAGAACGGGCCGTCTTGCGGGTGGAGCATTTCGAGAATCGCACCGTCGCGTGCGCCGCAGGTGTAGGCGGTCGACACGTGCACGAAATGGGCGATGCCCGCACGCCGGCAGAGCTCCACCGCGTGGGCGGCGTGGTCCACCTGGGCGGAGCGCGCGGGGTCCTTGCGGTAATGCTCGATGCTCTGGGTGGCGGCGAAGTGCCAGAAATGATCGATGCGTGCCTGCCGCAGCCGCGCCAGGCCTTCGCTTTCCATGCCGAAGGCGGGCAGTGCCGCGTCTCCGGGCACGATGGTGATGTGCGCCATGAGGGCGTCGACGTCGGGCATGGCGCTGTAGGACTGGCCAGCCCTCCTGAGCGCCGCCAGCAGCTTCAAGCGGCGGTCCCGCTCGTTGTCTCCGCGCACGAGCACGTAGGCGTGCTCGTAATGGCTCCTCGCGAAGCCGATGAGAAAGTGGCTTCCGAGGAAGCCCGTCGTTCCGGTGACGAAGGCGATGGTCATTGTCGTCGTGTCTCCCTGTTGTGCTTTTCGCGCATGTGGCGAAGACCGCCTGACGCGCGGTCTGGTCTGCACCGGATCGTTCCCATCCGCAGCCTCCACAGGGCGTCGGGCTTGGGTCGGGCGCAAGGTGTGACCTTCCGGCCGGCGATGAACGCCTGATCAGGAAAGGCGCACGATATCCGCAATGCTCGACGGGCGTGAAAGCGGGGAAAGTGTTCGCCGGGCGCTGGGAGACCGGCAGGGAGATGGGGACATCATGAGAGCGAGCCTTGTGTTGAGTTCTTCTTGTCCCTCGCGCCCCCGCGCAGGCGGGTTTTTCGCGTCACTTGCCTTCACCTTCCATTCGAGGAAACCCCAGTAGAAGCGGGAGGCCCGGCCGTGGTGCTTCGCTGCACTCGGCGCCATCTCCGCCTGCGAGGTTCCCGAGCACACCTTGCACGCCCGACGCGGGCCACGCTCTCGGCGCGCAGGCTCCTAGAATGCAGCCCATGCTCGCCCAACGTACCCTGAAGTCACTGACCCGCGCGGTCGGGCTGGGAGTGCATGGCGCCCAGAAGGTGGAGCTCACGCTGCGTCCGGCGCCGGCCGACAGCGGCATCATCTTTCGACGGGTGGACCTGCCCACGCGCGTGGAGATCAAGGTCGATCCTTATGCGGTCACCGACACCCGGCTGGCCACCACGCTCACCCCGCCTGGCAATCCTGGCGGCCCGGCGGTGAAGACGGTGGAGCATTTCCTGTCGGCCTGCGCCGGCCTGGGCATCGACAACCTGGCGGTGGACATCACCAACGAGGAGATGCCCATCCTCGATGGCTCGGCCGCCTCGTTTGTCTTCCTGCTGCAAAGTGCGGGAATCGCACTGCAGGACAAGCCCAAGCGCTTCTTGCGGGTGCGCCGGCCCATCGAGGTGCGCGAGGGCGAAGGCCCGAGCCTGAAATGGGCGCGCCTTGAGCCCTACGAGGGCTACCGCCTCACTTTCGAGATCGAGTTCGATCACCCCGCCGTCAACCAGACCGGGCAGCGCTTCAGCTTCGACATGGGCTCGGGGTTGTACAAGCGCGAGATCGCCAGGGCGCGCACCTTTGGCTTCACCAAGGACGTCGAGATGATGCGCTCGCGCGGCCTGGGCCTGGGCGGCAGCATGGACAACGTGATCGTGGTCGACGACTACCGCGTGCTCAACGACGGCGGCCTGCGCTATGACGACGAGTTCGTCAAACACAAGATCCTCGACGCGATAGGCGACATGTATGTCATCGGTCATCCGCTGCTCGCCTCGTACACCGCGTACAAGTCGGGCCATGCGCTGAACAACCGGCTGGTGCGCGCGGTGCTCGCCGATCCGGCCGCCTACGAGATCGTCACCTTCGAGGACGAGGCGCGTGCCCCTCCCGGCCTGGCCGAACTCGCGCCGGCCTGGTAGAGCGGCGACGGATGCCGTTCTTCCGCGCGCTCGTCTTCCTGCTGCTCGTCGCGAGCCTGCTGTGCTTTGCGATGTACGTGGGCACGGGGCAGCCGCGCTGGCGTGCCATCGGCCTGCGCATCCTCAAGTGGACGCTCATCGCGGCGATGGGCTTCTTCGCCGTGCTCATCCTCGAACGCATTCCCATTCCGCTTTGACACACCGCCCATGACCGTCTTTCGCTGGATCGTCGGCATCGTCGCCGCCCTGCTCGGCAGCGCGTCGGCCATCGCCTTCGTCATCTATATCACCGCGGACATCGACGTCTGGCTGAAGCGGGCGCGCCAATGGCGGCGCTTGGCCTGGGCGGCGATGCTGTTCTGGTTCAACGTCGAGATATGGCGCCGCGTGGGCATGCTCATCCTGCACTGGACCTGAGGTCAGCCGCGCAAGCCCAGGAAGTCGATCACATCGCCCAGGTGGGCCTGGGGAAAGTCGCTGAGCGCGTGGTCGCCGCCCACGATCAGTTTCACGCGGCAGCCCGCGTAGCGCTGCGCCATCTCCCGCCAGTCGAGCACCTCGTCGCCCTGGGCGATGACCGCGAAGTAGCGATCCGGTCGCGTGATGCGTTCGGGCCGCAGGGTGCGCAGTTCGTCCACATATTCGGGCCGGAAGAAGATCCGCTCGCCGCCGTGCCAGGCCGTGGTTTCGCCGATCCACGCCGCGAGATCGCGGGCCGGCTCGACGGCGGGGTTGAGCAGCACGGCCGGGCATTCGAGACGCTCCGCCACGACCGTCGCATAGAAACCGCCCAGCGAACTGCCGATCACCGCTGTGGCTTCCCGCGGCCAGTCGGCCAGCCCCGTCATCACGTCGCGCAGGGCCTGCGCGGGGGAGGGCGGCAGCTGAGGGCACCACCAGTGCAGAGCCGGCCGGTTGGACGCGACCCATGCCGCCACCTGCCGTGCCTTCGCCGACTGGGGCGACGAGCGGAAACCGTGCAGGTACAGCAGATGGCTGATGGGCATTGCTAGTGCAGTGGGTAGGCCGCAGAAGCCGCGCGGCTCGTCAACCCGCCTTGCGCGCCAGGCCGGCGAGGAGCTTGGCGTGGATCCCGCCGAAGCCGCCATTGCTCATGCACACGATATGGTCCCCGGGCTGTGCGGCGACCACGACCCGCTCCACCAGGCCGTCGATGTTGCTGCACACCACAGCCTGCGCGCCGAGCGGCGCAAGGGCCTGCCCGGCGTCCCAGGCCAGGCCACCGCTGTGGCAGAACGCGAGGTCAGCCTCCTCCAGCGACCAGGGCAACTGCGCCTTCATCGCGCCCAGCTTCATCGTGTTCGAGCGCGGCTCGAACACGGCCAGGATGCGCTGCTGGGCGTCTTGGCCCGCGGCCAGCTGCGCTTCGATCTTGCGGCGCAGGCCGTTGATCGTGGTGCGCATCGCTGTCGGGTGGTGTGCGAAGTCGTCGTACACGCGCACGTCGCCGCCCTTGAAGGGCACCGTGCCGCGCAGCTCCATGCGCCGACGCACGTTGCCGAAGCTCGCCAGCGCGGTGGCTGCTGCCTCGGGCGCTACGCCGACGTGCTCAGCGGCCGCGATGGCCGCGAGCGCGTTCATCTGGTTGTGCTCGCCCAGCAGGGGCCACTCGACGCGCGCGATCTTCAGGCTGCCGCGCAGGACGTCGAACGCATGCGGCTCGCCACGAGAACGCAGCTCGCCCGGTGCCTCCTTGCGTGCGCCGAAGCGCACCACCTCGCTCCAGCAGCCCATGTCGATCACGCGTTGTAAAGACTCGTCGCGTGCATTGACGACGATGCGGCCGCTGGCCGGGACGGTGCGCACCAGGTGGTGGAACTGGCGCTCGATGGCCGCGAGGTCGTCGAAGATGTCCGCGTGGTCGAACTCCAGGTTGTTCAGCACGGCGGTGCGCGGCCGGTAGTGCACGAACTTGCTGCGCTTGTCGAAGAACGCCGTGTCGTACTCATCGGCCTCGATCACGAAGGCGTGGCCTCGGCCGAGCCGCGCGGAGCGGTCGAAGTTCATGGGCACGCCGCCGATCAGGTAGCCCGGCTCCAGTCCCGCGCGCTCCAGGATCCAAGCGAGCATCGCGGTCGTGGTGGTCTTGCCGTGCGTGCCGGCGACGGCCAGCACGTGCCTTCCCTGCAGCACCTGTTCGGCGAGCCACTGCGGCCCGCTCACGTAGCGCGCACCGGCGTCGAGGATCGCCTCCATGAGCGGGTTACCGCGCGAGACGACATTGCCGACGACGAAGACATCGGGCTTGAGCGCCAGCTGGTCGGCGCCATAGCCCTCGATGAGCTCGATGCCCAGCTCGCGCAGCTGGTCGCTCATTGGCGGGTAGACGTTGGCGTCGCAGCCGGTCACCTTGTGCCCGGCCTCGCGCGCCAACGCCGCGAGGCCGCCCATGAAGGTGCCGCAGACACCGAGGATGTGGATATGCATGGCGCGCGATTCTAGGAGGCGCTCTCCCGCATCCCGGACCGCTGTCCTCCGATGCCCCGCGTCGTGGCCAGGTGCGCCAAGTTTTCCGCGATCAGCACGTCACGTCCTTGCGATCATCGTTTCAATCCCATGTTCGTCCCGGTGTGCGGTGGCCCTTGCCGTGTCAGCATGTCCAGGGGTGTCTACACGAGGGGTCCGAGTACGTGCGACAGGTCCTGTTGCTGACCGCCACCATTGCGCCGCCGGCCGGCGTGCCCAGCCTTGCAAGGACGGACCCGACGCAGCGCCTGCACGACTACGCGCAGGCGCTGCGCTTCTACCTCTCCCTGGCGGGTGGCCTATTCGACGGCGTCGTGTTCGCGGAGAACTCCGGCTCGGACCTCGCGCCGCTGCGCCGCCAGGCTTCGGCGCAGCGGCGTGCGGACATCGAGTTCTTCTCCTGCCAGGGCCTCGACTACCCGGCCTCGCACGGCCGTGGCTATGGCGAGTTCAAGCTCGTCGACCGTGCGATGAGCGAGGCGCGGCTGCTGCAAGGTCCCGCCGTCGTGTGGAAGTGCACCGGCCGCTATATCGTTCGCAACATCGAGGCGCTGGTGGCCAGCCGGCCGCCGGTGGATCTCTACTGCCACCTGCGCAACCACCCCTATCGCCTCTGCGACCTCTACCTGATGGCGTTCAACCGCCCGGGTTACGAGGGGGCGATCGAGGGCGTGTACCGGCATCTGCGCAACGACATCGTGCCGGGCACGCACACGATGGAGGAGGTTCTGTTTCGCCGGCTGGTCGACGCGTTGCCGCAGCACTTGAGCGTCCAGCGGCGTTTCCGGCACATTCCCGTGATCCAGGGCGTGCGCGGCTGGAACAACCGGCTCTACGAGGGCGCCTGGGATCCCAAGATCCTCATCCGCCGCGCGGTAAACCGTGTGGCGCCGTGGATGTGGATCTGAGGCAGCTCCTCTTCAGCGCAGCGCTTCGCGCGCTGCAGCCACCGTGGCGGCGATCTCCGCTTCGCCGTGCGCGGCGCTCACGAACCCCGCTTCATACAGCGCGGGTGCCAGGTACACGCCGCGGTCCAGCATGCCGTGGAAGAAACGGTTGAAGCGTTCCTTGTCGGTCGCCATCACTGCGCCGTAGTTCTGCGGCAGCGAGCCGGCGAAGAAGAAGCCGAACATCCCGCCTTCGCAATCGACGCAGAGCGGTATGCCGGCCTCTCGCGCCGTGCTGGCGAGGCCCTCCGCCAGCGACCGGGTACGCGCGGCCAGGGCGTCGAAGAACCCGGGCTTGGCGATCTCGCGCAGCGTGGCCAGGCCGCAGGCCGTGGCCACCGGGTTGCCCGACAGCGTGCCGGCCTGGTAGACCGGTCCCAGCGGCGCGAGCTGCTCCATCACTTCCCGCTTGCCGCCGAAGGCCGCCAGCGGCATGCCGCCTCCGATGACCTTGCCGAACACGCTCATGTCGGGCGCGAAGCCAGGAATCAGGCGCGCGTACAGCCCCTGCGCGCTGTCCAGGCCGACGCGGAAACCCGTCATCACCTCGTCGAACACCAGCAGCGCACCGTGGCGGCTTGTGAGCTCGCGCAGCCGGCGCATGAAGGGTACCGCCGCACGCACGAAGTTCATGTTGCCCGCGATCGCCTCGATCATCACGCAGGCGATGTCGGCGCCGTGCAGCTCGAAGGCTTCTTCCAGCTGGGGCACGTTGTTGTACTCGAGCACCAGGGTGTGCTGCACGACCTCGGCCGGTACGCCGGCGGAGGTGGGGTTGCCAAAGGTCGCGAGCCCGGAGCCGGCCTTGACGAGCAGGGCATCGGCATGTCCGTGGTAGCAGCCTTCGAACTTCACGATCTTGCGCCGCCCCGTGACACCGCGGGCGAGCCGCAACGCGCTCATGGCGGCCTCGGTGCCCGAGCTCACCAGGCGCACCTGCTCCATGCTGGGCACCAGCGCCAGGATCCCCTCGGCCAGCTCGATCTCCCGCTCGGTCGGCGCACCGAACGACAACCCGTCGCGCACCGCCTGCTGCACGGCCTCTACCACCGCCGGATGGCCATGGCCCAGGATCATCGGACCCCAGGAGCCGATGTAGTCG
>CBINKC010000139.1:0-11508 GCA_966251135.1 uncultured Burkholderiaceae bacterium
CCGAGGGCGAATCCGCTGGCCCATAAGCGCCGCTCAGTGCGAAACACTGCACTAGCAAGCGACAATGCCGCCGCACATGGAGGTCCTCCGGACATGACGGGACGTTGGTGGGCGGGGTTGGCGCTGGTTGCCATGCTGGCGATCGGCGTTGCGTGGTGGCTGCATCGCGGTCTGGATGGCATGGTGCAGCGGGCCATCGGCCATTACGGCAGCCAGATGACCGGCTCGCGCGTCGCCGTGGATGCGGTTGAACTGCGTACCGTTGACGGCCGCGGTGTCATTCGAGGGCTGGTAGTGGGCAATCCTGCAGGCTTTCGCGCCCCGCATGCCATCAAGGTGGGCGTGATCGATGTGTCTCTGGACGCCCGCACGATCGCCGACCCGGTGGTGGTGATCAAGCGCATCGTGATCGAGTCGCCCGACGTGATCTACGAGAAGGGCGAGTCGCAAACCAACTTCGAAGCCATCCAGCAGCACATCGCACAAGCGCTGGGCACATCCGCCAACCGCTCCGATTCGGGCACGGGCAGCAGCTCCGGATCGCGCCGGCTTATCGTGCAAGAACTGGTGATCCGCAATGCGCGTGCCCAAGCCACGGCAGCGGGCCTCGCGGGACAGTCCATCTCGACCACGCTCCCGGACATTACGTTGCGAGACATCGGCCGGGAGCAAGGCGGGGTGACCCCGGCACAGCTGGGCCACATCGTCACCAAGGCGCTCACGCAACGGCTGGTCGCCAGCCTGGGCTTCGAGCGTGCATTCAAGTCGCTGGGCGGTCGTGTGAAGGGCCTTCTGGGTCACTGACGATCCGCCTGCAGCCTTCCTCCATGCGGCCCCTTGCGCTCGCCCTGGCCGCCCTCCTCCTGCTCCTGAGCGCCTGCACCACCATGCCTGACCACAACGAAGACCCTTACCTCTGGCTCGAAGACGTTCTGGGAGAGCGCGCGCTCGCCTGGGTTCGCGAACGCAATGCGCAGTCCCAGGCGCTGTTGACCTCGCGGCCGGAGTACGCGCCCATCCGCGCCCAGCTGCTGGAGGTGCTCAACGCTCGCGACCGCATCCCCTACGTCACGCGCCGCGGCGACTGGCTCTACAACTTCTGGCAGGACGAGGCGTATCCACGCGGCCTGTGGCGCCGCACCACGCTCGAGGAGTACCGCAAGCCGCAGCCGCAATGGCAACTGCTGCTCGACCTCGACGCGCTCGCGCAGGCCGAGGGCGAGAACTGGGTCTGGGGCAGCCCCGTCTGCCTGGGACCTGGCTACCGCCGCTGCCTGCTGCAGCTTTCGCGCGGCGGCGCCGATGCCAAGGTGGTGCGCGAGTTCGACATCGAGGATCGCCGCTTCGTGGTCGACGGGTTCTCGCTGCCGGAGGCCAAGTCCGACATCGAGTGGATCGACGACGACACGGTGTACGTGGCCACCGATTTCGGCCCCGGCTCGATGACGGATTCCGGCTACCCCCGCGTCGTCAAGCGCTGGCACCGGGGTACGCCCCTCGACACGGCGCAGACCGTGTTCGAAGGCCAGCCGCAGGACGTGTCGGCCGGCGTATGGGTGGACCGCACGCCAGGCTACGAGCGCACGGTGTTCGTTCGTTCGCTGGACTTCTACCATCGTCAGGTACTGCTGTTGCAAGGCGAAGCCCTCGTGCCGCTGGACGTGCCCGGCGACGCCATGGTGCATTTCATGCGCGACTCGATGCTGCTGTGGCTGCGCAGCGATTTCGCGGCAGGTGGCACCCTCTTTCCCGCCGGCTCGCTGCTGGTGGCCGACGCCGCGCGCTACCTCGCAGGGGAGCGCCGGCTGCAGGCGCTGTTCACCCCCACGCCCACGCGCTCGCTCGCCGGCTACGCTCCGCTGCGCGACCACGTGCTCCTCAACGTGCTGGACAACGTGGCCAGCACGTTGGAGTTATGGACACGCCGCGCGAGCGACGACTTCAGCTTCAGCGAGGTCCCGGCACCCTTCCCCGGCACGCTGGGCGTGACGAGCCTGCATGACGAGCTCGTCGACCACGACCCTCTCGGCAACCACTACCTGCTCAGCTACACCGACTTCCTCACGCCCGACACTCTTCTGCTCGGTCAGGCCGGGCGTCCTGAGCGGGAGTTGCTCAAGTCGCTGGCACCGCGCTTCGACGCCTCCGGCATGCGGGCCGAACAGCGCTTCGCCACGTCTCGCGATGGCACACGCGTGCCGTACTTCGTGGTATGGCCGAAGGGGGCTCGGCCGGACACGCTCAATCCGACGCTCCTTTACGGATACGGCGGATTCGAGATTGCGTTGCAGCCCCGGTATGCCGGTGGCCTGGGCCGCGCATGGCTGGAGCGTGGCGGCGTTTACGTGGTGGCCAACATCCGAGGCGGGGGCGAGTTCGGCCCGGCGTGGCACCAGGCAGCCATCAAGGGCGACAAGCAGAAGAGCTACGACGACTTCATCGCCGTGGCCGAGGACCTCATTGCCCAGGGCATCACCTCGCCGCGGCACCTCGGTATCGAGGGCGGCAGCAACGGGGGCCTGCTCGTGGGCGCGGTGTTGACTCAGCGGCCCGATCTCTTTGGTGCCGTGGTGTGCCAGGTGCCGCTGCTGGACATGCGGCGTTTCCACAAGCTGCTGGCCGGCGCGTCGTGGATGGCCGAGTACGGCAACCCCGACGACCCCGACGACTGGTCCGTCATCGCGCGCTACAGCCCCTACCACCAAGTCCGGCGCGGCGTTCGTTACCCGCGCGTGCTGTTCACCACCTCCACGCGCGACGACCGCGTCCATCCGGCACACGCTCGCAAGATGGTGGCGCGCATGATGGAGCAGGGTCACGAGCCGCTGTACTACGAGAACATCGAGGGCGGCCACGGCGGCGCGGCGGACCACGAGCAGCGCGCGCACCTGCAGGCGCTTGAGTTCGCTTTCCTGTGGCAGGAACTGGGAAGGTGATACGACAAGTGGCCGCAAGAAGGCGGCCTTCTTGTGACGGCCCGGCAGCGCCCCACCCCGCGAGAACAAGGAAACGGAGGCGACCTGGGGCCCCGGCGTTTCCTTGTGAAGGTGCGCGTTGCTGGATGAGCCGATGATCAGGGGAAGCTGATGTCCTGCGTCTCGGTACCCCCGGCCGTCAGTGTGAACGGCCCGGCGGTCTGAACCAGGCTGCCCGCCACTGCCTGCACGGAGTACGTGCCCGCCACCGCCGCATCCGCCGTGAACACCAGCGCCCCGGGTGACGGCACGTATGGCGCCACCAGGGGCGCGGCCACCGGCAGCGTGTAGGCGTAGTCGCCGGTCAGGGCATCGACGGGCCCGGAGGCCAGCTCGATGGTGTGGCCTCCCGTGAGCGTCTGCAGCGCACACACGTCCGCCAGCGCCGGCGCGCCACTCACTTGGCCCTCGACACTGCCGCTTTCGCTGGCCACGGGGGCAATGGCCGCCGTGGCCAGGTTCAGCGGCGTAACCACCCCTTCGATCACCGCAACGTTGGTCACGACCATGGTGGTCTGGCCCAGCGCGCTGAACACCAGGTCGTAAGTGCCCGGTGCCACCGGCTGCAGCATGAAGCTGCCGTCGGCGCCCGGTGCGGTGGCTTTGATCACGGTGCCGTCCCGCTGCAGCGACACCTGGGTGGTTCCGGCCGGCCAGGCGGCAGCGAGCACGCCGCTCACACCCGACACGTAACGGGGAATCACGCTCACCACGGGCTTGAGCTGATAGCGCCCCGAGCGGCCCGCCCGCACGACCGACTTGCAGGCATCAAAGTCGAGGACGATGTCTGCGCGCTGGTTCGCCTCCACGGTGAGGTCGACGTTCATCTTCAGGCCCGTCTGCAAGGCGCTGGGCGTCTCCAGCGCGCGCTCATCGGCGCCCGTGGGCACGACGGAGTTGGCCAGAGGGTTGTTGCCGTCGCCCGCGCTCAACACAAGCCGCATCTGCTGGTAATGCCCCGGCGCCAGAGGCATCTCGCCCAGCTCCTCCAGGAGGCCGTTCTGCAGCATCAGCAGGTCGATGCGGCGGGGCGGCTGGAGCTCCAGCTCGGACCAGCCTCCGTCGCTCTCGCCGGCATCGCTGCTGCGATGCACACGAATCTTCTGGACGGTGACATTGACCGACTCATAGCCGCATGCCGGGGCATCGGTCATGGCCACCCGCAGCGTCCCGCCCGAGGTGGAGGTGTCGCCACCGCCACCGCTGCCGCCGCCACAAGCGAACAGCGACAAGGACAGCACCGCCGCAGCGACGTGGTTGAGCACTCGAAACACGCTCATTGGAATCCCTCATTAAATGTGCGTTCTGCACATTTACATTCTGGCGATGAACCCGTTGGCCATGGGTATCGAAGTACGTCGCCGTAACGCTTCCTTGCGATTGCGCGAGCTGCGAAACCTTGTTTTGGCGTGATCGCCACAGCGGGCGAATAATCGATCGCTGCCTCATCCCGAGACGACGTCCGTCAACGAAGGAGCACGACATGTCACTGCGCATCAACGACATCGCCCCGAACTTCACGGCCAAGACGACCCAGGGCACCATCGATTTCCATCAGTGGATCGGCGACGGCTGGGCCGTCCTGTTTTCGCACCCCAAGGACTTCACGCCGGTGTGCACGACCGAGCTGGGCTACATGGCCCGCATGGAGCCCGAGTTCCGCAAGCGCAACTGCAAGATCATCGGCCTGTCGGTCGACCCGGTCGAAGACCACTCGCGCTGGGCCAAGGACATCGAGGAAACGCAGGGCGCCGCCCCGAACTACCCGCTCATCGGCGACGCGGACCTCACGGTCTCCAAGCTCTACAACATGCTTCCGGCCGACGAGCCCGGAACCTCCGAGGGCCGCACGCCGGCCACGAACCAGACCGTGCGTTCGGTCTTCGTCATCGGTCCGGACAAGCGGATCAAGATGATGATGACCTACCCCATGACCACGGGCCGCAACTTCGACGAGATCCTGCGTGCCCTCGATTCCATGCAACTCACTCAGCAGCACAAGGTAGCCACGCCCGCGAACTGGAAACAGGGCGACGACGTGATCATCGCGGGCTCGGTGAGCGACGAGGACGCGAAGAAGCTTTTCCCGCAGGGCTGGCAGGCCCCAAAACCCTACCTTCGCATCGTCAAGCAGCCGGGTCAGGTGCGCTAAGCGCCCGCCTGAGCGCCGCAGGCGCTCGGGGCGCTCAGGTGTCAATCCGTTGCGGGGAAGAAGCGCTTCCCCCTCCCGGGGCGGTCTTGCAGGAGGTGTTTGTCGGTTTCCTGCCGAGCAGCCCGGCAACTTGCGGAGGAAGCGGGACGCGAGCGCCAGCCGCAGATCCCGTAGCAACCCTCTGGTGGGGTGGCCAACGATTCCGAGAGGTCCATGCAGGGCGCGTGACGAATTACCGCTTGGCGGCCTCAGCGCAGGGGCTCGGCGGCCGATAACTTTTCGAAACGCCATGAAACAAAAATCCAGCCCCACCCCAAAGCCACGTTCCGCCGTCAATCCGCTATTGCTGCCGTTGATGCCGTTCATCGCGGTAAAGCGGCTGCTGTCTTCGCAGGTGAGGCTGCGACGGCGAGACGGCAAGTTCAAGGTCGTGCTGGAAGGCAACGGGGGCGACTCCACGATCCCGCCGCCACTGGAAGCCACCCCGGCCACGCCGCATGCCACTGGCGCTCATGACGCGGCACAGGACGGAGGCCCTATGCAGGCGGGGCTGTCGGACCTGCTCGAACGGCATCAACGCACTCGGCAGTTCATGCGTTACCTGGCCTATACGGAGCGGGCCCTCAAGCTGGGTGGCCCCGGCGCGCTCGCCCACATGCCGCTCGAAGTGCTGAGCAAGACTCGCGAGCAGCTGGAGGAACTCGTGTCCGACTGGTCCAGCCCCGGTCTGGCACAACTGCGCATGCAGCTCGAGGTGCTGATCGCCGAGCAGGAAGAGAACCGCGAGACAAGCACGCCCGCGAACTCGGACTTCGACAAGAAGCCGCAGGTCGAGGAAGCGACCGTGTCCCAGTTTCTCGCCGCGGAGCGCGGCTGGCGCCCGGGCGACAAGCAGCCTTCCTGATCCCCGCCCATGGCCGGGTGCGGCGGCGGGTCTTCAGGTGACGGTGTGGCGGCGGGAATGGGGCAGGCCCCGGTCCCGAGCATCGAAGCCCCCACGCAAGGAAGCCTCTACCAGGCCGGTGACATCCTGCGGTTCTCCGCATCGGCCATAGACGCGGAAGACGGCCGCTTGCCGGCAAGGGCGCTCATTTGGTGGATCGAGTTCCACCATGCTGACCACACCCACCCTTTCGTGCCGGCGACGCCGGGCAGCAGCGGCACGATCGCGATTCCCGTGCGCGGAGAGACCTCCGACGACGTCTTCTACCGCATCCACCTGCGCGCCACGGACAGCGCCGGGCTGACCGGGGAGACCACGCGCGACGTCATGCCACGCAAGGCAAGGGTCACCCTCGCGACACAGCCACCAGGGCTCACGCTCACCCTCGACGGACAGCCACTCACCGCGCCAGCGAGCTTCATGGGGGTGACCGGCATGGAGCGCGAGCTGGGCGCCGCCGACCAAGCGACCGGCGGACGCCGTTACCGCTTCGACCGCTGGACGGATGGCCAGCCCGCCCGCCACACACTCTCCACGCCCTCCGCAGACACCGCCTACACGGCAAGCTTCACCGACCTTGGCCCCGCCACGAATCAGCCGCCCACCGTTGACCTCACCGCCCCCTCGACCGGCACGGTGGGCCACGCCCTGCGCCTGGCCGCGACGGCAGGTGACGCCGACGGACAGGTCGCCGAGGTCGGGTTCTACGATGGCGCCACGCTGCTGCACACAGACACCGCGAGCCCCTACAGCTTCGACTGGACGCCCACGTCTGCCGGCAGCCACTCGCTGACCGCCCGCGCCATCGATGACCGGGGCGCGACGACCCTGAGCGCCCCCGTCACCATCGCGATCGCAAGCAAAAGCGCAGGCAGCGGCGACGCCGAGGCACCGAGTGCAATGCTCACCTCGCCTGCCGATCTGGCGCAGCACCTCACCGGCATGATCGAACTCGGCGCACAGGCAAGCGACGACGTGGGCGTGGCGGCCGTGGAGTTCCAGGTCGACGGTGCCTGCGTGAGCGTCGACGCCAGCGCCCCCTATGCCGTCAACCTGGAAACGCGGGCCTATCCACGCGGCCAGCACATCGTGCGGGCACGGGCCCGGGACAGCGCGGGCAACCTCTCGCTCTGGTCACGCGCCACCGTCACGTTCCACTTCACCGCCCCGTCGCTGCCAGCGGGTTTCTCCAAGCAGGAGTCATGGGTCAGCGGCCTGGGCAGCGCCACGGCATTCGCACAGGCGAGCGACGGGCGGATCTTCGTGTGCGAGCAAGGCGGCAGCCTGCGCATCGTGAAGAACGGGGCGCTGCTGCCTACGCCCTTCCACAGCTTCGTCGTCGAGCCCAACGGCGAACGCGGCCTGCTGGGGGTGGCGTTCCATCCGAAGTTCGCGAGCAACGGTTGGGTCTACGTCTACTACACCGCCACCACGCCGACCGTGCACAACCGCATCAGCCGCCTCGTCGCCAGCGGCGACGTGTCGACCGGCGCCGAGGCGGTGCTCGTCGACCTGCCCACGCTCGGCTCGCAGACGCACAACGGCGGCGCCCTGCACTTCGGCCCCGACGGCAAGCTCTACGTCGCCGTCGGAGACAACGGCTCGGGCACGAGGGCCGCCAACCCGGCCGATCCGTTCGGCAAGATCCTGCGTTTCAACGACGATGGCAGCATCCCGTCCGACAACCCCTACTACACCGGCAACAGCGGCCTGGCGCGCGCCGTCTGGGCCTACGGGCTGCGCAACCCCTTCACGTTTGGCTTCGAGCCGGGCACGGGCCGCATGCACATCAACGACGTGGGCCAGGCCAGCTGGGAGGAGATCAACCTCGGCCAACGCGGCGCCAATTACGGCTGGCCGGGCTCGGAAGGGCCTGAGCGGGTGAGCGGCGACGTCAACGGCCCGCTGTACGCCTACAGCCACCGAGCGCAGCCCTGTTGCGGGATCGCCGCAGTTGATGCACGGCACGTGGGCAGATGCACAGACCTCTTGCCGCGCTTGCGCAGACTGCCCCGCATCCGAACAACAACCACCTGCCATCCATGCGCAAGCTTGGCCCTTCCCGCACCGCCACGTGCGTTCCCCTGCTCGGCACCCTCCTCACCCTCGCCGGCTGCCTTGTAGATACGGAACCGCCGACCGCCACACTGACCTCGCCCACCCACCTGACACAGGGGCTCGCGGGCACCTTGACGGTGACTGCCGAGGCGGCCGACAACGACACCGTACAGGCCGTGGAGTTCGAAATCGACGGCATACCGGTCGGTGAAGACCGCGATGCGCCCTACACAGCGACTCTCGACACCACGGCTCATGCCGGCGGCCAGCACATCCTTCGTGTCCGCGCACGCGACGCCACAGACAACCTGTCGCCCTGGTCCCGCGCCGTGGTCACCTTCGCCGCCACCACGCCGCGCCTGCCCGCGGGCTTTTCGAAGCAGGAGGAATGGGTGAGCGGCCTTGGCAGCGCCTCGGCATTCACCCAGGGCCCGGACGGTCGCCTCTTCGTGTGCGAGCAAGGGGGCAGCCTGCGTGTCGTCCAGAACGGCGCGCTGCTGCCCACGCCCTTCCACCAGTTCACCGTCGATTCGAGCGGCCAGCGCGGCCTGCTGGGCGTGGCCGTCCATCCCCAGTTCGCCACCAACGGCTGGATCTACGTCTACTACACCGCCACCACGCCCACGGTGCACAACGTGATCAGCCGGATCGTCGCCAACGGGGACGTCTCCACCGGCACCGAAACCCTGATTGCGCAGTTGCCGGATCTGGGCTCTTCCCCCAACCACAACGGCGGCGCCCTGCACTTCGGTCCCGATGGCAAGCTCTACGTCGCAGTAGGCGACAACCTCTCGGGCGCCCGGTCCGCCGATTTGGCCGATCCCTTCGGCAAGATCCTGCGCTTCAACGACGATGGCAGCATCCCGCAGGACAACCCGTTCCTCGCCGCCAACACCGGGGTGGCCCAGGCCGTGTGGGCCTATGGCCTGCGCAACCCTTTCAACTTCGCGTTCCAGCCGGGCACGGGGCGCATGCACATCCATGACGTGGGCGAGGCCTCCTGGGAGGAAATCAACCTCGGCACGGCGGGTGCCAATTACGGCTGGCCCAGCTCGGAAGGCCCGGTGGGCGTGACGGGCAACATCACCGGGCCGATCTACGCGTACAAGCACGAGGCGGCTGACCCGGAGGGCTCAGGCCCGGGCGGGTTCCTGCAAGGCTTCGCCATCACGGGCGCCGCCTTCTACCCGTCCAGCGGGGGCTTCCCGCCGGCGTACCGCAACAGCTACTACTTCGCCGACTATGTCTTCGGCTGGATCAGCCGCCTCGACCTCGACAACCCGGGCGACGCGTACAGCTTCGCTACCGTTGACGGCGGGCCCGTGGACATGCTCGTGGGCGTGGACGGCGCGCTGTACGTGCTCAAGCAGACCGGCAGCATCGCGCGCATCAGCGCGCCTTGAGCCGCGGCGCCGGGCTCGTATACCCCAGGCCCGGCGGGAATGCATGGACAATACCGGGCCCGCGCGACCCTGTCGCCCGGGTCCCTCCTCACCGACCGCACCGTCCATGAGCACCATTCTTCAGCACCTTCCCGCCGGCCAGAAAGTCGGCATCGCGTTCTCCGGCGGCTTGGACACCAGTGCCGCCCTGCTGTGGATGCGCCAGAAGGGCGCCGTTCCCTACGCCTACACCGCCAACCTCGGGCAGCCCGACGAGCCTGACTACGACGACATCCCGCGCCGCGCCACGCAATACGGCGCCGCGAAGGCGCGCCTGGTGGACTGCCGGGCCCAGCTGGTCGCCGAGGGCATTGCAGCCCTGCAATGCGGTGCCTTCCACATCAGCACCGCGGGCATCACTTACTTCAACACCACGCCCATCGGCCGCGCCGTGACCGGCACCATGCTCGTGGCCGCCATGCGAGAGGACGACGTCAACATCTGGGGTGACGGCAGCACCTTCAAGGGCAACGACATCGAGCGCTTCTACCGCTACGGCCTGCTCACCAACCCATCGCTGCGCATCTACAAGCCCTGGCTCGACCAGACCTTCATCGACGAGCTGGGTGGCCGCGCCGAGATGTCGGCGTTCATGCAGAAGGCCGGCTTCGCCTACAAGATGTCGGCGGAGAAGGCGTATTCCACCGACTCCAACATGCTGGGCGCCACGCACGAGGCCAAGGACCTGGAGCACCTGTCGTCGGGTATCACCATCGTGCAGCCGATCATGGGAGTGGCCTTCTGGCGCGACGACGTGGAAGTCAAGCGTGAGCAGGTGACGGTGCGCTTCGAGGAGGGCCAGCCATTGGCGCTCAACGGCCGCGAGTTCGCCGACCCCGTGGAGCTGATGCTGGAAGCCAACCGCATCGGCGGGCGGCACGGCCTGGGCATGAGCGACCAGATCGAGAACCGCATCATCGAAGCCAAGAGCCGCGGCATCTACGAGGCCCCTGGCATGGCGCTGCTGTTCATCGCCTACGAGCGCCTGGTGACCGGCATCCACAACGAAGACACCATCGAGCAGTACCGCGACAACGGCCGGCGCCTGGGCCGCCTGCTCTACCAGGGCCGCTGGTTCGACCCGCAGGCCATCATGCTGCGGGAGACGGCACAGCGATGGGTGGCCCGTGCGGTGTCGGGCGAGGTAACGCTGGAGCTGCGCCGCGGCAACGACTACTCCATCCTCAACACCGAGTCGGCCAACCTCACCTACAAGCCCGAACGGCTGACCATGGAAAAAGGCGAGTCCACCTTCTCGCCAGCCGACCGCATCGGCCAGCTCACCATGCGCAACCTCGACATCGCCGACACGCGCGACAAGCTCTCGATGTATGCGAAGACCGGCCTGCTGCCGGGCAGCGCAGGCTCCGTGTTCCCGCAGCTCAAGAACGACCAGTAAACCGCACCATGACCGATAGCATCCAGGCCACCATTCGCACCCGCGCCAACATCTACTTCGACGGCAAGTGCGTCTCGCACACCATCGAGCTGGCCGACGGCACGAAAAAGAGCGTGGGCGTGATCCTGCCGTCCACCCTCACCTTCAACACGGGCGCGCCGGAAGTGATGGAGCTGGTGGAAGGCGAATGCCGCGTGCGGCTCGCCGGGCAAGATGGGTGGGCTTCGTACGCGGGCGGCCAGTCCTTCGATGTGCCGGGCGATTCGTCATTCGACATCGAGGTGACGAAGCCGCTGCACTACGTGTGCCATTTCGGCTGAGTGCCAGGGGCCCGGGCGCCAGATCGCCTCACGGCCCTTTGTCCGACCTTTGTATTTGAGCGGGAGACGCCGCCTCGGCAAGCAGCAAGCACCGAGCAGCAAACGCATCGAGGTCTGCCCCTCTCCCAGGGGGACGCACGGTAAGAGCCTCCCGCCCCCACCTGCGCCTGCCCCCCCGGGAATCAGAGGCTGGGAAGTAATCCGGCGTGGCCGAGCGGA
>CBINKC010000140.1:0-11397 GCA_966251135.1 uncultured Burkholderiaceae bacterium
GCGCGACTTCCCCGTCTACGGCTAGCGACAGCGGGCGGTCCATGGCCGGCTGAGCAGCCGCCACCCGGGCCGCCCTTTCCACGCCGATGCGTTGCCCCTTCTGCAGCCACCAGGAAACCCAGGTCGTCGAGACACGGGAGTCCGACGAGGGCGACGTGGTGCGCCGTCGCCGCCGCTGCCAGGCCTGCGACAAGCGCTTCACCACCTACGAGCGCGCGGAGATTGCACTCCCCCACGTGGTGAAGAAGGACGGGACACGCGCCGAGTTCGATACCGCCAAGCTGCGCGCGTCCATGACCCTGGCGCTGCGCAAGCGACCCGTGAGCGTGGAGCAGATCGACGCTGCGGTGGAGCGCATCCAGGAGAAGCTTCTCAACAGCGGCGCGCGTGAGGTGGCCTCCGCCCGGGTGGGTGAGTTGGTGATGCGCGAACTCAAGCGCATCGACAAGGTCGCGTACGTGCGCTTCGCCTCGGTGTACCGCAGCTTCGAAGACGTCGACGAGTTCCGTCAACTCATCCGCGACATCTGACTCTCCCGCCGCCCTCCCCCTTCGGCAGCCCCCTTCTTCCCCCTTCCCCACCCCCTCTACGAGGGCCACTGCTATCCCACCTCGTGGGGGCGCGCGACCGTGCGCCGATTCGTACAGTGGTGGCACAACATCCAGGGAGGAAGAACATGGGAAGAGCGCCACGCTCGCGAGGCGTGAGCTTGATCGAGGCAAGCATCGCCATGGCAATCGCGGCTATCACGCTGGCCACGGCGGCACCCGGCTTTCGGGGCTTCATCGAGAAACAGCGACTGGACGGCGCAGCCGCTCAATTGGCGAGCGACCTTCAGTTCGTCCGGGCAGAGGCAGTCATGCGCAACACACCGCTGCGCCTGACGCTGCATGAGACTGCATGGGGCAGCTGCTATGTCGTTCACAGCGGCGCGGCTCAGGAGTGCCATTGCGAAGCCTCGGGATCGGCGATCTGCACCGGCGAGGCCCAGGCGCTGAAGGCGGTGCAATGGGCCTCGGAGCAGGGCATCTCGCTGAGGTCGGCCGTGCGCTCGCTGCTGTTCGACCCGCTGCACGGCACCAGCACTCCCGCAGGCACGTTGAAGGTCGTGGCGGCAAGCGGCCGAGCGGTGCATCACGTGGTCAACGTCATGGGTCGCGTGCGGACCTGCTCGCCGAAAGGTGCCGCAGCCGCACCGGGCTATCGCAGCTGCTGAGGGGAAACACATGCGACACCTCATGTATCCGCGCCGTGCACGCGGCTTCACGCTCATCGAAACGCTGTTCGCGCTCGCCGTGGCCGGCATCCTTTCGTCGCTCGCCTACCCGAGCTACCTCCATGTCATCCAGAGAGTGCGCCGGGCAGATGCACTGGTAGCCGTAATGCAGGTGCAGATGGCGCAGGAACGCCATCGCGCGGACCATGCCCGATACGGCAGCCTGGCCGACCTGCGCATGAGCGCGGCGTCGCCAGGCGGGCACTACGCGCTCACGGTCGAAGAGACCAGCAGCACCGGCTACGAATTGCATGCCGAGGCCCGCGGTCCGCAAGGCGGCGACAGGAGCTGCCGCCACCTTCGGCTGGTGGTCGATGGCGCACAGGTCTCGCAGGCCTCGGGCCCCGACGAGCAGGTGGCCAACGGCCCGGCGGACAACCGCAAGTGCTGGGGCCTGTGATGGCCAGGCGACATCAGCGCGGGTTCACCATGGCGGAACTCCTCGTCGGCATGGCCCTGGGGCTCTTCGTGACCTCGGCGGCACTCCTGCTGCTCGTCGCGCGAATCCAGACGCACCGCGCCGAGCTGCTCGAGGGTCGCCTGATGCAAGACCTGCGCGTGGCAATTGACGTGGTGACGCGCGACCTGCGACGAGCCGGCTACTGGAGCGACGCAGGAAAGAGCATGGCGGGTTCGGACAGCGCAGGTTCGGCAAACCCGTACGCGGCCATCGTGCCGGCCTCGGGCTCCTCGGAGACCGTCCACTTCAGCTACTCCCGTGACCTTCGTGGGCGCCGAGCCGTCGACGGCAACGAGCAGTTTGGTTTCCGGCTGCGGCGCGGAACCATCGAGATGCTGCTCGGTGGCGGCAGCTGGCAGGCGCTGACCGACAGCAACACGCTGGTGGTCAGCGCGTTCAGCATCACCCCTGCCCTGCAGGAGATCGCACTCGACGCGTTGTGCGCGCAAACCTGTACCGCGGATGAGGACGACTGCCGGCCACGCCAGGTAGTACGCAGCCTGGCGGTGTCGATCAGCGGGCATGCAGCAAACGACCCCCGTGTAGTTCGCTCAATGCGTACGTTGGTGCGTCTGCGTAACGACGCCATCGCCGGAGCTTGCCGGACATGAGCACCTGTCGCCGTTCTTCGCAGCGTGGCGGCGCAGCCCTCGCCGTCACATTGGTTCTGTTCTTTGTGATGACGATGATCGCCGCCTATGCGCATCGCAATCATCTGTTCGAGTGGCGTGCTTCAACCAGTCAAGTTCGCGCCACACAGGCGTTCGAAGCAGCTGAGGCGGGGCTCGAATGGGGTTTGGGGATGCTGAACGATCCTCGCTCAGTGGACCCGCATTGCGGCGCACAGGACGGAAGCGAATACAGCTTCCGGGCCCGGCATCTCGCCGTGTCGGCGACAACCGGCGCACTGGAGCCGTCTGGTACGGAAGGCGCCTATGCGGCGTGTGTGGCCGATGGCGAAGCGGCCTGGCGATGCAGCTGCGCCGGGGACAGCAACGCACTCGCGGGGCTCGCGTCTGATGACGGCCCCGCACCGGCCTTCATCGTGCAGTTGTCCGCCGGCCCGACGCCCGGGCTGCTGCGGTTGGAGTCCATGGGCTGCAGCCGGGCCGCGGACGGCTGCGGCGCAGGTGATGCCGCAGCGCACACGCAGGTCCTCGTTGGCCTGGTGCCGGCGTTGAGTACCGCGCCGGTGGCAGCGCTGACGGTGCTCGACGATGTCGATGCAGGCACGGCATCGCCGGGCATTCACAACGCCGATGCGGCATCGGGAGGCGTCGCCGTGCACGCCGGTGGGGCTGTGCGCGCGCCGAACGCGCATATCGGCACCGCGCCGGGAGGGCCCACGGGTGCCTCGGTGATCGAGCACGATGACGCGCTGCATGCCCTTGATGGAGAGCGCTTCTTTGCGTCGTTCTTTGGCCTTGACCGGGCGACTTGGCAGGAACAGCCGGTCGTGGAGCGCGTGGAATGCCCCGGCGACTGCAGCGAGGCCCTCAGGCGCGCGGCCGAGGTCCACTCGCTGCTCTGGGTGGAGGGTGACTTGCAGCTCGACGGCACAGCCAGCCTCGGTAGCCTTGAGCGGCCGCTGGCGATCGTTGCGACCGGAACCATCCAGGTGCACGGGCAGCCTGTGATCCATGGGGTGCTGTACGGACGCGGACTGCACTGGACCGGCCGCGGGGGCGTGCATGGCGCGGCCATCGTCGAAGGGTCGTACACGGGAGACGGCGCCCCCCAGTTCGTATACAACCCGATGGTGCTGGGCACGCTCATGCGCCACACGGGCAGCTACGCTCGCCTGCCGGGCAGTTGGAGGGATTTCTGATGCGGCCGCACCGTCAGCGTGGCACCTCGCTCGTCGAAGCGCTGGTCGCCTTCCTGGTCCTGTCCCTCGGCATGCTCGGCTTGGCGCGGATGCACACCTACATGCAGCGCCATGCGGATCTCGCGCGGCAAACATTCGAAGCGCTGCGCCTGGCACAGGAGGCAATGGAGGGGCTGCGGCTACCGGCTGGACACTCGCAACCGGAGGAAGACGAACCGCACGAAGCGGGCTCGTTCCCCTCGCGCCCCACCGCGTATCGACTGGAGCGAGAGGTCGGCCGTCAGGACGGGGACCGCTATTCGTCAGCCCGTATCGAGGTGAGCTGGGCCGATCGCGCGGGCGCGACGCAGCACGTGGAGCTTCATTCCACCGTGGCCGAGGTGCCCCCTGCGCTTTCTGGCGCCCTGTCCGTCCAGGGGCGCCGGGAGCGCTTCGCGAGCGTCGATGGGCGCGCCCCCTCGATTCCGAGAGGGGCGCACCAGCTGGGCGATGGGCGCAGCGTGCTCAAGCCCGCGGGGGCCACGGTGGCCTTCGTCTTCGAAGACAGCACTGGCCGGCTGTCAGCGCAATGCACCGGACTGGATGCCGCGGCATCGTCGGACCAGGTGGCGGTGCAGATGCTGAGCCAATGCCAGACCGTGCATGCCCAGCTCCTGAGTGGCTGGGTGCGATTCGCGGCAGGCGCCGTGGCCGCCATGCCGCTGTCGATCGCCGTCGATCTGGTGGACGAGGCCGGATCCGCCCTGTGCCTCACCGAGGTCCGTGCAGATGCCGTCGCCTACCATTGCGCCATCGCCACGGCAGGTGCGTGGTCCGGGCGCAGCCGCATCGTTCCGCAAGAGTGGCCGCTGGGAGACGAGCCCGGGCAGTACAGGATCTGCCGTTACAGCGTCGATACCGACGGCACCGGAGCGATTGACCGGCCCGCCGAGCATCCCGAGCACTACAGCGAAGTCGTCCAACCCCTGATGCAGCAGAACTTTCTCGTCATCCCCGGCGGCCGCGCCTGCACCGAAGTCGACCCGGCCACGGCTGCACATCAACCTTGAGCGCCGCCATGAATTTCGATGCGCTGATGCAAGAGGCGCTGGGGCTCGCCGAGCAAGCCGTCGGGCTGTCAGAACCGAACCCGCGAGTGGGCTGCGTGATCGTCGCCCCCGACGCTCGGACGATCGGCCACGGCCACACGCAGCAGGCAGGAGGTCCGCATGCGGAGGTGATGGCCTTGCGCGACGCCGCGGCCCGCGGCGAAGACGTGCGGGGAGCCACGGTCGTCGTCACCCTGGAGCCATGCTCTCACCAAGGCCGGACCGGCCCCTGCTGCGACGCGCTGGTGCGAGCCGGCGTGGCCCGCGTGGTGATGGCGGTGGAAGACCCCAACCCGCTGGTAGCCGGCCAGGGCGCGGCCCGGCTGCGCTCGGCGGGGATCGAGGTGCTCGATGGCCCGGGTGCCGAGGTCTCCCGTGAACTGAACATCGGCTTCTTCTCGCGCATGCAGCGGGGGCGACCTTGGGTGCGGATGAAGGCCGCCATCTCGCTGGACGGCCGCACGGCCCTGCCCAACGGGGCGAGCCAATGGATCACCGGCGAGGCCGCGCGTGCCGATGGACACGCCTGGCGCAAGCGTGCTGGCGCGGTACTCACCGGGGTCGGCACCGTGCTGGAGGACGACCCCAGGCTGGACGTGCGGCTGGTGAACACCCCGTGCCAGCCCGCACGCGTCGTCGTCGATTCACGGCTGGAAACGCCGCCCACCGCGCGCTTGCTCGCCCCACCGGGCGAGGTGCTGATCTATGCCGCCCAGCGCGACGAGGCGCGCGCCGCGGCGCTGGCCGCGTGCGGCGTGGAAATCGCCTGGGCGCCCGGACCGAACGGCAAGGTGGACCTGGCAGAGATGCTCACGAACCTCGCCGTGCGGGGCATTAACGAGCTGCACGTGGAAGCCGGCCACAAGCTCAACGGGTCCTTCGTGCGGGAGCGGCTGGTGGACGAGTTCCTCATCTACGTGGCGCCCAAGCTGCTGGGCCAGGGGCGCGAGCTGGCGGCCTTCGGGCCGCTGCAGACGTTGGCCGAGGGCCTGGCGCTGCGCTTCATGAGTGCGACGCCGCTCGGTGCCGACTTGCGGATCATGGCGCGCCCCTTGGGCTGACGCGAGACACAATCGCGGCCATGTTCACAGGCATCATCACCGGCATCGGCCACATCGTCGGCGTTCAAGCTCTGGGCGAGGCGCCCACCCACGGCAAGAGGCTGCTCATCGAAGCACCCGAAGGCTATCTGGACGACGTCCATCTGGGCGACAGCATCGCGCTCAACGGCGCATGCATGACGGTAGCCTCGCTCGACAGGTCTTCCCGCCGGTTCAGCGTGGACATCTCGGCCGAGAGTCTCGACAAGACCGTGGGGCTCGACGCGCCGGGCCCGGCCAACCTCGAAAAGGCACTGCGGGCGCACGACCGGCTGGGCGGCCACATCGTCACCGGCCACGTCGACGGCATCGCAGAGGTGACGTCGTTCGAGCCCGTGGGCGAGTCGCGGGAACTCCGCGTGTGGGCACCGCAGGCGCTCGCGCAGTACCTCGCCTACAAAGGTTCAATCACACTCAATGGCGTGAGCCTCACCGTCAACCACGTACGGGACGACGATGGCGGCTGCGAGTTCAGCATCAATCTCATTCCCCACACCACGGAGCACACGACGCTTGGCACGCTACAGCCCGGCGCCCGCGTGAACCTGGAGGTCGACGTGATCGCCCGGTACGTCGCGCGGATGCTGACCCGATAGGGCCGACACCGGCCGGGGCGCTCCGCGGGGCACAAGCACCCGCCGCCTACAATCCGCGGATGGCAATTTCCCCCGTCCCCGAGCTCATCGCCGAGCTCGCCGCAGGACGCATGGTCATCCTCGTCGACGAGGAAGACCGCGAAAACGAAGGCGACCTGGTGCTCGCGGCGGACCATGTGTCGCCTGAGGCGATCAACTTCATGGCCCGCTTCGGCCGCGGCCTCATCTGCCTCACGCTCACGCGCGAGCGTTGCGAGCGCCTGCAGCTTCCGCCGATGACGATGCGCAACGGCACGCGGCACGGCACCGCCTTCACGGTGTCGATCGAGGCCGCCACTGGCGTGACCACCGGTATCTCGGCGGCCGACCGTGCTCGCACCGTGCAGGCGGCCGTGGCCCGCGACGCCAAGGCGAGCGACCTGGTGCAGCCGGGCCATGTCGTCCCTCTCGTCGCGCAGGACGGCGGCGTGCTGATGCGCGCCGGGCACACCGAGGCGGGTTGTGACCTCGCCGCCATGGCGGGCCTCACGCCGGCCACAGTCATCTGCGAGATCATGAAGGACGACGGCACCATGGCCCGCCTGCCCGATCTCGAGGTGTTTGCACGCGAGCACGGGCTCAAGATCGGCACGATCGCCAGCCTCATCGAGTACCGCAGCCGCAACGAAACGCTGATCGAGCGTGTGGGCCGGCGCAAGCTGCGCACGGCTCAGGGCGAGTTCGAGTGTCATGCATTTCGTGACCGCGCCGGCGGCCTGCACCTGGCGCTGACCCACGGCCAATGGGCTGCGCAGGACGAAGTGCTGGTGCGCGTGCATGAGCCGCTATCGGTGCTGGACCTGCTCGACATGGGGCACAGCAGCCACAGCTGGCCGTTGCCCGGCGCACTGGCCGCGCTGCACGCTGCGCCTTGCGGGGCCGCCGTGCTGCTCAACTGCGGCGAGGACGCGCATGCCCTGCTGGGTCAACTGCTGCCGCACGATGAGCGTGCCGAGCGACAGCGCAGCCAGATGGACCTGCGCACATACGGCATCGGCGCGCAGATCCTGCGGGAGCTGGGCATCTCGCGAATGAGGCTGCTGGGCAGCCCGCGCCGCATGCCGAGCATGGCGGGCTACGGCCTGGAGGTCACAGGCTTCGTGGCGCCGTCGTCGGAGCCCTGAGAGGCTGAGAAGCAATCCGACATGACCGCTCGTACCCTGCAAATGGCGCCACTAGTCTCTGCAAACGCTCGCCATAGCCCGGGCTATGGCTGTGCTTTGCGCCTTGATTGGCACCATTTCCAGGGCCCGCTCGGCCACGCCGGAGACTTCCCAGCCTCTGAGCACAAGAGAAGAACATGAAAGACGCCGACAAAGGCCCGGAAACCGAGATCGACGGCCGCCACCTGCGCATCGGCATCGTGCAGGCACGGTTCAATGCACCCATCACACAGACCCTGGCCAAGAGCTGCCTGGACGAGCTGCGCGAGCTGGGCGTGGCACCGAAGTACATCCGCCACGTGAGCGTGCCGGGCGCACTGGAGATCCCCGTGGCCCTGCAGGCCATGGCCGACAACCATGACTACGACGCGCTGATCGCCCTCGGGTGCATCGTGCGCGGCGAGACTTACCACTTCGACCTGGTGGCCAACGAAAGCGGCGCGGGCGTCACCCGGGTGTCGCTGGACCATCACATCCCCATCGCGAATGCCATCCTGACCGTGGAGACCGAAGCGCAGGCCTGGGCACGCGCCGAGGAGAAGGGCCGCGACGCTGCCCGCGTGGCGGTCGAGATGGCCAACCTTCTGGAAGACCTGTCGTGACCGAGTTCGAGAAGCAACACCCCCGGCCCCAACCCGCTGGCAAGCGCGCCGCCACCAAGTCGACCCGCCGCCGCTCACGCGAGGCGGCCCTGCAAGGCCTGTATGAGTGGCTGCTCTCGGGTGGCGACCCGGGCGCCATCGAAGCCCACGTGCGCGAGCAGGAAGACTTCGACAAGTGCGACAAGTCGCACTTCGATGCCTTGCTGCACGGCTGCATCGCCGAGGCGGGCGACCTCGATGCCGTGCTGGCGCGCCACGTCGATCGCAAGACCACGGAGTTGTCGCCCATCGAGCACGGTGTGCTGATGATCGGCGTGTACGAGCTCAAGCACTGCATCGACGTGCCCTACAAGGTGGCCATCAACGAGGCGGTCGAACTCGCCAAGAGCTACGGCGGCACCGATGGCCACAAGTACGTCAATGGCGTGCTCGACAAGGCCGCCGTAGACCTCCGTCCGGCAGAGGTGCAGGCTGCACGCGCAGCGCGACGATGAAGACCGCGAAGCGGCTCGAACACATCGAGCCCTTCTATGTGATGGAGTGCGCAAAGGCCGCGGTCGACCTGGCCCGCAGCCCCGAGTGCGCCAGCTCGCCCATGGTCTTCCTCAACATCGGCGAGCCTGACTTCACGGCGCCTCCTCTCGTGCAGGAAGCGGCGGAACGTGCCGTGCGCGGCGGCCATACGCACTACACCGAGGCCACCGGCCTGCCCGAGCTGCGCGAACGCATCAGCGACTGGTATCGCAGCCGCTTCGGCCTGGATGTCGCGCCGCGGCGCATCGTCGTGACGGCCGGCGCTTCCGCTGCCCTGCAGCTGGCGTGCCTGTCGCTGGTGGACCGTGACGACGAGATCCTGCTGCCCGACCCCAGCTACGCCTGCAACCGGCACTTCGTCTCCGCCGCCGAGGGCCGCCCGGTGCTGGTGCCGGCGCCGGCCGAGCAGCGTTTCCAGCTGAGCGTGCAAGACGTGCAGAGCGCTTGGTCGGCCCGCACGGCCGGCGTCTTGCTCGCCTCGCCTTCCAACCCGACGGGCACGTCGATCGATCCGGTCGAGATGGGCGGCATCGTGCAAAGCGTGCGCGAGCGCGGCGGCTTTACCGTGGTGGACGAGATCTACCTCGGATTGAGCTACGACGATCGCTACGGACATAGTGCCCTGGTCCACGGCGACGACGTGATCTCGATCAACAGCTTCTCGAAGTACTTCAACATGACGGGCTGGCGCCTGGGCTGGCTGGTGGTGCCCGAGGCGCTGGTCGCGCCGGTAGAGCGGCTGGCGCAAAACCTCTATATCTGCCCGTCCGCGGTGGCGCAACATGCGGCGCTCGCGTGCTTCGAGCCCGATTCAATCGCGGAGTACGAGCATCGGCGCAGCGAGTTCCGGGCGCGCCGCGACTTCCTCGTGCCGGCGCTCGAAAGCGTGGGGCTTCCGGTTCCCGTGATGCCGGATGGCGCGTTCTACGCCTGGGCCGACTGCTCGCGGCATGCGCGCGACAGCTGGGCCTTCAGCTTCGAGCTGATGCGCCGCGCCCACGTGGCCGTTACCCCGGGGCGCGACTTCGGCCGCCATGCCACGAGCCGCTACATCCGACTTTCCTATGCCAGTTCCATGTCTCACCTGGAACTGGCGGTGCAAAGGCTGCGCAGTTTGTTGTCGTGAGACTTCCACGTCTGAGCGTCGTCACGAAAGCGTGACCTTCTGTTACGGCCGGCGTCCAGATCCTTCTTTTTCACGCCTGTACGCACCGCGGCCCCGCTAAGCTGCCGGGACTCCCATGCACCATGGCCTCCACACCCGACCCCGCCGCCCCCTCCGAAAGCGAACCGCTCCCGACTCCCAGCGTCCCGGGCATCGGCCTATGGAACGACTCCGACATCCGCGCCGCGAAGGGCTCTGCGCGGGCGGGCAAGGGGGCGCCGGCCACGACCGACAGCGCCGACGAGCCGCTCAGCACCATCGGCCACATCGGACGCTATGCACTGAAGTACCGCATTGGCGAGGGAGGCCTGGGAACGGTCTACGCGGCACACGATCCCCTGCTGTCCCGGCTGATCGCGATCAAGACGCTGAACCTGGAGATCAGCGCCGAGCAGCGGCCTGCGTTCAACGCGATGTTCCTGAACGAGGCGCGTGCCGCCGCGAGCCTCTCGCATCCCAACATCGTCACGGTGTTCGATGCCGGCGTGAGCGACGACAACGCGTACATCGCGATGGAGCTGCTCAAGGGCCGCGACCTGCGGCAGCTGCGGCTGGGAGGATGGCGGCCGACGCCGGCGCAGGCGGCGCTTATCGTGCGCCGCGTGGCCGACGCGCTGGCCTACGCCCACAGCAAGGGCGTGGTTCACCGGGACATCAAGCCGGCCAACGTCTTCATGGTCGGCCGCACTCAGCCGCGCGTGCTCGATTTCGGCATTGCCCGTGTCGCGCATCAGCACGATGTTCACGCGGGCGAAGGCGTGGTTGCCGGCTCGCCGTACTACATGGCGCCCGAGCAGGTTCGCCAGGAACCGGGCGACCGCCGCGTGGATGTGTTCTCGCTCGGCGTGGTGCTCTACGAACTGCTCACTGAGATCAAGCCATTCCGCGGGGGCACGCTGGCGGAGATCACGAAGGCGGTACAGGAACACCAGCCTCCTCCCGCCCACGAGGTGAACAAGGACGTTCCCCGCGCGCTGTCGGAGATCACCGCACGCGCCATGGAGAAGGACCCCGAGAACCGCTTCCGATCGGCGCGCGCGTTTGCACGCGAGCTGCGGCACTGGCTCGAAGAACACGGCCAGGAGACGGAGGCCGCCGAAGCCAACATGGCGGCAGATACCGAGCACAGGCCGGGGCGCAGTTGGGTCGTGGCCGCAGGCCTGGGCATGCTCATCGGCGCCTCCGCAGTCTGGCTCGCACTGGGGGCCGGCGAGCAGGCCCCGCCTGCCGTGGCGCGGGCGCCAGCAGTGCGCCCCGTCATTCCAGCGGCGGCTGTGGCGATATCCGAGATCCTGCCGGCACCGGTCGCGGATCCGGCTTCGGCCCCGGACGCCCCCGTGGTGTCCTCGGCAACGCAGGAACTCGTTGTCGAAGTTCTTCCCTCGCCCGAAGCGGTGGCGCCCAGGGTCGCTGAGGAGGTTGCGCCTGTGGCGCCTGTGACACGGGTGACGCCGCGCGACGGCGCACGGGCTGCGGGGCGCAGCCCTGCGAAGAACCCTGTTCGAGCAGCGACCCGCGAGACGCGGGACCGCCCCTCGCACGGGAC
>CBINKC010000141.1:0-11284 GCA_966251135.1 uncultured Burkholderiaceae bacterium
CGTTGCAAATGCTCGCCGTAGCCCGAGCTACGGCTGTGCTTTGCGCCTTGATTGGCACCATTTCCAGGGCCCGCTCGGCCACGCCGGATTGCTTCCCAGCCTCTGAGCACCCCCTCGGGGGGCAGCGAACGAAGTGAGCGTGGGGGCTTCATTTCTTCAGTAGTTCTCGCGTCGGTAGATGGTGTGGTCCTGCGTGCGCTGCAGCCCGAAGCTGGCGCGCGCCGAGGGGTCCTGCCCCCAGGTGCTGCCGCACCAGGCGCCGCGCAGGTAGGCGAGGTTGGCGCCGGCTGTGGCGGCGTCGCCGGTGCCGGGTGTCCAGGGTTGCAGGCAGGAGGCGTCGGTGGCCGAGCTGCCCAGGCTGAGCGCGACATCGACCGTGCCGCTGTGCCCGCTGCCCGGGGCGGCCAGCCGCAGCGTGCCCACGCCGGAGGAGAAGGCGAGTGCGCTCGCAACGGCGGTGTCGCTCGTGGTGAGCGTGCGCCGCAGGTTGCCGAAGCTCACCGCATTCGCGCTCACGCTGGTGCTGCTGTCGAGGGTGTTGGCGGCCCAGGTGGTGCCGTTCCAGTACTGCAGCGTGGCGGGCAGTGCCAGCACGCGGTCGGCGGCGCCCATGGCGTTGGACAGTCGCAGCCGGCCGAAACGCAGCGGCACCGTGCCGACCGCGGCGCGGTCGTTGCTGCCGGCTTCGGTGGAAGCCATGTCGAACGCGGCGAGCGCCACGCCGTCGCTGTCGGCCGGCGCCACGCCGAAGGCCGCGCTGAACGGGCCGTCGGGGCTCGCGGCGCGCAGGGCCGATGCGGTGAGGGTGGCGCCGCTGGCCACGCCCGCTGACCAGCTGCCCGTGGCGCTGCCCAGGGAGAGCCGGCTGCTGCCGGTGGTGAAGACGGTGCTGCCGTCGCGACCCGCGAGCTGCCAGGCGTTGGCCTGCGTGGGGTCGAACTTGGCGAAGCTGCCGGTGTAGTTGGTGGTGGTCGCGCCGCTGGTGTTCTGAGCCGTGAGCGTGACTGCGATGCGGAAGGTTTCGTCGAGGTAGGTGAAGGTGGAAGCCGGCGAGCACGACAGCCCGCTGCGATGCGTGATGGTCGGGCCCGACAGCGCGAACCGGGCCGGCACGAAGCGGCCGATGTTCCCCGTCGTGCTGCTGCTCACGTTGCCCGCGCCGAGATAGCTGCCGTCGGCGATGGAAGGCGTGAGGGTGATGATGCCCACTTCGCCGTAGGCGAGCTGCGTCGCGGTGGCGGCACCGCTGGTAAAGCTGCCGCCGGAGAGGGTCGCGTTCGACAGGCTGCCGTTCGTGCCGCCGGCCGGAAGCGCCAGTGCGGGCGTGAGCAGCACACCTTCGGGTGTGGCTTCCTTGCCGAAGTTCGGCGTGGCGGCGCCGCCGGAGGTGAGCGCGGTGACGGTGGCGGAGAAAGACTCTCCGGCCTTCACGAACACCCCGCCGGCCGCCGAGGCGGCGGCGGGGTTCACCGTGTTCGGGCTCGCCGTCTGGCGGATGTTGCTCACCGAGAACGACGCGGGCTTGACGACGAAGGCATTGGTCGAGCCCGAGAGCGTCGCGGAATTGACCGTCTTCGATGCCGTGAGCGTGACTTGGCCGACATCGGCATACACGAAGCTGAAGGGCGCGTTGCCGTTGGCATCGAAAGTCATGGGCACGGCGGTCGTGCTGGTGATGCCGCTGGCGGGGTTGGAAGCGATTGTGCTGGCGCTGCTGCCCGTGAGCGTCATCAGGTTGCCGCTGGAACAGGTGGCCGGGTTCTGGCATTGCAGCGCCCAGTTCACGGTCGTGCTGCCGCTGAGCGCGGCCTCGCACGCCTGGGTGGTGGTGCTGGTCTTGACGGCGCGCAGGTAGTGGGTGCCTGAGGCGATGCCCGCCGTCTGGGCAGGCACCGTGGCGGCGCTGCCGCCGGCCGATGCGCTCACGATGAAGCCGGCGGTGTTGAAAGTGGTGCTGCAGCTGTCGGCCGCGCTGCAGCCGGTGCCGCTGGGGCAACACTGGCGGGCATTGCCTGCGGGGGTCTGTTCGTTAGACAGGGTGACGCTCACGCTGGTGCCGTTGCTGGCCGCCGGGTGGCTCAAGGTGGTGCTGGCCACGCCGCTCGCGTTGAAGCTCACGCTGGTGGCGCCCAGCGTGCCGGCCGAGGTGGCGAGGGTGGCGGTCTGGCCGTTCACCGTGGTGGCGGCGCTCGTGCACGGGCTGGAGCTGTCGGCACAGGCGGTGACCGTGACCGTGCTCGATTGACACGCGAGGCTCGCGGTGGGAAGCGACAGCTCGTAGTGGTGTACTGCGTACGCGCTCGGCGTGCAGCTGCTCGGCATGGCGTAGCTGCTGTTGTTCACCACGCAGGAGTTCGAGCAACTCGCGCCGCAGCACACAGCGGCTGCGGAGGACTGGTAGCCCAGGGTGATGGCCGCCGAGGATGTGGACTCCACGCAGGTCGAGACCTGGGAGAGCATCTCCAGGGAGATCGCGCCTGAACTGGTGCGTACGCGGCCGTTGACGTGGGCGTTGTAGCCGACGTTCAGTGCGCCGGTGCTGCCGGTCACGTTGCCGTTGACGACCGAGTCCTGCACCAGGGCGATGGCGCCGGAAGTCGATACGGCGCCGGTGATCTGTCCACCGTATCCGATGGTGATGCCGCCGCTGGTGCTCGTGACGTTTCCGGTCACGCTGCCGAACGCCGGGGTCATGATGGCGCCGGACGTGCTCGACAAAGGGCCGTTGACGACCGTGGCGTGGTACAGCCACAGGCTGCCGGTGGTCGTGCTGACGGAGCCGGTGATCGTGTGGTAGCCGTAGATGTCGTTGACGGCACCGGCCTGGATGTGGCCGACGATCGTGGTCTGGTAGGGCATCGTCAGCGTACCGGTGACGATGAGCGTGAGGTCCGAGGCGCTGCCGCCGGCATTGATGGTGGTGGAGCTGGTGTCGAAGTCGCCGTTGATCGTGATGGTGGCCGGCTTCGGCGAGTCGATGGTGACGGTGTCGAGGTAGCCGAGCGCGAGGCTGCCGCAGGTGTAGGTGCCGTTGCTGCCGCTGCAGCCGGCCGGCATGGCGCCGGGGAAGCTGTAGGTCACGGCGTGCGCGCTGCCGGCGGCGCACAGGGCGGTGAGGGCGAGGCGTCGCAGGGTGCGTGCGGCGCGGGGCTTCGACAGGCTCAGCCCGAACAGGGTGGGGGAACCGCGGCGATCCCGTTCGCCCTGAGCTTGTCGAAGGGCCCTGTGCAGGTGGGCGCGGGGCTTCGACAAGCTCAGCCCGAACGGGAGGGGGCACGACACCTGCCTGATACCTACCGTTCGCCCTGAGAGGCTGAGAAGCAATCCGACATGACCGCTCGTACCCTGCAAATGGCGCCACTCGGCGTTGCAAATGCTCGCCATAGCCCGGGCTATGGCTGTGCTTTGCGCCTTGATTGGCACCCTTTGCAGGGTCCGCTCGGCCACGCCGGATTGCTTCCCAGCCTCTGAGCCTGTCGAAGGGCCTGCACCACGAACGTGGGCTTCGACAGGCTCAACCCGAACGGGGTGCGTAGCGGGAGGGCCGCCCTGAGCTTGTCGAAGGGCTTGCACCACGGACGTGGATCTCGACACGCTCAGCCCGAGCAGCATTCGACGCAGGAGGCACAAGATGCCTTTCATCGCGCCACCGTCCAAGTCAGTTGCCGCTCCACATACGTCGGCTGCAACGTCCCCGTGGCCGGGCACGCTCCGGCGCTCGGCGCGTTGCACGCATTGGCCACGAGCTTGTAGAACGCGAGCGACGCATCGCCGTCCGTGGCATCGCTGCGCGTGCAGCTCACCGTGACCGTGTAGCCCGTCAAGCCCGCCACCGTGAAGCTGGCCGTTGCGAAACACGTTGGCGCGGCCGTCGGCGGCGCCGGGTTGCGCAGCACCTGGAACGCTGCCCATTCGAGCCCGGCGCGTGCGCTCTGCAAAGCCCGCGCATGCTCCACCTCGGCCGCGGAGCCCAGCTGCTGTCGCATCGACACCTGGGCCAGCGCCGCCCCCAGCAGCGCCAGCACGACCAGCACGAACACCACCGTCACGAGCGTGAACCCGCGGTGAGGCCGGCCTGTGCGCCGCTCAAGGCAGGTTGCTGACGTAGACCGCATGGTGCAAGGTCACGCTCTCGCTGCCCGATGGGGTGGTCGTGGCCAGCGTGAGCTGCAGGTTGACGAGTGCCGCGCGTGCGGCCACCAGCGTGCCGTCCACATCGAAGCGGCAGGCCGTCACGCCCGTGGCCAGCACGGCACTGGAGCCGCCCGAAGGCGGGTCCGGCTGGCTGGCCTGGAAGCCATAGCCCTGGTAGCGCACGAGCTGGCCGGTGCCCAGGTCGCAGCGATACGTCACCGCAGACTCCACCGCGAGCACGCGGTACGGCGGCGCCATGTCGCCCACCGGCAGGCCGGCCGCCGAGCTCAGCGTCACCGTCGTCGCCTCCCCGGCCGCGTTGGTCGCTGTGCGCCGGTTGGAGCTGGCCTGCTCGCCGGCCGTGGCGTTGGCCGCGTAGGCATCGGATCCCGTCACGCCGGGCCCGAGGTTGTAGAACACCAGATCCTGATTGGCGGCAAGCGTGAGTGCCGGGCCGACCACGTCGAAGCTCGTGTCCGTCGTGCCGAAGGCGAGCGCACCGCTGCCTTCCGTGGCGTAGCGCGCCCCCGCCGTGGTGGGGATCAGCTCCAGCGTCCGGCTCGCGCCCGTCACCCGCACGCTGTTGGGCAGCGCGATGCGCAGGTCGCGACCGATGCGCCGCAGCGCCAGGTCGGCCTGGTCCACCAGCGCCGCTCGCGCCGCGGTCGACAGGTAGCCCTGCACCGGCTGCACGATGAACACGCTCACGATGGCCGCCAGCACGCCCATCATCGCGATCACGATGACCATCTCGATCAGCGTGAAGCCGCGCGCAAGGCGGGGCGCCGCGGCGGGGCGCAGGCCGTCACAGCGAGCTGTTCGGCGCATGCCGGCTCCTGTAGCCGTCGAGGGCGATGGAGATGCCACCCGGCCCGGTGACGGTCACCGTGATGCGCAAGGCGTCGCCGCTGCCTGCGGTGATCGTGTTCAAGGCCGCGGCGGCCACGCTCACGCTCGCGCTGTAGCCCGCGAGGCCGCTCACCGCGGTGTTCGTGATGTCGACGATGCCGCTCATGGCATAGCCGTGGTAGTCGTTGACGTGGTCGAACGGCGGGCTCGCGTATCGCGTCTCGCCGGCCTCCGGGCCCGAAGCATCGGCGCCCGAGGCACACCCGGCCGTGGAAGTGGCGGTCTCGACGTTGGCGTCCTCGCTGTCGCAGTAGGTGAAAGGCATGAGCTGCACTTCCTCCAGCAGCGACTCCGCAATCGCCAGGGCCTGCCGGCGCACGGCGGGATCGGCGCCGTGCGCGGTGGCCTGAACGAACACCTGCAGCACACCCGCCAGCGCAGCGCTCACGACCACGATGAAGACCAGCAGCTCGATGAGCGTGAATCCACGCGCACGGCGGCGCGTTGGGTTCGGCTCATCGATCAAGGCAGGTGGCGGCATCTGGCTCTCGCACTTCCAGCCCATGCTAGGGCGGTATGCGCAAGCGCAGCGCCTCAAGGAGCGGCGCGAAACAGGCCCGTTTCCGCTTCGATGGTGTAGGCGAGCGTCACATCGCCGCCGCTGATCGTGACCTGCAGCGCGCTGCCCGTGGAGGTGCTGGCGCGTCCGGTGTTCGATGCGTTGAACGTGACGGTGCGCGTGCCCCCTTCGGCGATGCAGGGCGAGGCGGTGGCGGGGCAGGCCACGCTGGCGAGCGCGCCGCCGGCCCCGTAGGCAAAGCTCACGCTGGTGCCTGTGATCGTGGCGACCACCGGCCGTCGCTGTGTGAGCGCCAGGCGCTGCATCGCCATGGCCTGGGCGGCGAGTTCGTCTGCAAAAGCGCGCAGCCGCCATGCGGTGAGATCCGTCATGCGCGGCAGCGCGAAGGTGGCCAGGGCGCCGAGGATGACCAGCACCATCACCAGTTCGATGAGGGTGAAGCCTCGCCCCCCGGCGCGCGTCATCAGCTGATGCCCAGCGCCGTGAAGGTGGCCGTGACGGCGCTGCCCGAGGTGGGCGTGAAGGTCAGCGTGCATTCGGCCGACGCCCCGGCGGTGATTTCGGCCGAGGTGATCGTGTAGGCGCCGCCCTGCGTGGGCAGCGCGGTGGTGTAGGCGCCCGCGCTGTAGGTCTGCAGCGTCTTGGCCGCGTCCTGGCAGTCGGCCACCGCCACGCCCTTGGAGCTATTGGCCATGCGCGTGGCGAAGTTGAGCGCCGCGCCCGAGCTGAGCGCGCCGGCCACGCCGTTCACCGCAGCCTGGTTCGCGTCGGCCTTCAGGTCCAGGTACTTCGGCACCGCCACCGCGGCGAGGATGCCGAGGATGACGATGACCATCACGAGTTCGATGAGCGTGAAGCCGGATTGCTGGCGTTTCATGGTTGCCCCATTTGGATTTGGATCGGTTGAACAGGCCCGGCGCCACCGGCCAGGGGGCGCTCAGGTACAGCCTGTGTGCGATATCGGCCCGCCGGCACTGTCTTGGGAGCGCATTTCGCGCACCGCCTCGTGGCGTTTTTCACGTGGCCGCCCGGATCAGCCGCCTCCTCGCGCGGCCTGCCCGAGGTTCCACAGCGGCAGGAAGATGCCCAGCGCGAGCAGCAGCACGAACACGCCGATCACCGTGAGCAGCACCGGCTCGATGGCCGACGACAGGCCCTTGATCGCGTAGCCGGTCTCGCGCTCGTACATCTCGGCGATCTCGATGAGCAGCGTCTCGATCTCGCCTGTTTCCTCGCCCACGGCGATCATCTGCAGCACCACCGGCGTGAACACGCCGCTGGCCGCCGCGCAGCGCGACAGGCTCTCGCCGCGCTCGATGCCGTCGCGCATGCGCTCGATGCGTGCGCCGACCCACGCGTTGTCCACGGTCTGCGCCACCACTGTCATCGCCCGCGCAATGGGCACGCCGCTCTTGGAGGCCATGGCGAAGCTGCGGGCAAAGCGCGCCAGCGTGGCTTTCAGCACGATCGGCCCGGCGATGGGCAGCTGGAGCTTGGCCCGGTCCCATCGGTAGCGGCCGTCCGGGGTGGCGAGCCAGGCCTTCAGCGCCCACACGCCGCCGATGCCCGCGGCGCCGAGCAGGTACCACCACCGCACCATCCACGCTGAAAAGCCCAGCAGCATGCGGGTCAGCAGCGGCAGCTCCGCCTTGAAGCTGGCGAAGACGCTGGCAAAGGCGGGAATCACGAACAGGTTGACCACCACCAGCGCCACGCCGATCGCGGCCATGACCATCGTCGGGTAGCGCAGCGCCTGCTTGATGCGCGAGCGCACGTCGAGTTCGAACTCGATGTGGTCGGCCAGCCGCGCGAACGACTCGGTGAGCCGGCCGGTCATTTCGCCCACGCGGATCATGGCTACGTAGAAGCCGTCGAAGACCGTGGGATGGCGTGCCATCGCCACGGCCAGCTCGCGCCCCTGGTCCAGGCTCTGGCGCAGGTCGGCGATCAGCGAGATCAGCGAGCGCTTGGGCGTGGAAGCCTGCAGCCCGGCCAGTGCCCGCAGGATGGGCACGCCCGACTTCTGCAGCGTGTACATCTGGCGCGAGAAGACGAGCAGGTCCTCGCCGTTCACCGGCGGGGTGCGCAGGGCCTCCCACAGCGTGGCGGGCGCGACGGCGGCCGTCTCCTGCCGCACCTCGATGACCAGCGGTGTCACGCCGATGGCGATCAACTGCTCGGCCACCGCGCCGGCATGGTCGGCCTCGATCGTCCCCTGCGCCAGCTCACCGCGGGCGTCGCGTCCGCGCCAGGCGTAGCGGCTCATGGGTGCACCCTAGGCGCTACGCGCCGTCCCTCCGAGAGGGAATTCACCCCTACGGGCGGCCGGGCGGGGCTTATGGGTGCACCCTCGGCGCTACGCGCCGTCCCTCCGAGAGGGAAATTCGCCCCTACGGGCGGCCGGGCGGGGCTCATGCTTCGAAGTCGTTGGCCAACCGCATCGACTCGGCCACCGAGGTTCGCCCGGCGCGCACCAGCGCCAGGGCGTGGTGGGCCATGGTGCAGCCGCGCATCTTCTCGGCCGCGAGCCGGGTGAACAGCCCAGGGTCGGCATGGGTGGCGGCCTGGGCGAGCGCGCTGTCCATTTCCAGCATTTCGTACACGCCGATGCGGCCGCTGTAGCCGGTGCCGTTGCACGCGCTGCAGCCGCGGCCGCGGCGGGTGGGCTCGTCGTCGGCGTCGTTGCCGATGGCCGCCAGCCAGCCGCGCTCCTGCGGGCTGGCCACGTGCGGCTCGGCGCAGTTCTCGCAGTTCTGGCGCACCAGGCGCTGGGCGAACACCGCCTGCAGCGCGCTGGCCACCATGTAGGGCGGCGAGCCCATGTCGAGCAGGCGAAACGGCGTGCTCACCGCGTCGCGCGTGTGCAGCGTGGAGAGCACCATGTGGCCCGTAATCGCGCCGCGCAGGCCGATCTCGACCGTTTCCGGATCGCGCATCTCGCCCACGAGGATGATGTCCGGATCTTGGCGCAGGGTGGCGCGCAGCACGCGCGAGAAGGTGAGGTCGATCTTCTCGTTGACCTGCACCTGCGTGAGCCCGGGAAGGCGGTATTCGATCGGGTCTTCGACCGTGATGATCTTGTGCTGCTCCGCGTCGAGCTCGGCCAGCGCGGCGTAGAGCGTGGTGGTCTTGCCGCTGCCCGTCGGGCCCGTCACGAGCACCATGCCGCAGCTGCGGGCCAGGATCTCCTTGAAGCGCAGCAGCATGGGCTGCGGCATGCCGATCTCGTCGAGCCGCCGCACGGTGTCGGCGTGGCCGAGCAGCCGCATCACCACCGACTCGCCGTAGTGCGAGGGCAGGGTGGACAGGCGCACGTCCACGGTGCGCTGGCGCAGCCGCAGCGAGAAGCGTCCGTCCTGCGGCAGGCGCTTCTCCGAAATGTCGAGGCCGGCCATCAGCTTGAGCCGCTGGGCCAGCGCCCCGGCGATGCGCTTGTCGGCCTGGGTCTGTGTCTGCAAGATGCCGTCGATGCGGCTGCGGATCAGCAGAGCGCCTTCCTGCGGCTCCAGGTGCACGTCGGAGGCGCCCACCTGCAGCGCGTCCTCGAACACGCTTTGCAGCAGCTTGACGACCGGTGCGCCCTCCTGGCCGACGCTCGCCTCCAGCGCGCCGAAGTCCACCGCGTCGCCCACGTCTTTTTCGAGCGCCTTGGCCAGGCCCGAGATTTCCTCGGTGCGGCGGTAGTGGCGGTCGAGCACCGGCGCGAGCTGGCTTTCGGGCACGACCGCGATGCGGATGCGGCGCTTGAGGATGCGGCACAGCTCGTCGTAGGCAGCGATGTCCAGCGGGTCCACGAAGCCGACGAGCAGATGCTCGCCCTTGTCCTCCAGCACCACCGCGCGGTGTCGCCTGGCCGGTGATTCCGGCAGCAGCCGCACGGTTTCGCTCTTCAGCGGGAAGCTTTTGAGGTTGACGACGGGCACGCGCAGCTGGCGCGCCAGGCCGTGCGCAACGGCTTCCTCGGTGACGGCTCCGGCTTCCACCAGGATGCGGCCGAGTCGCTTGCCGGTGCCGCGCTGCAGTTCGAGTGCGCGGGCCAGCTGCTCCTGGGAGATCAGCTGCTGCTGGACCAGCACGTCCCCCAGGCGCAGTTTTTCGCGCGAGCCTGGGGCCGCGGGGGCGGCATCTTCGGTCATGGAGAGGATCGACTCCGGTCTGCGCCCGGCCTCATCGGGGCGAGCCCGTGAATCATCCGGCGGGTGCGCTGGCCCAGAAGGCCGGAATAGGGCGTGTATTGCGCCGCGTCTTCCACGTCTTCCACGAGTGGCGCCGTGGCGCGCACTGGCTTGGCGCGTGCCCGCCGATTCGTTCATCGCAGCGGCGCCGGACGCCAGTTGGCGATTGCTGCCGATCAACAGGACAACAGGAAACGATCGAAGCCCGCTCTGCAAGACGAAGCTCGTCGGAGCCGAGCGGGCCGCAAACGTGTCAGCGCAGTGGAACGCCGCCCGAGTTTCGATAGTTGATCGTCTTGTTGATCAGGTTGCCGCCATCGGTTTCAGGCGTGGTCTGTTTCGTCGGGGTACGCGTGGCGGCAGTACGGCGGGATCCGATGGACCGCGGAGTCGCGATACGACGATCACGCTTGCGCAGAGTTTCTGCATAACGTATCTTACAGAAATGTAGTGATATCTACGTCTATGCTCGCGGATAGAGCGCCACAAGCCTCGGTTCTGCCCGCGTCCCTCATCTCGATCGCCCGACGCCTCCGGCCCGGGCCCCGCCAATCTTCTTAGGTCAGACCTGATGAACGTCATCCCGAAGCCGTTTCCGAACGAGCTTGCCGAGCTCCGTGGCCTGTCGCCCACGCTCATGCGCAGTCACCACGAAAACAACTACCTCGGTGCGGTTCGTCGGCTGAACTCCATTCGCGCCGCGCTGAGCTCGGTGGACTTCCAGGCGCTGCCTGGCTTCGAGTTGAATGGGCTCAAGCGCGAAGAACTGATCGCAGGCAACTCGATGCTCCTGCACGAGGTGTACTTCTCCAGCCTCGGAGGCGTTCCCGAAGGGGTGCCACCGCCGATGGCGGTGGCACTTGCGGCCAGTTTCGGCAGCGTCGAGCGCTGGCAATCCGAATTCACAGCCATGGCCAGAGCCCTGTCAGGTGGCTCCGGTTGGGTGCTGCTGACCTACTCCGAGCGCGAAGGCACGCTAACCAACCAGTGGGCTTCGGATCACTCGCAGACCCTGTCTGGCGCGGTGCCAATTCTTGCGCTCGACATGTACGAACATGCCTATCACATCGACTTCGGCGCTCGAGCTGCTGCCTACGTTGACGCTTTCATGGCCAATATCCGGTGGAAAGGTGTCCACCAGCGCTACCAGCACGTCGTGCACGCAGCTGCCGAGCCGTTCGAAGCCGCGCACGACAAGGCTGACCAGGCTGTCCTGTTGGATGTGCGGCGCGCCGGCGCATTCGAGCAAGCGGCCGACATCATCCCAGGGGCGCGTTGGTGCGATCCGGCGCATGTGGGCACTTGGGCCCAAGAGTTGTCCGTTGGCCAAAAGGTCATCGTGTACTGCGTCGCCGGGCACGAGATGAGCCGCGGCACGGCCTTGAGGCTGCGCGCCGCAGGCTTCGATGCTGAGTTCCTTGGTGGCGGCATCGACGGCTGGAAAGCCGCTGGCAGACCCTTGTCTACGAAACCGATGTCGACAAGCAAGACCTAGTGTCGTGAGTTGGAAGTTCGTTGAACAAGTCAGCCGATATCAACGCCATGC
>CBINKC010000142.1:0-10952 GCA_966251135.1 uncultured Burkholderiaceae bacterium
AAGGGCCTGCTCACATGGCGAGGGGCTTCGACAAGCTCAGCCCGAACGGAGGTGTTTTGAGCTCCGAACGGTGCCACCGCGCACCGTTCGCCCTGAGCTTGTCGAAGGGTCGCCCTGAGCCTGTCGAAGGGCCTGCACACACGGCGAGGGGCTTCGACAAGCTCAGCCCGAACGGAGGTGTTTTGAGCACCGAGCGAAGCCACCGCGTACCGTTTGCCCTGAGCTTGTCGAAGGGTCGCGCTGGCATCCGTCGTGTCCACAGGCCCTGACCCCATGCCCGAAGCCAGCCTCAGCCAGTCGGCCATCTTCAGCGCGCGCCCCACGCTGCGCCTCGCCGGTCAGCCCGACGAGCGCATGAGCACGCTCATGACCGCCATGCGCATGGAAGAGTCGGAAGGTGGCATGAGCACGCTGGAGCTGCGCCTGACCAACTGGGTGGCCACCGGCGGGGGCCGTGCCGAGCTGGCCTTCGACGCCACCTCCGCGCTCAAGCTGGGTGCCGAGATCGGCGTCTATTCCGGCGACGAAGCCACGCCGCGCGAGATCTTCAAAGGCAAGGTGAGTGCGCTGGAGATGGTGTGCCAGTACGGCCAGCCGCCCGAGCTGGTGGTGCTGGCCGAAGACGCGCTGGCCGCCGCCCGCCGCACGCGCCGCAGCAAGGTCTACGCCGACATGTCGCCCGCCGACGTGGTGAATGACGTAGCGGGCGAGCTGGGTCTCACCCCCCGTATCACCGGACTGGGTTCGCCCACCGGCACCTGGGCGCAGCTCGACGAATCCGACCTCGCCTTCCTGCGCCGGCTGCTCGCGCGCTTCGATGCCGATCTTCAGGTGGTGGGCGCGGAGCTGCATGTCTCGCCGCGGCAGGAGGTCAGCCGGGGCACCGTGGAACTCACGCTGTACAGCCAGCTCGCCCGCGTGCGTATCACCGCCGACCTCGCCGAGCAGGCCACGACGGTCACGGTGTCGGGCTGGAACGCGCGTGATGGTGCCGCCGTGAAAGGCGAGGCCACCTCGATCACGAACGCCGGCCCCGGCCAGGGCAAGAGCGGCGTCGAGTGGGCGCGCGAAGCGTTCGGCGAGCGCAGCGAGCATCTCGCCTCGCCGGCCGTGTACTCCGATGCCGAAGCCCGCGCAGTCGCCGAGGCCGCGCTCGACCAGCGCGCGCGCCGCTTCGTGCGCGCCGAAGGGCTCGCCGAGGGCAACGCGCAGCTGCGCGTGGGCACCACCGTGCGGCTGGCCGGCATCTCTGCGCAGTTCGACAACAGCTACTACGTGGTGCGCGCCTGCCACTTGTTCGACATGACGCAGGGCTATCGCACCGAGTTCACCGCCGAATGCGCGAGGCTGGCCGCATGAAGCGCGACACCGTTTTTGCCGCGCCCCCCGCCTTTGCCCAAGCGGGCATGCTGGCCCGCGTGGTCTCGCTCGACGACCCCGAGGGCTTGAGCCGGGTGCAGGTGCGCCTGCTCGCCTTCGACGGCACCACGCAGCAGGACGCGCCGCTGTGGGCCCGCGTGGTCGCGCCTTTCGCGGGTGCCGATCGTGGCGCGTTCTGGCTGCCCGACGTGGACGACGAGGTCTTCGTGGTGCTGGTGCAGGGCGACCCGCGCCAGCCCGTGATCCTGGGTGGGCTGTGGAACGGCGCGTCCACGCCGCCTGCGCAGATCGAGTCCGGCGTCAACAAGCACAAGGTGCTGAAGTCGAAGAACGGCATCACCGTGACGATGGAAGACGAGTCCGGGCAGGAGAAGCTGCAACTCGAAACGCCCGGCGGCCAGAAGGTCACGTTGAAGGATGGCCCGGGCAGCATCACCATCGAAGACAGCAACGGCAACAGCATCAAGCTCGAAACCTCGGGCATCACCATCACCGCCGCCGCCAAGGTGAGCGTGCAGGCGGCCAGCGTCGATGTGTCGGCCGGCATGGTGAAGGTCGATGCCGCGATGTCCAAGTTCTCGGGCGTGGTCAAGTGCGACACGCTGATCACCAACGCGGTGGTTTCCACCAGCTACACGCCGGGCGCCGGCAACGTGTGGTGAGGAGCGCGGCCATGCATCACCCTGAGCACGTACGCATCGGCGCCCCGCGCGACATCGCGGCCCAGGCGCGGCCCGCGCTGCTCCAGCGCAACGACGATGACTTCATCGAGTCCACGCTCGCCGACCTGCGCACGAGCGAGGGCCGCCAGCGCCTGCACGGCCTGCGCGCCATCACGACCGATGCACAGGGCACGCTCAAGCTCTTCCAGCCCATCCAACGCCAGTTCCACCTCGCGCTCATCGAGGCCTGGTGCGATGTGCCGGGCACGCCGCGGCTCGATCCCGCCAAGGTGGAGGCTGCGGGCCTCGTGCTGCGCCGCCTGGGCCCCGGCGGCCAGCCGCAGGGCTGGATGCGTTCGCACGGCCGGCTGCGCGGCTGGGTGCCGCTCACGCGGGTGGGTGGCGATGGCCATGATCCGGTTGCAGCGCATCGCCTCGCGCGCCAGACCACGGGCGTGGCCGACATCGACCACCTGCTCGCCGGCCACACGCTCGCCCAGCCCGACAGCTGGCTCGACGAAGACGTGATCCCGCTGTACGTGGCGCCGCCCGATGTGTGTGCCCAGGCCGGCAAGACGCTCTACTACGGCGTGGTGCCCACCACCAGCGGCGAGTTGGCGGAGGCCGAGCCCGTGTCCGGTGCGGACGACCCGAGCTTCGGCCCGCGCTCGACGCTGTTTCGCAATCACCTCGTCGAGGCGCTGCGCGGTGAGGCCATGAACCTGCCCTTTGCGGGCGAGCCCGTGCGCGCCGGTTGGTTCGATGCGCTCGAAGCGTTGGGCGACGAGCTGCCCGAAGGCGTGCCGCAAGCGCAGGCCGATGCGCTGCGGAACAAGGCCTCGGCTCCCAGCCGCCTCATGCGCCGCTTCCTCATGCTGCTGCGCCAGATGACCAGCGAGTTCGATGCCTTCGGCAGCGGCCCGGAATCGACCGCGCTGCGCCAGCGCCTGCATGCCATCCAGCTGCCGCTCGTGCTGCGCCCGGGCGAGACCGTGCGGCGCCATGTGCGCGCCGACGACTTCCTTGAGAAGGCGAGCACCGTGCTGCTGGAAAAAGGCAGCGTGCCGGGCGGCGTGGAGATGCCCGAGTCCTGGCCGGCCCTCTCGGCCGCGGATGCCGATGCGCTGGCCTCGTCGTTGCACACCGGCTTGCAGGCGCGCTTCAAGGCCGTCAAGGGCAAGGCCGGCCGCTACGACGAGCCCGGCGCGCGCTACGTGCTGCGCGCCTTCGTGCGGCTCAAGTCCGACTGCGCTTGCGCGCCGCGCACGGTGTGGAGCGACTACAGCGAGCCCTTTGTGATCGCGCCTTGGTACGAAGGCGCGGGCGCGCCGCCGGTGCAGATTCCGCTGCCCGATCCCTCGGACCGCAAGCTGCTGAAGTCGCTCAAGCCCAACGTGGCCTTCGTGGTGCCGCCGTCGCTGCAGAACCTGCTGTCGGGCTCGGCCAAGGACCTCATGGAAGGCAAGGGCAGCACCGGCACGATGGGCATCACCTGGATCTGCAGCTTCAGCATTCCGATCATCACCATCTGCGCTTTCCTGGTGCTGAACATCTTCCTCACGCTGTTCAACATCGTGTTCGGCTGGATGTTCTTCCTGAAGATCTGCCTGCCGTTCCCCAAGTTCGGCAACAAGGCGCCGGGGAGCTGACCGATGAACACGCCGCGCCCCTTGCTCGGTTGGCCTTTGCTGCCCATGCCCGACGAACACGGCCAGTTGCACTGGCCCGACCTCGCCGAGAGCGTGCGCGAATCCATCCGCGTGATCCTGAGCACGCGCCCGTCGGAGCAGCTCATGCGGCCCGAGTTCGGCGGCGGGCTCGACCGGCTGCTGCACGAGCCCAACACCGTGGCCACCCGACGGGAGATGCGCGACCTCGTGCGCGAGTCGCTCGCGCGCTGGGAGAAACGCATCCTGCTCGACGGCGTGGAGGTGTGGGAAGTACCCGGCCAGCCCAGCCATGTGCGCGTCGAGATCGCCTATCGGCTGGCGCGCACCGGGGCGCCCGGCGCCATGAACGTCACCGTCCAGCTGGAAGGTCGAGGTTAAGGACAACATGCCACTCGTTCCACCGTCACTCGACGACCGCCGCTTCGACGATCTCGTCGAAGACCTCATCGCGCGTATTCCCGCGCACACCCCCGAGTGGACGAACCCCCGTCTGGGTGACCCGGGCCGCACGCTCATCGAGCTGTTCGCCTGGCTGGGCGATGCGCTGCTGTACCGCGCCAACCTCATCCCCGAGCGTCAGCGGCTGGTGTTCCTCAAGCTGCTGGGCATGGGCCTGCGGCCCGCGCAGCCGACGCGCGGCATCGTGCGCCTGGGCTACGCGCAGGAAACCGAGCTGGGCGCGCACACGCTCGCGCCGCAGGGCCAGATCAAGGGGCCGGTGCCCTTCGAGACGCTGGCCGAAACCACCGTGCTGCCCCTCACCGCCGAGGCCTACATCAAGCGCCGGCTGGATGTGGCCGAGACCGCGCGGCGCAGCGAGCTGCTGGAGGGGCTGGCGCGCATCCACCGCATCGGCGGCGCGCTCAAGGCCTACGAGACCACGCCGGTGTTCGCCGGCAGCCGCGCCGAGCCCGCGGGCGTGGACGTGTTCGCCGCCAGCGCCGACCGCGCGCTCTGGATCGCGCTGCTCGCGCCCCCCGCGCGGCGGCCCGAGGAGCAGAACAGCGTGAACGAGGCCGCCCGCGCGGCCATGGGCGGCGGCGACACCGGCACGCCGGCCCTGCTGTCGATGGGCGTGGTGCCCGTGCTCAAGCCGCCCGCGCTCTTCGAGCAGGTGAGCGCACCGTCGCCCGTGCCCGTGCTGTGGGAAATGACCACGCGCGGCCGCAACGCGTTCGAGACCGACTACCTCACCCTGGCCGTGCAGCCGGACACCGACACCACGCGCGGCCTCGCCGTGGCCGGCACGCTGCGCCTGCAACTGCCCGATGAAAGCCTGATCTGGGCACCGTCGAACGACGTGGGCGTGAACCCGCGTGCCGGCGTGGGCGATGCGCCGCCGAGGCTCGACGACCCCGCGCGTGCGGCACGGCTGGTGGGCTGGATCCGCCTGCGCCCTGCGCCCGGCGAACCCGTGGAGCACCTGCCGCTGGCCTGGCTGGGCATCAACGCCGTCGAGATCGACCAGCGCAGCACGGTGGCCGGCCGCGTGCTCGGCGCCTCCAACGGTGCGGCCGACCAGGTGTTCCAGCTGCCCCTGCCTTCGGTGGACGCGGCCACGCTGCAGGTGCAGGTCGAAGAACCCGGGCGCGGCTACCAGCCGTGGTTCCGCGTGGACGACCTCGGCGCCATCAGCCGCGACCCGCACGTGGCGCGCGAAGCGCCCGCCTACGAACTCGATGCCGAGGCCGGCACGCTGCGCTTCGGCGACGGCCTGCGCGGCCGCATCCCCGAGCGCGAGATGCGCGTGCGCCTCGCCTCGGGCCGTTTCGGCGGTGGCCGTGCCGGCAACCTGCCGGCCGGCAGCCTCACCGAACTGGCTGCGCTGCGCATCGACGGCCGGCCCGCGCCCGCGATCAAGGTGCACCAGCCGCTGGCCCTGGGCGGCGGCGAAGACGCCGAGACGCTGGCCGCCGCCGAGAAGCGCATCCCCGCCATGCTGCGCCACCGCGACCGCGCCGTGACGCAAGAGGACTACCGGCGCCTCGCCTTCGAGGCGCCCGCGGTCGACGTGGGTCGCGTCGAGGTGCTGCCGCGCTTCAAGCCGCGCGACCGCCGCTTCAACGTGCCCGGCGTGGTGAGCGTGATGGCGCTGCCCGCCGCACCGCTGGCCCCCGCACCCAACCCGCGGCCCGACCGGCCGTTCATCGAGCGGCTGCACGCGCACCTGTCCGCACGCACCCCACTGGCCACCGAGCTTTACGTGATCGGCTGCGAGTACGTGGCGCTGGGCGTGGCCGTGGCCGTGGAGGTGCGCGAGGGTTATGCCCGCGACAAGGTGCTGCTCGAAGTGCGCGAGGCGCTGCGCCGGCTGCTGTGGCCGCTCGCGCCCGGCGGGCTCGACCAGCAGGGCTGGCCGCTGGGCCGCCCCGTGAAGAGCCGCGAGCTGGAGGTGGAGGTGTCGCGCGTGCCGGGCGTGGAGGAACTGCGCGGCCTGCAGCTCTTCGAGCGCCACGGCGACGACTGGCGCCGCTTGCCGGCCATCGCCGCCGACGGCGCGCAGGTGCTGCCGCTCTCGCCCTGGCAGCTGCCCGAGCTGCTCTCGGTGGTGGCCGTGGAAGGCGCGGCCGCGCCCACCGACCTGCGCGCGCTGCCCAATCCCTTTGCCGACGCCCGCGCCGTGGCGGTGCCGGTCGTGCCCGAGGTCTGCTGATGGACGCCAACGGCCTGCGCTTCTGGATGCTCGGCGACGCACGGCATTTCGCCGAGCGGCGCCATTGCGTCTGGGATGCCCGGTGCCGCGTGCTGCGCCTCGCCTCCGAACGCACGCTGGTGCCCGCGCTGTCGCCGGCCGACGCCTTCGCCGCCGCCCAGGCCGCGCTGGAACGCACGCCGCGGGCGGTGGACGCCATCGAATGCGTGGCCCGCTGGGATGCGCTGCAGCAGGCGGTGGTCGTACACAGCCACCTGCCCGATGACGTGGTGCTGCTCAGCGTGGACGAGCCGCCGCGCGACCTGTGCGCGGGTGCGGACGGCGTGCTCTACATCGCGCTGTCGGGCCGCATCCGCATGCACGACCTGCGCGGCCGCTGGACCGATGTGCAGGTGAGCTTGCCCAACTTCGACCCGTGGCGGCTCGCGCCCGCGGCCGACGGTGGCGTGTGGGCCATGGAGCGCACCAGCGGACGTTTGGCCCGCCTCACCGGCCGGCCCCTGCGCCAGCCCACGCCGCAGCCCGACGACTACGACCCGCGCGTTTTCCGCCCCTCGCCCGAGAACGCCTGTCCGCCGGTGCTCGCCCTCGTCGCCGAGCCCGGCTTCGGTGATGAGCGCCCGCTCGCCTTGGCCGCGGCGCCCGATGGCGAGCTGGCGATGCTGAGCTGGCTCGATGGCGACGGCCACGCGGCGGTGCGCCGCTGGATCGCCGCCGAATCGCGCTGGGAGGCGCCACTGCGGCTGGAAGGCGCCGACTACGCCTATGCCCTGGCGTGGGTGGCGCCCGATTGCGTGGCGGTGCGCATGCCCGGCCGCCGCGACGCCCCGGCATTCGATTTGGCCGTGGCCCTGGCCGGCATCGTCATGCCGCTGGGCGAGGTGTATCCGCTGGCCGAGAACGCGGTCGAGGCGCCGTTTTGCAACGGGGCCGTGCAGCCGCCGTACTACCCCGCGGGCGAGCGAGGGGCCGAGCCGCTGCACCCGCTGTCGCTGCACCACCTGGCACGACGCGGCGAGGCGGCGAACTACCGCGAGGGCGAGCCCTTCACCGCCCATCTCATCGACAGCCAGGACACGAACACCGTATGGCATCGCCTCGTCGCCGAGGCCGACATCCCCGGCCATTGCGGCTTCGTCGCGTGGCTCGCCGCCACGCAGGACCCGCGCCCGCCCGCTGTGGATGACCTGACCGCCTGGCACCCGCACGGCTTCGGCCGCGACATCGACACGCTCGACGACGCCATGCGCGCGCCGCAACTGCCGCACGCCGCGTGGCAGCGCGAACCGAGCGAGCTGCCCGGGCACCCGGGCTTGCTGGGCGGCGAGCCGCAGAAAGACCAGCGCGGCTGCTTCGGCGTGCTGATCCAGGACGCGCGGCGCCGTGTGCGCAAGCTCGTGGGCCGCTACCTGTGGGTGCGTGTCGTGCTGCATGGCGATGGCCGCACCGGCCCGCAGATCGCCGCGCTGCGCGCCTGGGGCAGCCGCTTCGACTACGCCGAGCGCTACCTGCCCCGGCTCTATCGCGAAACCCTCTTTGGCGAGGCCGCGGCCGAGCCGGGCGAGCGCCTCGCGCAGATCGACGAGGCGCACGCCGCGGCGCTCGATGTCGGCGGCGAGCTGGCGCCCGCGCTGCGCGCACGGCTGCTGCTCGCCGACGTGCGCCCGGGGCCCGCGGCCACGGTGGCCATCGAGCGTGCGGGCGCGGCTTGGCTGTTGCGCGACGGTGCTGCGGCGTGGCGCCTGGAGCGCAATGCCGACGGCATCGCCGTGTACCGGCCGCGCGCCACGCCGGCCGATTTCAACGCGCGGCTGCTCGCCAGCTTCGAGAGCGTGCTCACGCCGCTCGAAGACCGCGTGGCCGCCGCGCACTTGCTCACGCACCCGCAGGCCGTTCCCGACGAGCACCTCGACTGGCTCGCCGCGTGGATCGGCGTGGCCTTCGACCCCGCGCTGCCCGAGTCGCGCCGCCGCGAATGGCTGCGCGCCGCACCCGACCTGGCCCGCCGCCACGGCACGCGCGACGGCCTGCGCCTCGCGCTCGACGTGGCCACCGGCGGGGCCGTGCGCGGTGGCGAAATCGTGGTGCTGGAGAACTTCCGCCTGCGCCGCATCCTGGCCACGCTGCTGGGCGTGGACCTCGCCGACGAGCGCGACCCGCTGCTGCCCGGCCTGCAGCACAGCGGCAACTCGGTGGTCGGCGACACGCTGGTCGTGGGCGACCACGAGCGCGCCGAGCTGATGGCGCTGTTCCGCGAAGAGGCGGCCAGCGCCGCCGAGGATGCCGCGGCGCTCAGCTTCTACGAACGCCTCGCCCACCGTGCCACGGTGCTGGTGCACCAGGCCGTGGAGCCGCAGGACTTCGCGCTCATCCGCCGCATCGTGCAGCTCGAAGCGCCCGCGCACGTGGAGGTGCAGGTGGTCGCCGCCACGTGGCCTTTGATGGTGGGCGTTGCCAGCCTCGTCGGCGTGGACACCTACCTCGGCCCCCCGCGGCGGCCGCGGCCCGTGCAGGTGCAGCGCTCCGTGCTGGGCCTGGGCGACATGCTCACCGGCCCGGCCGTGCTGGACCCGCGGCTGTCGGGCGCGCCGGCCGCCGTGCCCCCGCAGGCCGAGGCCGGGCCCGACCGCACCGTGCGTGCGGGCGCGAGCTTCGTGCTCGATGCCAGCGCCTCGCGCGCCGCGCCGGGCCGGCGCATTACCGAGTACCGGTGGCGCTGGCTGCCGGAATGAATCACTGCTGATCACCCAAGGAGACACCCATGGCCGAGTTCACCGTAGGCACCGAAGTCAGCACCGAGACCCCGCTGGTCGAGGTGACCGTCACCCCGAACAACCCGATGCCCATCGGGCGGCAGCTCTTCCGCCTGGTCGTCGTCGATGACTCCGGCAACGCGTCGCGCCCCGACCAGGTGGAGGTGATCGTGGCCGACCAGGACGCGCCCACCGCGGTGATCCGCGGCCCGCGTGTCGTGGGCACGGGCCGCAGCTTCGAGCTCGACGGCTCGGCCTCGTTCGACGTGGGCGGCGGCAAGGTCGTGAAGTACGTCTGGACGTACCTCGGCCCCTCCAACATCGCCTGAGGTCCGCGCGGCGATGGCGATCTTCGAGCGCGGCAAACCGGTGTCCACCGAGGTGCCCGGCGTGGTGGTGGAAAACGGCCTCAAGCCCGGCCTGCACCGCTTCAGCCTGGTGGTGGTGGACGAGCGCGGTCGCGAGTCTTTGCCCGATGTGCGGGTGGTCGAGGTGAGCGACACCGAGACGCCGCCCATCGTGCCGACACGGCCGACCCCGCCGGACGCGGCGATCCGCAGGAAGCCCAGAACCAGGAGCACTTCATGAGCATCCAGGCCACCGAAGCCGATCCCCTGTACGGCGAGCGTGGCGCCGAGCGCCCGGCCTATGCGACCGGCATGCTGCTCGACGCGCAGGACTTCACCGACGAGCAGACCTATCACCGCGGCCGGCTGGCGCGCGCACTGGCGTTCCTGGCTGGCGGCGGCACGCTGGCCGGGCTGGCGGTGGAGCACGTCGCGGGCAGCGAGGCCCAGGCCGAGCAGATCCGTGTGCGTCCCGGCCTCGCGGTCGACCGGCTGGGCCGGCTGGTCGAGTTGCCGCGCTCGGCCTGCCTGCGTCTGCCGCGCTGGTTCGAGCGGGAGCAGTCGCTGGACGGCGGCGACACGCTGCGGCGGGCCGCTTATGGCGATCTGGGCCGTTTCGTCTCGCCGCGCATGGCGCGTGCTGGGACGGTGCTGCCGGCGCGCGCTGTGGTGGCCGATGTCTATCTGCGCTTTGCCGCGTGCAAGGTCGGCCTCACTCCCAGCTTCGCGGCGGGGCCGTTCGATGCACTCAATGCGGTCTCGACTTCGCGGCTGCGCGATGCATACGAGCTGCAGCTGGTGCCGCGCGACGGGCTGGACGACGATTTCGATGGGCTGCCGCAGCGGCCGGGTGCGCCGGTGGTGGGCGATGCCGGTGCGGATGCGGATGCGCGGCGCGATGCGGTGCAGGACGCGGTGCTGGGCGGCTACCCGGTGTCGGGCAGCGGCGAGCTGGCTGCCTTGCCCGAACATCCGCCGGGCATGGACCGCAGCGCGGTGTTCATCGCGCGGGTTTTCATTCCCGTGGGGGAGGGGACTGCGCCCGAGCGCAGCGCCGATGCGCCCTTGGTGGACAACTGGTCACGCCGCTTCCTGCCGCCGCTCGGGCTGGTGGGGCAGTGGCTGGGGGCCTGAATGAGGGAGCGTTTCCGCCTGCTGGGCTTGTGGATGGCGCCTCATGTGTGGGCGTGGAGGCGGGGCTTCGACAGGCTCAGCCCGAACGGGAGGAGAGGGGCGCATCGAAACGGCGGAACGGCTCATTGCTGCCCGCCCGACACGGACACCCCCCACCCGTTCGCTCCGGACACCCTCCACCCGTTCGCTCCGGACACCCCCCACCCGTTCGCTCCGGACACCCTCCACCCGTTCGCTCCGGACACCCCCCGCCCGTTCGCCCTGAGCCTGTCGAAGGGCCGGCACAGGGTTGCACGAAGCTTCGACAGGCTTGTATGGTCCAGCTTCTGAATCGGAGAGTGTTGTTGGGGCCT
>CBINKC010000143.1:0-10669 GCA_966251135.1 uncultured Burkholderiaceae bacterium
GCTTGAAGTAGTCGCCGAAGCTGAAGTTGCCCAGCATTTCGAAGAACGTGTGGTGCCGTGCGGTGTAGCCGACGTTCTCGAGATCGTTGTGCTTGCCGCCGGCACGGATGCACTTCTGCGCCGTGGTCGCACGCGTGTAAGGCCGCCTGTCGAAGCCGAGGAACACGTCCTTGAACTGGTTCATCCCCGCGTTGGTGAACAACAGTGTCGGGTCGTCGCCCGGGACCACGGGGCTGGACGGCACGATGGCGTGACCCTTGGACTCGAAGAACCGAAGGAAGGAGAGGCGAATGTCGGAGGTTTTCATGGGTTGGGCTCGGTGCGGTCGACACACCGTCAGCATGCAGGATGGGTTCCCGGCGCGCGGCGCCTGCCTGGAGGAAGGCGGACAGCACCACCGGCGCATGCGCACATGAACGGATTGAAGCGGCCGGATTCTACCGAGCGCGACAAGGCACAAACCTTGCCCGGGATGGCCGCATGCGAACCGTCGACCCGCTCGCCCGGGAGAACGCGGCCGCTCACGCAGCGCCGAGGCCCGTCCACATCGCCGACGGCACTTTGGAGGCGCTGAAGTGGGCCGCGCTGGCGCTGATGCTGCTCGACCATGTGAACACCTTTCTCTACAACCGCACCCTGCCCGGCGCCTATCAGGCCGGGCGCTGGGTGGCGCCGGTGTTCGCGTTCGTGCTGGCCTACAACCTGGCGCGGCCGCAGGCGTACGCGCTCGGCGTCCATTTGCGTGCGATGAAGCGACTCGCGCTGTTCGGCGCGCTTGCGTCGCCACCGTTCATGGCGCTCATCGGCCGCCTCTGGCCGTTGAACATTTTGTTCCTGTTGCTCGGGGCCACCGCGGTGATCTACGGGATCGAGCGCGGGGGCAAGGCCGGCATGGTGATCGCCACCCTCGGATTCGGCCTCGGCGGCTCTTTGGCGGAGTATCACCACCCCGGCGTCGCGATGGTGGTGGCCGCGTGGGCGTACTGCCGAGAGCCGACGCGAGCCCATCTGGCCGTGTGGGTGTTGCTGACGGCTTCGCTCGTGCTCTTCAACCACAACCTCTGGGCACTGAGCGCGGTGCCCGTCCTTCTGGCCGCCCCGTACGTGCATCTGAGCGTCCCCCGGCTGCGCTGGGCGTTCTACGGGTTCTACCCGTCGCACCTGGCGGTGGTCTGGTGGCTGCGCGACGCACCCCAATGGGCGCCCCAATGGCTTTGAAGCTGCCCCAGGCTCTCACGCCGCATCGAACACTGCACTGGCGCCGTTTCTCCTTCGACGGCGCTACATTGCCCTCCGGACGGAGCACGCCATGGACACCAAGACATCACCGCTGGCCGCACTGGCCGACCCGACGCTGCTGAAGACCGAGGCGCTGGTGAACGGCCAGTGGCTGGCCGGCACGGCACGTTTTTCCGTGCACGACCCGGCCACGGGCCAGCGGCTGGCTGAAGTGCCCAACCTCGGCGCCGCCGATGCCCAGGCCGCCGTGGGTGGGGCGGGGCAGGCGTGGCCGGACTGGCGGGCCCGCACGGCCAAGGACCGGGCCGCAGTGCTGATGAAGTGGTTCCAGCTGATGCACCAGCATGCCGAGGACCTGGCGCGCATCATGACTGCCGAGCAGGGCAAGCCGCTGGCCGAGGCCAAGGGCGAAGTGGTCTACGGCGCCAGCTTCGTGGAGTGGTTCGCCGAGGAAGCACGGCGGGTCTATGGTGAAACGATCCCCGCCACCGACGCCAACAAGCGCTTCCTCGTGATCCGCCAGCCGATCGGCGTGTGCGCGGCCATCACGCCGTGGAACTTCCCCATTGCCATGATCACGCGCAAGGTCGCACCTGCGCTGGCCGCCGGCTGCCCCGTGGTCATCAAGCCCGCGGAGCAGACGCCGCTGTCGGCCCTCGCCGTGGCCGAACTCGCGCAGCGTGCGGGCATGCCCCCGGGCGTGCTCAACGTGCTGACGGCCGACGCGGCGAACTCCATCGAGGTGGGCCGGGTGCTGTGCGAGAGCGACGTCGTCCGGCACCTGTCCTTCACCGGATCCACCGAGGTGGGCCGCATCCTCATGCGGCAGTGTGCCCCGACCATCAAGAAGCTGTCGCTCGAACTGGGCGGCAACGCACCCTTCATCGTGTTTGACGATGCCGATCTCGACAGCGCGGTCGAGGGCGCGATGGTCAGCAAGTACCGCAACGCGGGGCAAACTTGCGTATGCGCCAACCGGCTGTACGTGCAGGACGGCGTATACGAACATTTCATCGAGAAGCTTGCCGAGAAGACCCGCACCATCAAGGTAGGTAACGGATTCGAGCCCGGGGTCACCCAGGGCCCGCTGATCGACGAACAGGCCCTGGCCAAGGTGGAACGGCACGTGGCCGACGCCACCGCGCGCGGAGCCCGGCTGCTCACCGGGGGCCAGCGCATCGGCACGCGGTTCTTCGAACCGACGGTGCTCGCGGATGCCAGCGCCGACATGCTCTGTGCGCGGGAAGAGACTTTTGGCCCGGTGGCTGCCGTGTTTCGCTTCCATGCCGAGGAGGAGGCCGTAGCGATGGCCAACGCCACGGAGTACGGGCTGGCCAGCTATTTCTACAGCCGAGACATCGGCCGCATCTTCCGGGTGAGCGAGGCGCTCGAATACGGCATGGTGGGCGTCAACACCGGCCTCATCTCCACCGCCGAGGTGCCCTTCGGTGGCGTGAAGCAGTCAGGCATCGGCCGCGAAGGTTCGCGGCATGGCATGGACGACTACCTCCAGATGAAGTACCTCTGTCTGGGCGACATCCTGAAATAGCTCTCAAGAGCGCTCCCAAGGGGGTGAGTCAACTTGGGACGGCCGGGTCGTTGGCCGCGGGAGGCTGGCTGTATGCAGCCGCAGCACCTTCGGCCGGTGCCGATGCCGCGAGCCCCAACGCGCGTCTGAGCAGCGCCGCGGCGTCCTTCCCGTCGCCTGGATAGTGCGCCACCCCGCAGGCCGCAGCCAGCATCACCTGTTGGCCAGCGATCATGAACGGCGCACGCAGCGCCAAGGCGAGCTTGGCGGCCACATGCCCGGCGTCGCGCACATCGTGGAAACGCGGCAGCAGGACGGCGAACGCGTCGGCACCCACTGAGGCGACCACGTCGCTGGCGCGTAGCCCCGCACGCAGGCGCACGGCGATCTTGCGCCGCACGACGCGGGCCGGCTCGATGCCCAGCCGCGCCTGCGCGTCGCCCAGCCCTTCGAGCCGTAGTGCAAGCAGCGCCATCGGTGCGGGCTCGCGCTCACGCAGCGCAATGAGCTGGCTCAGATGCTCCAGCAACTGGCTCTGGTTGGGCAACCCGGTGGTGAGGTCGGTGGCGTAGGCCTTGCGCACGAGCCGGTCCTGCGACTTGCGCTCCACGGCCAGCCGGATGGCGCGCGGCAGGGCATCCACCGGATCGATTGCAAGGGACAGAACATCCTGCGCGCCCTGGCGCACCAGCAGCGTCGCGAGTTCGGCACCCGGCTCGTCGACGGTCAGAACCAGCAGGGCTGGATCGCTCGTAGCCTGCGACAACGCGGACCAGGACAGGAGCTTGCGGGCGTCGGGTGTACGCGCCGCCACGAGCACGGCGTCGAAGCGCCCAGCCGCGAGGCGCTGGGCCGCCTCATCAAGGCCATCGCAAGGCTCGAACTCGAAGGGACCGAAGGCGGATGCAGCCGATATGGAGGGCACTGCCGCGCCCGGCCCGGCCACCATGAGCACGCGCAAAGCGGGAGCATTCATGCCAACAAAAAAGGCCGCTTGAGCGGCCAGAGAGGAGAGTTTGGAGCGGGCGAAGGGAATCGAACCCTCGTATGAAGCTTGGGAAGCTGCCGTTCTGCCATTGAACTACGCCCGCGCGTCGGCGCAGTTTACCCGATCCCGCCACGCCAACTCGCAGCCCGCAGCCACACCTGATGCACTCGTCAAGGCGCACAGGCGTCGAGTAGCATCGCGCCCTTCGCGATGGCCCCCACCGGCACACCGGGACTGCAGCAGATGACTGACGCCTCCCGTCCTCAGGACGACGACTTCCCCCACCGGCGCAGTGTGCGCAGTTTTGTGGTGCGCGCGGGACGCATGGGCACCGGCCAAGCCCGGGCCCTCGCGGAACTGGGGCCCCGCTATGTGCTGCCGTATGCCCCAGGGTTCATTGATCCCGAAGCGGTGTTCGGCCGCCGCGCGCCGCTGGTGCTGGAAATCGGCTTCGGCATGGGAGACGCCACGGCGGCCATTGCCCACGCAATGCCGGATTCGGATTTCCTCGGCGTGGAAGTACACCCGCCCGGCGTGGGTGCGCTGCTCAAGCACATCGGGGATCGGGGGCTGCAGAACGTGCGCATCGTCCAGCACGATGCGGTCGAGGTGCTGGAGCACATGATCGCCCCGGGCTCGCTGGCCGGCGTGCACGTGTTCTTTCCCGACCCCTGGCACAAGAAGCGGCATCACAAGCGCCGGCTCATCCAGCCGGCCTTCGTGCGGCAACTCACCGAGCACCTGGCGCCCGCAGGCCGGCTGCATTGCGCGACCGACTGGGAGCCTTACGCCGAGCAGATGCTCGAGGTGCTGTCGGCCGAGCCGCTGCTCGATAACACGGCACAAGGCTATGCGCCGCGACCGGAGTACCGGCCGCTCACGAAGTTCGAGAACCGCGGCCTGAAGCTGGGCCACGGGGTGTGGGACCTGGTGTTCCGGCGCCGGCCGGGCTGAAGTCGTGAGACGACCTGTCAGGCGCGCCATTCGACCCAGCCACCCCACGCCGTGACGAGCACGATGGCTCCGAAGGCAATGCGGTACCACGCGAAGGGCACGAAGTCGTGCGTCGACACGTAGCGGATCAGCCAGCGGATGCACAACAGCGCGCTGAAGAACGACACCACCACGCCCACGGCGAACAGGGGCATGTCGGCGGGGCTGAGCAGCGCGCGGTATTTCCACACCGAGTAGGCGCCGGCGCCCATCAGGGTGGGAATGCCGAGGTAGAAGCTGAACTCCGTGGCCGCCTTGCGTGACAGGCCGAACACCATGGCCCCGATGATCGTCGCGCCCGAGCGGCTCGTACCGGGAATGAGGGCCGCGCACTGCACGAGGCCGACCTTGAGCGCGTCGAGCGCGGTCATGTCGTCGACGGTTTCGACCCGTGCGAGGCGGTGCCCGAGGAGATCGCGCTCGCCATAGCGGCGGTGGTGGCGCTTCTCCACCCACAGGATGATGAGCGCGCCCACGATGAACGCGGCGGCCACCGGCACAGGGTGGAACAAGTGGGCCTTGATCGGCGCGTTGAATGCCAGACCGAACACCACGGCCGGCAGGAACGCGATGAGCACATTGCGTGCAAAACGCTGGGCGACAGGATCTTGCGTGATGCCGGTCACGGTGCGAAGCAGCTTGGTGCGGTACTCCCACATCACGGCGAACATGGCGCCAGTCTGGATGGCGATCTCGAAGACCTTGATCTTGTCGCCCGTGAAGTCCAGCAGCGAGGCAGCCAGGATGAGATGCCCGGTGGAGGAAATGGGCAGGAACTCCGTCAAGCCTTCGACGAGCCCCATGATGGCGGCCTTCAGCCAGAGCTCGACGTCCAAACGCATCCCCTTCCGAAAAAAGACGCGGGATGATACCCGCGTGAGCCTTGCGCGTTACCGAGCAAAGCACAGCCGTCGCTTGGGCTACGGGGAGCACTTGCAACGTCGAGTGCGCGCGCTCCGGCGTGATGAGCGGACACCTCGGATTCGTTCACACCTCTTCGCGGTCGGGATACGCCGGCGCAACCACAACCGCTCTTTGCGCACAACTTCTCGCCCACCCCGCATTCGAGGGGGGTAGATCCTCAAGCGCACCCGGATCGCGTCCGAATCACGCCGAGCCGTGCGGCAGTCCGACCAGGCTCCCCCCGGCACTGGCATACCCATTCTTCCTGGCGCGGTCTTCCGGAGGCTCCTACATGAATCAAATCACCTGCACCCCGTTCGCGGCCCTGCTGCTTTGCCTCGCTCTCGCCGGCTGCGGCGGTGGCAGCGGCACTTCCGACACCAGCACGACGCCGGGAGGTGGCGATACCACCATCCAGGGCGTAAGCACGCCGTCAAGCGTGTCTGTCGTCACAGCCAAGAACGCACAGTGAAGCGGCAAAGCGAGGACGACATCATGAGATCCACCCGTCGCACCCCCCTGAGGCTGAATCATCTGGCCACCGCTTGCGCTGCCGTGCTGTCCGGCGCGGCACTGGCCGCTCCGGCAACGGACTCGCCTTACCGTACCGACCTGCAGAACACTCACGTGGAAGACGCCACCTCTAAAGGCGTGAACCAGGTGAACAGCATCACCTGTTTCATGTCCGCGATGAGGCCCGATGCTCTGGTCAACGAGGGCAACTACATCGCGCTTGTGGACAAGAAGAAGTGCGACAGCGAGGACCGCTCCAGCTCAGGCAACTCGGGCTCGACGAGCGGCGGCGCGAATGCGCCCTCGTACATGAACGCGATCGTCAACGCCACGCGCAGCTCCAACGATGAGCCGATGCGAGTGAAGACCTGGGTGGAAGAATCCGAGCACGACTTCAACATCACGATCTTCGTGAACGTCTCGGCCACGCAGGCCCCTTCCGAGACGAACCCTTACGGCGTGTTCCGCATGGACTATTGCGGCAAGGGCGAGGTGGGCTCGTGCATGATGCGCGGCTTGCTTGACGGCAGTGCCAGCGGCATCAACTTCCTGGAGATCGAAGGCGGACCGATGGGCGGCAGCCGAACCCGCGCGCTGACGCTCACCACGTCGGGCACCGACAGCGGGGCCGGCATGCTGCAGATGGACGAGATGGGCCAGACGCTGGCCTACTCCTTTGCCTACAACGCCGATTACTTCCGGCGCTCGGACGGCACGCAGGACCAGTGTTTCAGCCGGGACGCACAAGATCCCGAAACCGGCCAATCGGTGTGGCGCTACGGCCTGTACGACGCCGAGACAGGGGCGCGCGTGAACCGCAACTCCGGCTTCCCGGTCGAGTACACCGGGACGGACGGCAAGGTTTTCCACGGACATATGGGCTACTGGGGGCTGTGGCTGCCACCCGAGGCGGCTATCGCGAGCGGCGCGACGCTGCAGCGTGTGCAGTACGTCCCCGATGCGCCGCCGGTCAAGACCGACTACACGCTGGTGAAGTCCGATGGCCGGCTGATGAAGTACACGAAGAAGACGCGCACGCTGGCGGCCACCGACAAGATCCGCTTCCAGACCTGGGTGTGGGACATGAACGGCTTCTTTGAAGGAGCCGTCCCCAACACGCAGTACGAGATGTACTGGGACGATGCCGCCGGCGCCTTCAAGGTCACAGGCGAGGTGGCATGCGGCAACAACGGCTGCGAGACCCGCACGTTCGACCAGGAGAAGACGGTGGGCGTGTCGTACTTCGCCTCCATGGGGGGTGTGCGCGGGTGGTCCCAGGCGCTGGGCGGCGAAATGTTCATCCCGCTGGCCGGTGACAGCGGCACCGTGCAGTCCGCCAACGTGAACGTGATCTATCGCGTGCAGGACCTCGTGTACCCGGCGGACATGCCGGCGGCCCTGTACTGCCTGCGCGACTGCCCGACGGCGGAGTCGATGGCGGCGTATTTCGCGCCCGAATCGACCGCCCAGTCGCCCTACGTTCCGTCCACGTTCAACAACTGGCAGCCCACGCTGGCCTCGGCCGTGGTGGGCTACACCATCGACAGCACCGCCGCCGTGTTGCTCGACAACGCGAACGCGGCCGTGACCTTCACCGATAGCGAGGCGCTGCAAAGCCACCCGCAACACCAGTGGGGCGTGCGCACCGGCAAGCTCTTCGCCTCGCTGCCCGAGGTTCAGTGCCCACACGACGCAACCCAGTACTGCGACCAGCGCGTCGACCAGCTCGACACCTACTACCAGTGGGAGACCGGTCCCAACCAATGGAACCAATTCGCGGTGGTCAAGGATGCCGGCGGCAACGTAGTCACCTTCGAGGCGCCGCTGCAGGTGAGCTACGCCGTGCCCGAGGGCAACGCCTATGGAAGCTACGCGGGCAAGTCGATCGTGCTGCAGTACGGCGGCTTCGGCGAGCTGTGGGGCATCCCCGGACACTGCGTGTCGCGGCTGACGAACGAGAAGGTGAGCTGCGAAACGCCTGAATCGCGCTACGTGCCGGCCTTCGTGATCCCGTTCGACGAGGTACTGGGACAGGTGCACGACGGCGCCGCGCCGCTCCTGGCCAAGTGGCTGGACCGCGAGATCCGCTTTGCGCGCAAGGATCCCAGTGTTTGCGATGCTGCTGGTCTCACGCTGCCCACGGGCCTGACGCTACCCACAACGGCCTCGCTGCGTGACCCGTCGGATCCGGCCTCGCCGATCTACATCGGCGCGAAGCCCGAAGTGAGCGATGCGCCGCGCGTCATCCATGGCGACGTGAAGTACTGATCGCCTGAGATGCCGGACAGGGCGCGCCTGGCAGCGACCGCAACCGCGGTCTTGCTGGCCCACGCCCTGCTCATCGCGCTGGCGTGGCACGGCGTGGGCGCTGCAAGGCCGGCGCCCGCGTCGCAAGCGCAACGGATGGCCATGCAGCTGCTGCCCACGCAAGCCGGCCGGTCTCCGATCGGCCCGCTGCACACCGCAGCCCTGCGGCAGGCCCAGCCCTCATCGAAGGCACAGCGCGCACGGGCGGTATCGCGGCTGCGCGCAGCGGCCCCGCCTGCGGCGGTCGCTGCGCCTGCACAGCCCGCGCCACCTCCGCAAGCCCCGACCGCACCGCCGCCCGCCGCACCGATCAGCGGCGCCGTGTTCGCGCTACCGCGCATCGGCATCGGCTTCGGCTTCGGCTTCGGCACACCTTCACCGAGCCGGTGGATGAGCGCGCCGAGGTCTTCTGCCCCTTCGCCCGCCCCGGCCATGCTCATGCCCTCTCAGCTCGCGGCCCGGGCCTTGGCCCGGTCGGCCGAAGAAGCCGGCCGCGCGCAGCTCGTGCAGGCCCTGCTGCTGGAGCTGAACGCCATCGAAGTGCCACAGGACATCCAGCAGGGCCGCTGCACGCTTCACGCGAACACGCCCGCGCTGTCGTGCGACCCCGAGCCGCTGTATGCGGCGCTCGACGCTCGAAAGGCCGTGCTGGCCGGGATGCTCGACGCCTATCGCCGGCTGGTTTCGGGCGAGCCCGCCATCACGCTACAAGCGGGCCACCTGAGGTTCGCCTCGCCGTAGCGCCATTCAACGCAGGCTCAACGCAGCGTGCGGCCGTCACGCGCGCGCATGCCGATTTCGATGAAGTCCGAGCCGTGGTGGCGCTCGCCGCTGAAAGCCAGTCGCACGCCTCCCATGTCGATGTTTCCGAGCTTCTCGATCGACTCCGCAAGGCGATGCGGCGTCGGGCGGTTGCCCGCGAGGCGCAAAGCTTCAACGCACAGGCGCAGCGTCATGTAGGCTTCCATCCCCTCGAAGCTCACTGCTTCGGGGCCGACGAACTCCTCCGCGTCGCGCTGCAGCTGACGCGCGATCTGCAAGTGCATCAGCTCGGGGTTGGGCACCACGGTGGTGAATCCCACGACACGGTCTCGAAACATGCGCGTGACCTGGGTCAGTCCCGATGAGAGCGTGGCAATGATGGCCGGGACTCCCTCGCGTTTGCTCGTGGGCAGGCGTCCGAGCGCGTCGAGCATTCCTACGCCGAGGTTGAGCACAAGGGCCTGAGGCTGGCCGTTGCCGATCGCGCTCAGTGCGGCATCGACGGATTCGGAACGCTTGTCCGCACTGAGCCGGGTAATCTGCATGCCGGCCTGCCGCAGGCTGGCGGCCAGCGCCTCGTTGCGACGTGGCTGGGTATCGTCGGTGAGCAGCACCGTCCTTGACACACCGATGGACTTGAGCTGGTTCGTCAGGGCATCGGCCTCGCGGGTGTCGCTCGGCCGCAGCGTGAACACGTGCTGCATGCCCGGGTCACGCAAGTCCGCTACGCCGGACATGGGCCCGACGAGCGGCACATGGAGCTTGCCGGTGACGTTCGCCGCCTCGATGCAGGCTTGCTCGCCGAGGCAGTTCACGATGGCCAGTGCGTTGTCCCGCTCCACGAGTGCACGCACGTTGGCCGCCAGCCGCTTCGGATTGCCGCCATCGTCGAGCGAGATGAGCTCCAGCGGCCGCCCGAGGATGCCGCCAGAGGCGTTCACACGGTCCACCAGGGCCTTGGCCCCCGCAGACACGCGATTGGCGATCGGGAAGCCGGGGCCGCTCAGCGGAAGCGACTGTCCGAGAACGATCGGCTGCCCCGCGGCACGCGCCATGCGGGCGGGAAGCGCGGCAGCGAGCCATGGCGCCAGGAACATGCCCAGGCGCATCCGATCGGCACCCGGAACGGGCTTGACGGGGAGTTTCACTGCGACTCGCTTGCCCATCACCTCACCCCGTTGGCCAGTTCGTCGGGGCTGAAGGTCGAGCGCGGCAGCGTCGACACGGCCTTGTACTGCCCCGGCAACTCATTCGACGTCATGTTGACGGAGTAAGCCCCGCTTTGCAGGTCATACCCACCCCAGCACACGTTGCCGAGCACGGCGGGGAGATCGGGTGCCAGCAGCGTCAACGTGAAGTTGGTATGCCAAAGCTCGCCGTCGGCGTCCCAGCCGTCGAACAGGATGATCTGCCAGCTGTCCTCGTCGATGTAGTAC
>CBINKC010000144.1:0-10626 GCA_966251135.1 uncultured Burkholderiaceae bacterium
ATCGAGGGTTCGAATCCCTCCGACTCCGCCAAAGAACAAGCCACCCACCCGGGTGGCTTTTTCTTTGTGCGCCCAGTATGGACGCGGATCTTCGGGTCGCCAGTCCCCCATGGGACGACCAGGGTGCGGCAAACTGTATTGCGGCCCCCCGCCGGGAACGCTTCCTGCCATGAACGCGGCGAGGTGACGCCACACGTCCTGTTCGCGCTGACGACACCCATGCACAACGCCCGCAAGCCTCTGACCGTGCTCACGGTGAACATTCACAAGGGATTCGATTGGTTCAATCGCCGCTTCGTCTTGAAGGAGTTGCGAGACGCCGTGCGCGGCGAGTCGGCCGATATCGTGTTCCTGCAGGAAGTGCTGGGCAGCCACGAGCTGCACGCTACGCGGTTCGTGGACTGGCCGGTCGTAGGCCACTATGAGTTCCTGGCCGATACGGTGTGGAAGGACTTCGCCTACGGCCAGAACGCCGTCTATCCGGATGGTCACCACGGGAATGCGTTGCTGTCGAAGTTTCCCATCCTCAGTCATCAGAACCACGACGTGTCTGTGGGCGATGCAGAGCGCCGGGGTATGCTGCATTGCGTGGTTGAGCTGCCGGAGCCCTCGCCCGCGTTGCACGTGGTCTGCGTGCACCTGGGGCTGCGAGAGCACCACCGCAACGAACAGTTGCACATGCTGTGCCGGATGGTCAAGACGGAGGTCCCGCCCGAGGCGCCGCTGGTGATCGCGGGGGACTTCAACGACTGGCGGATGAAGGCCCACGGCATGCTGGAGCGCTGTGCGGGGCTGCGCGAGGCCTTCGTCGATTCAGTGGGTCGCGCCGCGAAGACGTTCCCTGCGCGCTGGCCGATGTTGCCGCTGGATCGCATTTACGTCCGCAACGTCAAGGTGGAACGCCCTCGGGTACTGGGCAGCCGGCCCTGGTCGCATCTGTCCGACCATGCGCCGCTGGCCGCGGAGATTGCGATATGAGGCGGCGCTACCCGTTGGCCGTCCTCGCTTGGAAGGAGAACGCGGATGAGCGCGTTGCGCCGTCGCCGGCCTCGCTGGGTTGCGGGTAATCGACTGCAGCTGCTCGAGAACGGCGAGGAGTTCTTCCCCGCCGTGTTCGAGGCGATCGCCAGGGCGCGCCGTGAGGTGCTGATCGAGACTTTCATCCTGTTCGACGACAAGGTCGGCAGGGAGCTGCGACGCGTGCTGATCGAGACGGCGCAACGCGGCGTGAGCGTCGATCTCACCGTGGACGGCTACGGCTCGCCCGACCTGTCCGAAGCCTTTATCGCGGGCCTCACCGCTGCCGGCGTGCGGCTGCATGTGTTCGATCCCTGCCCCAAGCTCTTTGGCCGCTGGCGCATGAAGATCATCCGCCGCCTGCACCGCAAGCTGGTGGTGGTGGACGCGGAGGTGGCGTTTGTCGGCGGCATCAACTACTCGGCTGACCACCTGGATGATTACGGTCCGCAGGCCAAGCAGGACTATGCGGTGAAGGTGGAAGGCCCGCTGGTGGCCCAGGTCCACCGGCTCGCGCGCTCCATGCTGCCCGCCTCGGGTTGGCACTGGCGGTTCCGCCGCTCGGAGATGCCGCCCGAGCACTGGGATGTGCCGCATGCCGGTGATGCCGAGGCCATGCTCGTGGTACGCGACAACGACCGGCATCCCACCGACATCGAGCGCCACTACCGCGTGGCGATTCGCGCGGCGCGGCGCGAAGTCATGATCGCGAACGCGTATTTCTTCCCCGGCTGGCGGCTGCTCAACGAGATGCGCAAGGCCGCGCGGCGCGGCGTGGAGGTGACGCTGATCGTGCAGGGCAAGCCGGACATGCAGATCGTGTCGATCGGCGCGCGGCTGCTGTATCCGGATCTGCTGGCCGACGGCGTGCAGATCTACGAGTACTGCCGCAGGCCGCTGCACGGCAAGGTGGCCCTCGTCGATAACGAGTGGTCGACGGTCGGTTCGAGCAACCTCGATCCACTCAGCCTGTCGCTGAACCTCGAGGCGAACGTGATCGTGCGCCACCGGGGCTTCAATACGGAATTGCGCTCGCGCCTGCTGCGGCTCATCGGGCAGCATTGCACGCGCGTGGAGTCTCGCCAAGCCGCGCCGCGCACGCCTTGGCGCATGATCGTCAGCGCCTTCGTATTCCACTTCCTGAGGCATTTCCCTCGCTGGGCGGGCTATCTGCCGGCGCACCGGCCGCGGGTGGAGTCGGTGACGCCGGCGGCTCAAGGCGCCGACGACTCGCACGGCCAGCCGGCGGATTCGGCGCGATGAGCCATGTGGGCGCTCCTCACTCGCCACTGCGCAGCCACGAGGGCGCTCAGGTGGTGAAGGCAAGGCCGGCGTGGCGCACCTGGTCCGTGCGCATCCTGACGGTGGCCTTCTTCGCCCTGGTGGCGGTGCTGCTCGTGCGTCAGGCGCGGACGATCGAGTGGGCGACCGTGGGCCAGACCTTGCGCAGCTACCGCCCGGGTACGTTGGCGCTGGCCGCAGCGGTGGGCATGACGAGCTATGCCGTTTATGCCGGATACGAACTCGTGGCGAGGCGCTACAGCGGCCATACGCTGCCGGTGCCGCTGACGGCCGCCGTGGGCGCGATCTCGTATTCGTTCAACCTCAACCTCGGCGTCTGGGTCGGGGGCATCGGCTTTCGCTATCGGCTGTATTCGCAGCTGGGTGTCGATACGCCGACGACAGCGAAGCTGTATGCCTCGACCCTGGTGACGAACTGGACGGGGTACCTCGCGGTGGCCGGTGGGGTGTTTGCGCTGTACGGCCTGGACCTGCCGCCCGAATGGGAGCTGAACGACACGGGCCTGCGCTGGATCGGCGCACTGCTGGTGGTGGCCGCGGCGTTCTGGCTGCTGGTGTGCTGGCGTGCAAGGCAGCGGGAGTGGTCGCTGCGCGGGCATGCCATCGAGCTGCCGCCGGGGCGGACGGCGGCCGCGCAGATGGCCCTGGGCAGCGCCAACTGGATGCTCATGGCCGGCGTCCTCTATGTGCTGCTGCCGCACCTGCCCTCGGCGCCTGGATATGGTTCAGTGCTGGGCACGCTGCTGCTGGCGGCCATCGCAGGGGTGATGACGCACATCCCGGCGGGCCTGGGGGTGCTGGAAGCGGTATTCCTGGCCCTGCTCGGACACCGCGTGCCGCACGCGCAGCTCCTGGGCGCCTTGCTCGCGTACCGGGCCGTCTATTTCTTGGCACCGCTGGCCTTCGCTGGGTTGGGCTACGCAGTGCTCGAGTCGCGGCTGAGGCGGTCCGCACCGGGCTGAGAGCGCCCACAGGAAACGCCTTTGACGTTTCCGCCCCACGAGGGGGTGAGTCAACTTGGGACGGCCCGGCGGTGACTCATGAGGGTCGACAATCGCGGGGCTGTCGACACGCCGGCAGCCACCGAGACCATTCCTTGAGCACTAGCACTAGCTTGCCTTCCGAGAACCCCTGGCGCCTGTCGGTCGCGCCGATGCTGGATTGGGCGGAAAACGTAGCAAAGACGCCACTTTCAGCGGGGACATGTGCAATCTGTGTGCTCTTGCCGTAGGTATTGCGCTGTCTGTAAAAATTACAGTAAACCATCGATCAGGTCGAAGTGGAGCTTGACACCTGGACGGGCGGCGAGCGAGGGTGTGACAGGCGCAACGTTTGCCCCCTGTTCTTGGGGGTATACCTTCGGTAGTCTTCGAGACAATCCGGCAGCGTATCAAGCGGTACGCTGGCCGCCATAGCTGCGCGGCACCACATCAGGAGAGCACCATGTCACCAGAGAACCTCTTAGTCCGCTGCATGGCAAAGCGTGAAGGCGAGTTGTTCGTGGCTGTGTGTCTTGACTTTTCGCTGGCGGCGCAGGGCTACACACTCGCCGAAGCGCGCGAGAAGCTCCATGCTCAGATTGCAGACTACGTAACCCAGGCGTTCACCGTGGATCGCAAGCACGTGGGTGAACTGCTTACTCGGCGCGCGCCACTGCGCGATCGGCTCCGTTTCATGTGGGCAGTGATTCGTGATCGCCTTATGGCAGAACGCATCGCGTACCGTGAGGCGCTACCGATACAACCTGTCTGCGCGTGAGCCGATGGAAGCGGCCACTGACAGCCAAGGAAGTGCGTCAGATAGCGAAGAACCTCGGCTTCCAGTACCGGAATACGGAGGGCGGACACGAGAACTGGGTCCGTGAGGAGCCGCCGCCCTTTCGCAAGATGACGATAGATGCGCACATCGCGCCCTTCGCCCACACGCTGATCCTCTACATGGCCCGTCAGGCCGGCGTTTCGGTACGCGAGTTTTACGAGGCGCTATGAGAAGTAGAGTCCGAGCGTCCACTCCACGCCCCCAGCCCGCCCGGCGGGCCTTTGTTTAGGGCCCTGCTGACGCGGCCTTCTCCCGACGAGTGCCCGGTCTTCAGCTCTCCAGCGACCACCGTATTGGCACCTTCACGCCGTAGCCCTCCGGCGCCTTCTCCAGTTGCGAGAGCGGCACGGTCTTGCTGCTGCCCGGCGCACGGATTTCCACCACGGCCCCTGGGTGATCAGGAAGAAGGCCAAGCATCTCGTTCCCGGCAACAAGACGTCACGCTACAACGCAGCTTTCGCCGTGCTGCATAAGCACCTTCCTGGAGAGTCAATCGGAACGCTGCAGGCCGAGAACTAGTCTCCGGCTCTGCAGTGAGGAGCGCAGTAAGCGCCTCATCTCTCGTCAATGAAGCGACGGTTGCCCCGACGGCGCGCGTCGGCCACGCGGTTGACGGCGAGGTCGGCGGCCAGCGCCATGCCGTTGATAAGTTCGTTGCGCGAGACGCCGCCGTTGATGACCGGGGCGATGGTGACGTTCATGCCTGCCTGGCCGTCGTTGAGCACATGGCGCGGGTCGCCGCGGGTGAGGACTTCTTCGCCGCGCCTGAGGACAGCAGGCACCTCGTCCCCGGCGATGCCGCCGCCGTGATACCGGCGAGCCTGGGCGAAGTGCATGGGCGAGACGGTGCGCGTGGGCATGCCGGCGCCTGCGATGCCGCCCTGGTGGTGGGTGGGCACCTGTAGGCCCGATCCGCCAGTGATGGTGCCGGCGCCGTTGCCGGACGCGACTGTTGAGCCGAGGACCATGCTGAAGATGCTGTCGCCGACGCTGTTGACGAAGCTCGACAGATAGCGGTCATAGAACATCTTCGCGAACTGCTGCTCGATGAACTGGGTGAGCCGCTTGGTGCTGAGCTGGCCGGTGGTGACCCACTCCTCGAACGCTGAGCGGCCGTTGTCGATGAATCCCTTGTGGAACTCGTCGGAGGCCTCGCGCATGTAGCGGGTGGTGTCGGCGTACAGCTCCAGCTGGCGCTGCCACTCGGGCATGAGCTGCTCGGTGAGCTGGCGTTCGCGCAGGACGCGCCACTGGGCGAAGCTCTCTTCGGCCTCTTGCCGTTGCTGGATGAGCCCTCTAAGCTCTTCCTCCGCCCGTCGCCGGGCGTCTCCGGAGAGAAGCTCGACCTGTTGTCCGTTGACCTCGATGCCCCGCAGCTGCTCGCGCAACTCCTGCTCTCGAGCGAACAAGGCTCCCAGGTCAAGGCGCTTGCGAAGCTGGTCTTCCTCAAGCCGAATCTGGGTGAGGCCGCGCTCACGGTCATCGCGGATGAGGGCGATGTTGGTCGCGTGGTTGATCTCCTGCAGCTCGGCAGCGCTGCGCAAGGCCTGGGCGCGGCGCTCTTCGAGCGCTTGGTTGATGGCAGCACCCTGGCTCAGCTCCAGCTGACGGAAAGCTGCCGTCGGGCTCTCGCGCACATCCCTCGGCGCGCCTGCGTACTTGCCGGCGGCGATATCGGCTTCGACTTGTTGCTGCTGCTGCAGGAGACCGAGGCGCCGGGCCTCCAAGTCCGCAAGCCGAGACTCCTTCGCAATGCGGTCCTGCGGCTTCTCCGGCACCAGCCTGCGTTCGAGCGCAAGCTCCTGCTCCACGGCGCGCAGCTTGCTGGCCATATCAGCCTTCGCCCGGGCCTCATTGCGGGCGCGGTACTCCTGCTGCGTGATCTCCAGCCGCTGGAACTGGCGCTCGGTGGCCAGGCGCTCCTGCTCGCGGGCGTAGGCCTCTTGAGCTTGGCGGCGGCTGAAGAACGCGCGGTCGCGGCCGAGGACGGTGTTCTGGTAGCCCGCAGATAGCTTCTCGATCTCCTCCTGCTGGCGTTGCAGCTCGTAAGCCGCACTGGTGGTGCGGTCCTGTTCCCGAAACCGCTCCCGATTCAAAGTCAACAGCCGCTGCTCATGCTCGGCGAGGTTTTGTGCAGCGAGTCGCCTGCGGAAGTCAGAGTCGAATAGGGCCCTCGCAGCGTCGAAATCACTCGTGAACGCGAGCGGCGCGCCGCGCAATGTGATGAGCCGCTCTCGTGCGGCCTTGATCTTGTCGTCGAGAGATTCGTCTCGCCCGACACCCTTGACGGTGTTCCAGAATGACGACCATTCTTCCTTCACTTCCTTGATCGTTTGCTCCAGGTACCCCAGGTTGCGCGTTTGGTTGGCGAACTTGTCGTTGAGCGCTTGCAGGGTGAACGCCATCGCCTCCTGCGCGCGGCCCTCGGCCTCAAGCGCGCGGATGTAGGCGTACTGGGCGGCGGTGATGAAGTTGTACTGTCGGTTGTGCTCGGCGGCCCACTGCGCGACACCTCGGCTCATGGCGGCGAAGTCCTTTGCCACCTGCTCGGCCGTTCGGCCGGTGAACGCCTGCACCTTGACCGCCGCAGTGACCGCAGCATCAACCGACTGCGGGCCGAAGGCGCCTGACGCCACCAGGGCCTGCAATGCATCGCGCACCTCGCCGATGGGCCGTGCGTCGAGGCGCGAGATGCGCTCGGCCAGCTCATCGAAGCGGCCAGCCGTCATGCCTGCATACTTGCCGGTGACAGCGAGCGCATCATCAAAAGCGCGCTGCTCTTTCCAGGCCGAGTAGTACGCCACGCCGAGAACTGCGGCCACGCCGGCCAGGCCTAGGCCTGCAACACGCGCGACTGTCATCGACGCGGAAACCTTGCTGAGCGCATTGCCAACCCCGCCGAACGCATCGCGCACCTGCGGACCCTGCTGCAGCAGGATCGTCATCGGGCTGATGCCGCTGGCGAGGGAACTCACGGTATCGCTCACGGCGTAGTTCAGTGCGCGAAGCTCCTGCGTCGTCAGTGAAGTGGCCTTGTTAGATGCACGAAGCTTCTGTTCGCTGCTGTGCGCCTGGTCGCCAACGCGCCTCAATGCCTGGGTTACCGCGTGGCCTGCCTCTGGCGCCCCGGCGCTGTCCACCGCTACCCGAACGATCACGTCATCCAGCACGAAGCTCATTGCTGCGCTCCGTCTCGGCGGTTGCCATATCGGGTAGCAAAAGGCGCTGCCGGCAATGCACCAACCGTCGTCTGCAACTGCGGTACGGGCTGCATGCTCGCGATAAACGCCTGGCAGATGGCGGAACCGATGGTCGGGACCTCCAGTAGGCGGGTAAGCTCCTTCCGAGAAAAGGGCACGTCACTGCCGTCAACGTGGAGCACGCCTCGCCATCCAACGATGAGTTCTGCGGCCAGCTCCGTGTCGGATACGTTATCTGCCAGCACCCGAACCTTCAGCGCCTCAAGCTGGGAGGTCGTCAGGTATCGGAACTTGGCGTCGAACGTCTGCGCCACTGGCTCGCCACCTTCACCGGGAAGCGACACCCTGACGGGCCACCAGAAAGTGAGGTTGTTGAAAAGCTTCATTTCGGATGCGGAGCTGATGGGAAGGGTGCGCGCCTGCCGCAGCGTCTTTGGCGTCCCGAGGCGCGCGTGCCGGTTCCCAACCGGCGCGGGTAGCGGTCATGGGCGGCTTGTAGGTGAGAGGCGCTATGGCCGCTTTCTCGCGCTCTCTCAAGCCTCGCAGGGCACCAGGGGGCAAAGCCCCCCACCTCTTAGGTTCCGTTCGACTTGTACATCCCGCGCCAGTCGATGGCGCCTGCACCGAAGTCTTCTCGCACCTTGAACTGCATGCCGTCGATTTCGAAGCCCTCGTCGGTGAAGACTTGAGGGCCTTCCTCGCCTTCCAGGTACGAGTACTCCACGGTGTCGATTACCACTGGGTCGCCGGCCAGGTACCACGCGGTGGACGAGACGACATCGAGCCGCGGATCGACCACCAGTTCCAACTTGCCGGCGAACGGGTTGACTGTGCTCGCCGTTGCCGGGGTGATCGTGGCGAGCAGCTTCTCGGCGGTCGTCTCCAGCGCGGCCGGCACGATGAGGAACTTCGGGCTGACGTCGATAGGCTGGCCGCTCAAACCCTTCTGCAGCCGCATGGCGGTACGTGCGACCGATAGCGATGTCTCGCTCAACGCCGAGCCTGCCCCGCTAGCCAGATTTCCGTGATCGGCATGGAACAGGACGGTGTTGTCCTCTGCCATCGTCGGATTCGATGTGAGCAGGTTGACGAGAAACTGCGCCTCGAACTCGACAGCGGCGCGACCAAGGTGAACCGCCAGCTCGCCGAACGCGTTCAAATCGTCGTTGACCAGTGCTTGGCGCGTGATGCCGAAGATTCGGCCGTACGTGCCCAGTGCGTAGCTCGACTTACCTTCGGACATCGACCCGTGCTTGAACTCGCCGTGCTCGTTGGTCTTTAGCAGTGTCGGCGGTTCGCTGAGCATCAGCCTGGACTTGGCGCGGAAGTCCCGAGCGGTGCTCGGTCGGAACGCCCGCTTGACGCCCGCCGGTGCCGCCTCGTATGCCATGCGCAGCACGCGCTGGCCTGTGCCCTTGAGCAGTTCCGGGAAGTCGCCCGTCGTGTGCAGAGCGCGCTCGATGAGCTGGTTGTCAGACATGCCGCTGGCCCGAAGCCCGCGCGCCTCCAGGCACTCGCGCGCGATGTCTGCCACGCGGACATGCCGGTACGGGTTGTCGCGTTGCGGCGCCGGTCCGCCCGCCCGCGCGGTAAGGGCCTCCACCATCAGGCTGTCCCGGAGAGGGTCTTCGATCTCACCCCCGCGCACCAAGCTCTCGGGGTAGACGCGCAGCGGGCTCACGTTCCGGTGCCCGCCCGATGCCTGGTCCCGGCGCGCCAGCTCGTCGAGGATCTCGACGCCGACGCCGTTCACGTCGACGTTGCGTTGCACCAGGTCATCGGCGAAGGAGTCAGCGAGGCCGTGGCGGCGCACCAGTTGCCGGATCTCGGAGACCTGCTCGTCTCGGGACAGCGGCTGGCGGTGCTCGGCTTCAACAGTGGAGGGCAGTGTGGATGCACGGGGCATTTGGGGTCCTTTGGGGGATGCGGCGGCACGGGCCGCCAACGCTGCCGGCGAATCCGCCGGCACTTCGATGAAGTCGCATGGAAAGGTGCGCAGGCGGGCGCCCGCGCCTTCTTCGCGGGTGGACGTGTCAGCTGCAGAGCGGGGTAGCACCGTGGCGTCCGCATCAGCTGGGATGGGCACGATTGAGACTTCCATCGGCGTCCAATCCGTCACGCGATAGAGCCACGGCTCGCCCTCTTGAGTGGGCGGGACCATCTCCACCTTGTGACGGATGTAGCCGACGCTCACGCCGCGCAGGATGCCGTCTTGAACGTCTTGCACGATGCCGGCCACTGAGGGCCGACGAGAGAAGGTGACGCTGGCTTCGCCGACGCCCTTCGCGATGCGCGGTCGCTCCACCACGCCAATCTGGCACTCCAGGCTGTATCCCTGATGAGTGTTCAGCAGCGGCGCACCACGCGAGAGCCGATCCAGGCGCACAGCACCGTCTTCGACGATGAGCTGTTCCAGGTACGCGCGTTCGCGGAGCCAGTCATAGCGGGAAACGAGCGCGCCGGTGGTGAAGATCAGCCGCGCCGTGGCGAGCGGCGCGTTTGTATCGCCGGCCGGAGCTGCGCGGCTGAAGTCGCGAAGCTCCATGGTGCGCCCGGCCAGCGGCAGCGCGTTGTGCGTCAGTTGATGCTGCGGCATGCCTCGACTTCCAAAGGGCGGTCGATGTTGGTGGACTGAAGGGCGAGCAGCGCGGCGCCGTACAGATCGCGATCCAGCTCGGTCGCGACGCGTAGGCAGTCGATGCCCAATTGCAGCCACTGCGCGGGCCTCAATGGGCAAGCGAGGGTCTGTGCTCCATGGGCTATGTGCAGCGCGCCGTCAGCGCGGATTTGCAGGGTGACCTGCGGCGGAAGGGTGGGGGTTGAGTTGCCGTTGTCCATGACTTGCAGTCTGGGCCGAGGCGCGGCAGCAAACGGCGCGTGGCCCCGCCAGCCGTAACGGCCGGGGGGGCACATGACTCCGGGCCGCCGTGCAAGCTGAGCGCATTGACAGTCAGCGCGGGGCTTGCCGACCGGGTGATCGGGGTCGGCACATCAGTTCGATGAACGCAAAGTGCCCCGGACCATTTACGCGATCACCACCGGTTTCACCATACAACCCCCTTAGAGGGGTCACTGAACAGGCCGAACTCGGGGCTCGAATTACCCGCACGCCGACCTGACGGGAAGGACCCAGACAACCCCGCATGGATGCCTGCTGCACCGACCGCGACGGCTCCTCCTGTGAGTGCAGACGCCCGCACGCCGGGGACCACGCCCCCAGGGCTCCGGCGATGGGAGGCTTTCAGGGAGGGTAGGGAGGGTCGCAACTTATCGACGTCTTGCGCACACG
>CBINKC010000145.1:0-10432 GCA_966251135.1 uncultured Burkholderiaceae bacterium
GATGAAGCAGGCGGTGGCCCACCTGCTGCCCTACATCGAGGCCGAGAAGCAGGCCGTCATCGACGCCGGCGGCGAGGCCAAGCCCAAGGGCAAGATCGTCATCGCTACCGTGAAGGGCGACGTGCACGATATCGGCAAGAACATCGTGACCGTGGTGCTCCAGTGCAACAACTTCGAGGTCGTGAACATGGGGGTCATGGTGCCGTGCCAGGACATCCTGGCGCGCGCCAAGGTGGAGGGTGCCGACATCGTGGGGCTGTCGGGCCTCATTACGCCCAGCCTGGAGGAGATGCAGCACGTCGCGGCCGAGATGCAGCGCGACGAGCACTTCCGCGTGAAGAAGATCCCGCTGCTGATCGGCGGCGCCACCACCAGCCGCGTGCACACGGCCGTGAAGATCTCCCCGCACTACGACGGCCCCGTGGTCTATGTGCCCGACGCCAGCCGCAGCGTGAGCGTGTGCAGCGAGCTGCTGTCCGATGACAAGGCGGCCGCCTTCATCGCCGAGATGAAGGCCGACTACGAACGCGTGCGCCAGCAGCACGCGGGCAAGAAGGCCACGCCGCTGGTCCCGCTGGCCGATGCGCGTGCGAACAAGACGCCCATCGACTGGGCTGCTGGCGTGCCTGTGGCGCCAAAGTTCATCGGCCGGCGTGTGTTCAAGAACTACGACCTGGGTGAGCTCGCCCAGTGCATCGACTGGGGCCCGTTCTTCCAGACCTGGGACCTGGCGGGGCCTTACCCGGCGATCCTCACCGACGAGATCGTCGGCGAGTCGGCGCGGCGCGTGCTGAGCGATGGGCAGCGCATGCTCAAGCGGCTCATCGAAGGCCGCTGGCTCACCGCCAACGCCGTCATCGGGCTGTATCCGGCGAACACCGTCAACGACGACGACATCGAGATCTACGCCGACGAGACGCGCCGCGAGGTGCTCATGACCTGGCGCGGACTGCGCATGCAGACCGAGCGCCCCGTGGTCGATGGCGTGAGGCGCCCCAACCGCTGCCTGGCCGATTTCGTGGCCCCCAAGGACAGCGGCATCGCCGACCACGTGGGGCTGTTCGCAGTGACGGCCGGCATGGGTGTCGAGAAGAAGGAAAAGCAGTTCCTCGACGACCACGATGACTACAGCGCCATCATGCTCAAGGCCCTGGCCGACCGCCTGGCCGAGGCCTTTGCCGAGCGGCTGCACCAGCGAGTGCGTACCGAGTTCTGGGGCTACGCGCCCGAGGAGTCGTTGAGCAACGCCGAACTCATCGCCGAAAAGTACCGGGGCATCCGCCCGGCGCCCGGCTACCCTGCCTGCCCAGACCACGCCGTGAAGACGGACATGTTCCGCGTCCTTCGTTGCGAGGAGGTGGGCATGGCCCTCACCGAGAGCCTCGCCATGACGCCCGCCGCGAGCGTGAGCGGCTTTTACCTGGCCCACCCCGCGGCCACCTACTTCAACGTGGGCCGGATCGGCGACGACCAGTTGCGCGACTGGGCGGCGCGCAGCGGGCACGACGTGTCGGTCGTGCAACGCTCGCTGGCTTCGTTGCTGTAGTCCTTGGCGCCGGATTGCGGATTGCGTCACGCGGCGGGAGCAGCGAGCGCCTACCCGCCGCACCTCGTTACATCTGAAGTGGGTCTGCGGGCAACGGAGGCGGAGCCTTTCTCGTTCCAATAGCGTCGGGCGCCTGGAGCCAGGCGATTCGAATGAGACGAACGAGAAAGGACACACATGAGCACGCTGACCCAAGAGCCGATCGCCACTGCGCCTGCGCGCGGCGGTTCCATGCGCACGGTCTGGATGGTGGTGGGCGGTCTGGCGATCGCTGCCGGCGGCGTGGCTGCGGGCCTCGCATGGCGGCCGTCCGGCACGGAACCAGCTGCCGGGGCGTTGGATGCCAGCAAGACGGCTGCACCGACCAGCCAGCTGGCGGCCGAGTCGCCGCCGGCCGGCCAGGCGCTCGCGGGCGAGAAGCCCGCACCCAAGACATCGTCGAAGGCGCAGCGGACCCACGCTGCGGCACAGGGCCAGGCCGCTACGCCGCTGGCGACACAACCCGCCGTGGTCTGCAACCACTGCGGTGTGATCGAAGGCGTGCGCGAAGTGAAGGTCAAGGGCCAGGGCACCGGCATCGGCGCCGTGGCCGGCGGTGTGCTGGGCGCCGCCGTCGGCAACCAGATGGGCAAGGGCGACGGCCGTAAGGCGATGACGGTGCTGGGCGCCGTGGGTGGCGGCCTGGCTGGCCACGAGATCGAGAAGCAGGCCCGCAGCGAGACGGTCTACGAAGTGCGCGTGCGCATGGACGACGGCAGCGTACGCACCTTCACCCGCAAGACGGCACCCACCCCGGGTTCGCGCGTCACGGTGGACGGCAACACGTTCCACACCACGCGCGCGCCGTCCGCCGAGCCGCAAATGGTGCGCACTTCCAGCGGCGCCTGAGCGTCCGCTACTGCCCCGGGAGTACGCGCCGGTACTGGATCGCCTCGGCGAGCTGCGCCACCGACAGGGTGGGCTCGGCGGCGAGGTCGGCGATGGTGCGTGCCAGTCGCAGCACGCGGTGAAAGCCGCGCGCCGACCAGCCCAGGCGTGCTGCGGCGTTCTGCAGGAAGCTTGAGGCCGCTGCATCGAGCGCACAGTGGCGGTCGATGCCGTCACCGTCCAGTGCGGCGTTGAGCACGCCCTGGCGTTCGCGCTGGCGCTTGCGGGCCGCCGCCACGCGAGTGGCCACCTGTTCGCTGCACTCCCCGTCGGGCGCGGCCGCAAGGACCTGCGGCGCCACGGCCGGGACCTCCACTTGCACGTCAATGCGATCCAGGAGCGGGCCGCTGAGGCGCCCCTGGTAGCGCAAGATCGCCTCCGGCGAGCAACGGCACGCGCGCAACGGGTTGCCGTGGTGGCCGCAAGGGCAGGGGTTCATGGCGGCGATGAGCTGGAAGCGCGCCGGGAATTCCGCCTGGCGCGCGGCGCGTGAGATCACGATGCGCCCGTTCTCCAGCGGCTCGCGCAGCGCCTCCAGTGCCGAGCGCGGGAACTCCGGCAGTTCATCGAGGAAGAGCACGCCTTCGTGCGCGAGCGAGATTTCTCCGGGCCGAGGCGGATTGCCCCCGCCGACCAGCGCCACGGAGGAGGCACTGTGGTGCGGGGCGCGCATGACACGCCGCATCCACCGGCGGGGGTCGAAGCTGCCGGTGAGGCTGTGCACGGCAGCCGATTCGAGCGCTTGAGGCTCTTCCAGCGGCGGCAGCAGGCCAGCGAAGCGCTGCGCCAGCATGGATTTCCCGGTGCCGGGCGGCCCCACCATCAACACGCTGTGACCCCCAGCCGCCGCAATCTCCAAGGCCCGCTTGGCTCCGGCCTGTCCCTTCACCTCGCGCAGGTCGGGCAGATTGGACGCCTCGGCCACCGGGCAGGCGGCGGCCAGCGGCAAGGGCTGCGCCTGCTCGCCGGGCAACAGGGCCTGCACCACGTCAAGCAGATGACGCGCGGCATGGACCGCGAGGCCCGGCGCCAGCGCCGCTTCCTCTGCACTGGCCTGGGGCAGGACCAGTGCAGGCGGTGAGGCCACCCGGCGTGCCGCCAATGCCATGGCGAGCGCGCCGCGCACCGGCCGCAAATCGCCTGCCAGCGACAGCTCGCCAGCGAACTCGAAGCCGACCAGGCGCGCAGGATCCACCTGCCCGCTGGCTGCGAGGATGCCCAAAGCGATGGGCAGGTCGAAGCGGCCCGACTCCTTGGGTAGGTCGGCCGGTGCCAGGTTCACCGTGATGCGCTTGTTGTGCGGGAACTCCAGCCCGCTGTGGAGGATGGCGGCGCGCACGCGCTCGCGTGCTTCCTTCACCTCGGTGTCGGCCAGCCCGACCAGCGTGAAGCTGGGCAGGCCGTTGGCCAGATGGACTTCCACCGTGACCGGTGGTGCGGCCAGCCCGTCCAGGGCCCGGCTGTGGAGCACGGCCAGCGACATCTTGTTCTTCCTCCCGTGGGCGGCATCGTCGCCCTTCTTCGTGTGGGCGGCCATTGTGTCGGCTGGCGGGCGACGCAGTGAGCGCCCTGACGGGGGGCGCCCGCCGGGGGGGGGCGAAATGCACCAGCCGCGTGCGGAGTTTGAAAAATGCTCTACTTCGGTGCCCGGATGCTCGGGAGCGGGCGAGGTGCAGCGTGCAGCACGCCGAAATGGTGAGCGACACGGTGGCACACAACCTGCAAACCCGCCCGGGAACCTAACCAACTCATATACCGGAGAGATCTCAAATGAAGAAATCCCTTGCCCTCATGGCCCTCGCCGGGGCTTTCACGGCGGTGGCTCACGCAGAGGGCATGTCTGCCAACGTGGCGCTGACCTCGAACTACAAGTTCCGCGGGCAGGACCAGGGCAGCAACAAGCCCGCGCTGCAAGGCGGCTTCGACTTTTCCGCCGGCGGTTTCTATGTCGGCAACTGGAACTCCAGCATCGGCTTCACCAATTCCGGCCTGGAGATGGACTTCTACGGCGGCTACAAGGGCGAGGCCGCGGGCCTGGGCTATGACGTGGGGGTGCTGCAGTACTACTACCCGCAAAAGGACAAGGCTGTCGACTTCAACACCACCGAGCTTTACGGCGCTGTGAGCTTCAGCATCCTGACCGCCAAGTACTCGCACACCGTGTCGAAGGACTATTTCGGCTTTGGCGAAGCCATTCAGGCGGTGAGCGGGGGGGCGCGCCCGAAGGGCCGTAACACGGGCTACCTCGACCTCAGTGCCAACTATGAGATCGCGCAGGGCATCGTGCTGAATGGCCACGTGGGCTACACGAATTACTCCGGCGATCTCGATGACGCCGGCATCCCGAACTACACCGACTACAAGGTCGGCGCCACCTACGACATGGGCTCGGGCTTCTCCCTGGCGGGCGCCGTCGTTGGGGCTACCAAGAAGAGCTTTTACGGCGACATCAACAAGGCTCGCTTCATCCTGACCCTCAGCAAGTCCATGTAATCCCGTGGCGGCTCGGTCACCGGGCCGTCTTCATTCCTCTCAGAAAGGTTCGACATGAAGATGGTGACTGCCATCGTCAAGCCGTTCAAGCTTGACGAAGTGCGCGAGGCCCTTAGCGCGATCGGCGTCCAGGGCGTGACGGTGACCGAGGTGAAAGGTTTCGGCCGCCAGAAGGGCCATACCGAGCTGTACCGGGGCGCCGAGTACGTCGTGGACTTCCTGCCCAAGGTCAAGATCGAGGCAGCGGTCGACGATGCCATCGTCGATCGCGTCATCGAAGCCATCGAGACGGCCGCTCGCACCGGCAAGATCGGCGACGGCAAGATCTTCGTATCGCCGCTGGAACAGGTCGTCCGCATCCGGACGGGCGAAACCGGTAAGGACGCGCTCTGACGCGCACGCGGAGACCCCATGAAGAAACTCATTGCCACACTGGCCCTGGGCTTGGCCGCCCTCGGCTTTTCCGGCGTCGCGGCAGCGCAGGCCGGCGCGACCCCGGCTCCTGCGGTCACCACCACCGCCGCGCCGGCGGCTGATGCCGCACCAGCCGCCGCACCAGCTGCCGCAGCCGCGCCTACGCCGGACAAGGGCGACACCGCCTGGCTGCTGGTGTGCACCGTGCTGGTCATCATGATGTCCATCCCCGGCCTGGCGCTGTTCTATGGCGGCCTGGTCCGCAGCAAGAACATGCTGTCGGTGCTGATGCAGGTGTTCGTCACCTTCTCGCTGATCTCGGTGCTGTGGTTCGTGTATGGCTACAGCCTGGCGTTCACCGAGGGCAACGCGTTCATCGGCGGCCTCGACCGCTTGTTCCTGAAGGGCGTGTTCGACCCGGCGTCAGGGAGCTTCGCGATGGGGGCGACCTTCAGCAAGGGCGTGGTCGTGCCCGAGATCGTGTTCGTGGTGTTCCAGGCCACCTTCGCGGCCATCACCTGCTGCCTGATCGTCGGTGCGTTTGCCGAGCGCATGAAATTCAGCGCCGTGCTGTTGTTCATGGTGCTGTGGTTCACCTTCAGCTATGCGCCCATCGCCCACATGGTGTGGTACTGGATGGGTCCGGATGCCTATACCGGCGCGGAAGTGGTCGACCAGATGAATGCCAAGGCCGGCCTGATCTGGCAGTGGGGTGCGCTCGATTTTGCGGGTGGCACGGTGGTGCACATCAACGCCGCGGTGGCCGGGCTCGTGGGCGCCTACGTCGTGGGCAAGCGCGTCGGCTACGGCAGGGAAGCGTTTACGCCGCACTCGCTGACGCTCACCATGGTGGGTGCCTCGCTGCTGTGGGTAGGCTGGTTCGGCTTCAACGCCGGCTCGGCGCTCGAAGCGGGCAACAGCGCCGCGCTCGCCTTCCTGAACACCTTCTCGGCCACGGCCGTGGCCGTGCTGGCCTGGTGTATCGGCGAGTCGCTGCTCAAGGGCAAGGCATCGATGCTGGGCGCCGCATCCGGTGCGGTGGCGGGGCTGGTGGCCATCACGCCGGCTGCGGGCAACGTGGGCATCGCCGGGGCGATGATCATCGGCGCGGTGGCGGGCTTCCTGTGCCTGTGGGGTGTGACGGGCCTCAAGCGCATGCTGGGCGCGGACGATTCGCTGGACGTCTTCGGCGTGCATGGCGTGGGCGGAATCGTGGGAGCGTTGCTCACCGGCGTCTTCAACCACCAGGCGCTCGGCGGCCCGGGCTTGGTGACCGATTGGGTGACCGCGACCGTGGGCTCCAACGGCATCTGGGACCAACTGCTGATCCAGGCCAAGGGCGTCGCGATGACGGTGGTGTGGTCGGCCGTGGTGGCGCTGGTGTCGTTCAAGGTGGTCGACCTGGTGATCGGCCTGCGCGTGACCGAGGAGGAAGAGCGCGAGGGCCTGGACATCACCTCGCACGGCGAGACCGCCTACAGCAAGTAACGGCGCTTTCTTTTGCCGCAACGGAAAGGCCGCCGCAAGGCGGCCTTTCCCGCTCGTGGAGGGTTCACGCGCCAACCAGTGAAATTCGCCCAGGTGCTTGCGAACCGGCCCGGGCACCCCAAATGCCTAGAATCCTCCGGCGTGCCCCGCGCGCGCAGCTTGTGCCCCGGGCCTCCCCTGGGGCTTTTGTTCCTCTCGGGTCCGATTTCCATGGTTCCTCATCTCATCACCGCACTCACCGGCCCGATCAACGAACTCGAGCAGCGGATCCTCGAGTCGCTGCCCGCCATCGAGCGCTGGTTCCGGCTGGAATGGATGGAACACACGCCTCCGTTTTACACATCGGTGGATGTGCGCAATGCGGGCTTCAAGCTTGCTCCGGTGGACACCAATCTCTTCCCCGGCGGCTGGAACAACCTGACTGACGAGATGCTGCCGCTGGCGGTGCAGGCCGCGATGGCGGCCATCGAGAAGATCTGCCCCGAGGCGCGCAACCTGCTGCTCATCCCGGAGAACCACACGCGCAACGGCTTCTACCTGATGAACATGGAGCGGCTGGTGCAGATCTTTCACCAGGCGGGCCTCAACGTGCGCCTGGGCTCGCTGGATGAGAGTGTCAAGGCGCCCACCCCCGTCGAGCTGCCGAACGGCAATGCACTCACTTTGGAGCCGCTGGTGCGCAACAGGGGCCGGCTGGGGCTGAAGGACTTCGATCCCTGCACCGTCCTGCTCAACAACGACCTCTCCGCCGGCATCCCGAAGATCCTGGAGGGCCTGCACGAGCAGTACGTGCTGCCGCCGTTGCATGCGGGCTGGGCGGTGCGGCGCAAGACGCAGCACTTTCAGGCCTACGAGGAGGTCGCCAAGAAGTTCGCCAAGCTGCTGGGCATGGACCCCTGGCTCATCAACCCCATGTTCTCGCGCTGTGGGGAGGTCAACTTCTCGGACGGCACGGGCCAGGACTGCCTCATGACCCACGCCGAGGCGCTGTTGGCCAAGGTGCGGCGCAAGTACAAGGAATACGGCATCCAGGAGAAGCCGTTCCTCATCGTCAAGGCCGACGCAGGCACCTACGGGATGGGCATCATGACGGTGCGCGACCCGAAGGACCTGGCCGACCTGAACCGGCGCACGCGCAACAAGATGAGCATCATCAAGGACGGCCAGGAGGTGAGCGAGGTCATCCTCCAGGAGGGGGTGCCGACTTACGAGCGCGTGCACGACGCGGTGGCCGAGCCGGTCGTCTACATGATCGACCGCTATGTGGTCGGCGGCTTCTACCGCGTCAATGCCGAGCGCGGCGTGGACGAGAACCTCAACTCGCCGGGCGCCAGCTTCGTGCCCCTGGCGTTCGCTGAATCGACCCACTTGCCCCGCCCGGGCGTCAAGCCGGGTGCGAGTGTGCCCAACCGCTTCTACATGTACGGCGTGATCGCACGCCTGGCGATGGTGGCGGCCAGCTACGAGCTGGAGGCCACGGATCCGGACGCCGAGGTCTACGACTAATCACTTCCTGGCCGGACCCGGTCGCGGTCTCGCGCACAATCGCGGCTTCTCAACAAGGCACTGCGGCCCACATGCGCCGCGGCGCAACGTGTGGTCCAGCATCGCAAGAGTTCCAGCCTGGCGGTTTTGACGCTGGGCGCCCTGGGCGTCGTCTACGGCGACATCGGCACCAGCCCGCTGTACGCGGTCAAGGAGGTGTTCGCGCCAGGTCACGTGCCGCTCACCCCTCAGAACATCCTGGGCGTGCTCTCGCTCATGTTCTGGAGCCTCACGGTCATCGTGTCCGTGAAATACGTCGGCCTCATCCTCAGGGCCGACAACAACGGCGAGGGCGGGCTGATCGCCATGCTGGCACTGGCGTCGCAGGCGGTGAAGCGCCGGCCGCAGCTGCGCACCCGGCTGCTCGCGCTGGGCATCTTCGGCACGGCCATCTTCTTCGGCGATGGCGTCATCACGCCGGCGGTGTCCGTGCTCGGCGCCATCGAAGGCCTGGAGGTCGCGGCGCCGGGCCTCGCCCACTACATCGTGCCGCTGTCGGTGGTGGTCATCACCGGCCTGTTCGTGCTGCAGCGGCACGGCACCGGCGGCATCGGCAAGTTCTTCGGGCCCATCACGGCGCTGTGGTTCATCGTCATGACCGTACTCGGCCTCGTGCACATCTTCCGCACGCCCGACGTGTTGTGGGGCCTGAGCCCGCATCACGCGATGCGCTTTGCCTATGAGCAGCCCGCCGTCACCTTCGTCGCGCTCGGCTTCACGGTGCTGTGCGTGACGGGGGCCGAAGCGCTGTATGCCGACCTGGGCCATTTCGGGAAGCGGCCGATCCGCCTGGCGTGGTTCGCGCTCGTCATGCCGGCGTTGATCGTCAACTACTTCGGCCAGGGCGCCTTGCTGCTGCGCGAGCCAGACAAGGTCGAGAACCCCTTCTTCGAGATGGCCCCCGGCTGGGCGCTGTACCCGCTCATCGCGCTGGCCACCGGTGCGGCGGTCATTGCCTCGCAGGCGCTCATTTCCGCCGCGTTCTCCATTACCAAGCAGGCGATCCAGCTGGGCTACTTGCCGCGGCTGCGCATCCTGCACACCTCTGTGCGCGAGACGGGGCAGGTCTACGTGCCTTTCGTCAACTGGGCACTGTATGTCTGCATCGTCGGCGCCGTCATCGGCTTCGGCTCCAGTGGCCGGCTCGCCTCGGCCTACGGCATTACCGTCACCATCGACATGACCATCACCACGGTCATGACGTTTTTCGTGATCCGCTACGGCTGGCGCCTGCCCTGGGTGCTGTGCGTCGCGGCCACGGGAATCTTCTTCCTGATCGACATCACGTACCTCTCGGCCAACGTGGTGAAGGTGCTCGACGGCGGCTGGTTCCCGCTGCTCATCGGCGCGGTGATGTTCACGCTGATGATGACCTGGAAGGAGGGCCGCGCGCTCATGGCCGAGCGGCTGCGCACCGATGCCATCGACCTCCAGACCTTCCTGGAGACCGTGTTCCTCAGCCCGCCCGCGCGCGTGCCGGGCACGGCCGTGTTCCTCGTGAGCGAGCCGGGCATCACGCCGAACGCGCTGCTGCACAACCTCAAGCACAACAAAGTGCTGCACGAGACCAATTTCTTCGTCACGGTCCAGCACCACGAGGTGCCCTGGATCCCCTTCGACCGCCGCGCGGAGATGAAGTCGCTGGGGCAGGGCTGCTGGCAGGTGACCCTCCACTTCGGCTTCAAGAACGAGCCCGACGTGCCGCAGGCGCTCAAGCTGCTGCCTCAACGCAACTTCGCGCTCGACGAGATGCAGACCTCGTATTTCCTCTCGCGCGACATCATCGTGCCCACGCTGGCCTCCGGCATGGCGGGCTGGCGCGAGAAGCTGTTCGCCGGCATGCACCGCAACGCCTCCGCTGCGGCCGACTACCTCAGCCTGCCGACAAACCGCGTGGTGGAACTGGGGTCGAAGCTCGAGTTCTGAGAGGCTGAGAAGCAATCCGACATGACCGCTCGTACCCTGCAAATGGCGCCACTCCGCGTTGCAAATGCTCGCCATAGCCCGGGCTATGGCTGT
>CBINKC010000146.1:0-10426 GCA_966251135.1 uncultured Burkholderiaceae bacterium
TATCGGCACCGCCCCCGCCACCCCCACCGGGGGTGAACACCACATCGACCCAGTAGTTCGTCGACTGGAACGTCGAGTTGGGAAAGGCCGAGGTGGATGCGTATTGGTAGACCCCGTTGTTCGCGCTCGGCGCATGCAAGGGCGGGTTGTCGGTACCCGTGGCGAAGAAGCCCGTGTCCGCCGCGTAGCGGCCGTTGGGTGCGAAGTACGAGGCCACGTAGACCGTGTTCGCATTCACCGCCACCGGACTGCTGAAGTTCACCTGCTGCCAGCCCGACACCGTCTCGTTGGTGAACGTGGCCGAGGCGAGGAGCGCGCCCGAGCTCGTCCACAACGATCCCACGTGGATGCCCGTGTTGGCACTGCCCTTGTAGAAGCGGATGCCGGTGATGAAACCGCTTTGTTCGCTGGTGAACCGCACGCCCAGGTTCACGGGGGCAGTGTCCGGGTCGCTCACCACCCCGGGCACGGCCGAGGGCGAGAACAAGGTACACGGGCAGGCCTGCGCGCCCAGCGTCACGTTCACGCCGCCAGAGGGCGTCTCGATGTTGCCGCTGTCGTCCACGGCGCGAGAGCGTATGTTGACCGTGCCGCTGCCTGAAGGCGTCCAGTTGAAGCTCCACGAGGCCAGGCCCGTGGCGCGGCGCCAGGTGGTGCCGCCGTCCACCGACACTTCCACGCCGCCCACCGCGCCGCCGCTGTCGCTGGCCGTGCCACGGATGGTGATCGGCGTTCCGGGCGGCGTGCTGCTGCCCGAAGTGGGCGAGGTGATGGTGGACGTAGGCGCAGTACTGTCGGTCGACGCGCTGGCGGCGACGAGGCCCGTGCGCAGCGATCCCGGCTGCACGCCCATGTCGGCGTACAGGTTCACCATCGCCTGCTGCATGCGCACGTCGGCCGGCGTGCCGGCGCGGTCGTGCGTGGCATCCAGGCCCCACGCCCACTGCACCGTGCCCGCGCCGAAGACGAGCGCGCCGCTCGCATGCTTGTAGAGCGTCATCGCATGCGTGGCCGTGCCGGGCGCATAGGTCGAGCCGTAGTCCTGCAGCATGGGCGCGTTGTTCACCGTGGTGGTGGTCAGGCGCACGAGGCCCGCGGGCCGCGATGCGTTGTCCGCATCCACATCCCACTCGTAGCCGAGCGTGCCGCTGGGCAGCGTGGCGGTGGACGTGTCGGCCAGCGTCGCCACGCTGGTGTTGCGCCAGAAGCGCATCCTGCCGAGCGTGCCGGGCACCGCGATCGAGGTGGTGGCGCCGTCATTCACCATGAACAGCGTGCCGGTGAGTTCGTTCTCCGGACGGCCGCCGTCGGACGGCGGGCTGAAACGCGGGTCGCGCCAGGTGCCCGTCCACGAGGTGCTCGGATCGATCTTCGCGTTGGCGTGCGTCTCCTTGTAGCTCACCAGCGTGCGGTGCGGCGTGTTCGAGCCGTCGATGCTCGCTTCCCAGCGCGTCTTCCAGAACACTTCGTTGCCGCTCAAGAACGCCAGGTGCACGCCGGCATTGCGCGCCGCCGTCACGTTGGCGCGCTGGGTGCCCGACCAGTATTCGTCGTGGCCCACCGACAGGAAGACCCGGTGGCTGCGGATCAGGTCGCCCCGGCGATCGCTGTCCACGCCGGTGGTGTAGCTGACGTGGTAGCCGTTGCCTTCGAGCCAGCGCACCATCGGGTACTCGGCGTTGAAGAGCCAGTCCTGCCCGTTGTCGACGGCGCGCGTGTTGAACGGGCGGTTGTAGCTCACCTTGTAGGCGCGCCCCACCGGCGCGCCGGTGTACAGGCTGTTGCCGCCATAGGCGTTGTAGGCCTGCCAGGTGGTGTCCGAGGTCTGGAACAGTAGTGGTGAGGTGCTGGCATCGTCGCGCACGATGAAGACGATGTGGCTCGCGCCGCCGGTGTCGGCGCGGATCACTTTCGCGAAGTAGATGCCCGAGGTGGCTGTGGCGGGCACGGCCCACGAAGCGGATGTCGCCCAGTTGCCGCAGTCGATCAGCCCCGTCGTGCCCTGGTTGAGGCAGGCAGGCTGCTGCTGAGGCAGCGCCGCCGACGGCGTGATGCTGGCCACCTTGCGTGCGCCCGCGCCGTTGTAGAACCCCAGGCGGTAGATGTCGAAGCGGTAGTTCGTGGCGTTGGTGTTCACCTTGAACGACACGGTGCTGCCGCGATTGACGCTGATGTCGGTGGCGAACCCCTGGATGCTCGGGTCGCCCGCGCCGCTCACGTCCCACTCGCTGGCCGGGTTGCCGGGCAGGCAGTTCTCGGCCACGACGGGATTGGGCGGCGACGTGCAGCCACCCCCTCCCCCGCCCGACGCGGCGGTCGTGAAGCTCCACGAGAGGTTCGCGGCGAGCACATTGCCGGCGAGATCCTTCACCCGCGGATCGGCCGTGCCGCCGCGCACGGTGGCGGTGTAGCTGGCTGAAGCGGCCAGCGCGGCGCTGGGCGTGAGACGCGCCGTGCGCGTGGTGGTGTCATAGGACACGCTGGCCGCGACGAGCGTGTTCGATGCGTTGCGCAGTTCGAAGCTGGAAGCGGTGATGCTCGCCGCATCCATTGCTTCGCTGAAGGTGGCCGTGACGGTGGCGGCGGTCGCCACGTTCGTGGCACCTTGCGCGGGCGCCACGCTCGTCACCGTCGGCGCGGTGGTGTCGCCGCCGCCCCCGGTGGATGGGGTGAACACCACATCGACCCAGTAGTTCGTGGCATTGAAGGTCTGCGACGGGAAGCTGCTCGACGAGGCGTACACGTACACGCCGTTGCCGCCACTCTCGCCATTGCTCATCAGGTGGATCGGCCCGTTGTCGACACCGGCACTCGCGAAGTAGCCGCCGTCGGCCGCGTAATGCCCGTTGGGCGCGTAGTACGAAGCCACATAAACCACGTTGGCCGAGATGGCCACCGGTGTCGCGAAATTCACCTGCTGCCAGCCCGTGGCCGTTTCGTTGCTGAAGGTGGCCGTGGCCAGCCGCGAGCCGTTGGAGGCCCACAGGTTGCCGACGTGCGTTCCCGTGTTGCTGCTGCCCTTGTAGAAGCGGATGCCGGTGATGAGGCCCGCCACGTTGGCGCGGAACTTCACGCCCAGTTCCACCGCACCCGGGTCGTCGAACGCGGCCGTGGTCGGCGTGGTCGTGGCGCTCCACGCGCTGCACGGGCAGGCGGGTTGCGTGGGGGCGCTGCCGGTGGTGAAGCTCCAGGTCACGCTGGCGGCCAGCGCATTGCCCGCCGTGTCCTTGGCCCGCGGGTCGGTGCTTCCGCCGCGCACGGTGGCGGTGTAGGTGCTCGATGCCGCAAGCGCGCTCGCGGGCCGCAGGGTCGCGGTGCGGGTGGCACCGTCGTAGCTCACCGTGGACGTGACCACGACGTTGGACGCATTGCGCAGCTCGAAGGTCGAGGTGGTGAGGGTGGCGGCATCCATCGCCTCGCTGAAGGTCGCCGTCACGCTCGTGTCCACGCCCACGCCCGTGGCGCCCGGGGCCGGGCTGCGGCTGGCCACCGTGGGCGCGCCGGTGTCGCCGCTGTAGCTCGCGGTGTAGCTGCCGGCGTTGGCCGTGAAGAAGGCGTACTCCACGCCCTTCACGACGCTGGTCGTGAAGGGCACCGTGGTCGTGCCGAGGTGGATCGTGCTCAATGCGCCGCCGCCGAAGCGCACCGGCAGCATCGCCTGCAGGCCGTTGGCCTGCGGGTCCCGGGTGATGGTGAAGCTCAGCACGCCGGCGTTGAAGCCGATCCCGCCGAACGACGAGGCGTTGCGCGCGTCGAGCCAGGTCAGCATCTGCCTGGCCGAGACGATGGGCACGCCGCGCGCCTTGGCCGATGCCACCACCGCATCGGCCACCGACGAGCTGCCCAGATCGGTGTGCGCGTTCACGGTGTAGGCGCCGTAGTAGCCCGCGGAGCCGACCGCGCGATCGAGCAGCGTATCGACGGTGAACGGGTAGGTCTGCCCCGACTCGTCGGTCATCTGCGTGGCCGCCATGTACACATCGAGCATGCTGCCGTCGAGCCTGGCAAAACGCATCGGCATGGCGGAGCCTGTGAACAGGCCCGGCACGTTGCCCACCCAGCCCGGCGGCCAGAAGTAGTACGACGTGTCCAGCCGCATGCCACGGCTCAGCTGCACCTGCGCGCCGGAACTCCAGTCGCTCCACACGATGCAGTGGTGGCGCTGAGTGAGCAGCGGGCCGACGCTGCGGTACTTGTTGAGGAACTCCGGCACCTGCTGGTCGAAAGTGCCTTGCAGCGAGGTCTGGCTGTAGTCGGCGCAATTGGTGGTCACGTGCAGGCCGACCTCGAAGCCCTCGCTCACGAACTGGCCCGCCTGCGCATCCGTCATCGGCGTGGCGGTGTAGACGTACGACGTGCCGCGCACGCATTCCCAGTCGGCCACCGAGCAGCCGGACGGGCTTTGCGACTTGAACTGGTTGAAGCGCTCGACCGTTCCGCCATTGCCGTGGTCGTCGCCGGTCATGATGACCACGGCCTTCTCGCCGCGCGGGAAGTACCAGAAGCGCGGCAGCGGCTTCTTGCTGCCGTTCATGCCGAGGATCAGGTTGGCGAGCAGGCGCTGCTGCTCGTCGGCCTGCGGGATCGCCACCTTGCTGAGGTCGACCCAGTCGGACTGCACGTCGCCCGAGCGGGCGCCGAAGAACTTGTCGTCCGAGCGGATGGGCGCGAAGCCGTCGCGCTCCTGCGCGGCCCAAGCCGGGTTGCCCTGCCGCGTGTAGACGATGGAGGTGGCCAGGTCGTAGGCAAAGGACGCCGCCTTGCCGCTGCCCACATTGCGCAGGGTCACGGCCGGGTTGGCGGTGGCCGTGGTCGCGTTGCTGTAGAGCGTGGCCAGGCGCGTGGCGCCGCTCAGGCTGTAGGCGGTCGCGGTGCCGTGGAACTGCAGGGTCTGCGACACGATGCCGTTGCCCACACTGGTCGACGTATCGACCTGCAGGTAGGCATTGGACAGCGTGCCCCCGGTGGGCGTGAGACCCAGCAAGCCGTTGAGCTGCGGGTCCGGCGCCATCGCGATCAGGTTGCCGCCGTTGTTGACCCAGTTGGTGAGCATCGTCGCCTGCGTCGAGCTCAAGACCATCTTCGAGAGCACCACCACGTCGTAGGCCGACAGCGTGCTGGCGCTCACGCCGCCGATATCGGCCACGGCAAAGGCATTGAACCCCTCCGTGCGCAGGATCTCGGCGTAGTAGGTGCTGTAGGGCGACGAGCCAGAGGTGATGACGAGGATGGGCCCGCCCGGCCCTTGCGCCGGGTCGATGGCCGCGCGGGCAGTGGATGCGGTTCCGATCGACACGCACCACACGAAGACCGCCATGAAGAGCCGCGCCCACGCGGCTCGCCACCATGCATCGCGCGACATCTGAGGGGTCTCCTATCGGCGACCGGGCAACCGCCAGGCCAGGACGTCGTGCGTCTCGTTGCCCGCCAGCAGGCTCGACCCGTCTTCCAGCGCGAACGCCACGGCGTTGATGCCGGTCGCCGAACGCACGAGGTCTTGCGCCAGCGTGCGCGTGGCCATGTCCCACACCAGCACATGGCCGTCGGCGGCACCAGCGGCCAGCCGCGAGCCCGCCTTGTCGAAGGCGAGGCTGCGCACGGGCGCCTGCTGGCCCGTGAAGGCATGCACCTGCCGGCCGGCGGCCACATCCCACAGCAACACCTTGCCGTCCTCGCCGGCACTGGCGAGCAGATCGTTGCCGACACTGACGGCGAGCGCGGTCACCTCGTCGGCATGGCCCGGCAACGTGTGCAACAGCCGGCCGCTGGCCGTGTCCCAGACCAGGATGCGCCCGAGCGCGTCGCCGCTGGCGAGCCGCTTCCCGTTCGGGCTGAAGGCCAGCGCGTTCACGAAGGCCGTGTGCCCCCCAAGCGCGTTCAGCAGCTTGCCGGTCGTGCCGTTCCAGAGCAGGACGCGCGTCTCCTCGCCGGCCGTGGCGATGAACTCGCCATCGGCACTCGCCGCCAGGGCGCGCAGCGGGTGCTCATGGCCGTGCAGCGTGAAGCTGCGCTCGCCGGTGTCCGCGCGCCAGCCATACGCGACGCTGTCGCGCCCCGCGGCGATCACGTAGCGGCTGCCACCGCCGAACACCAGGCTCACCGGCGCCGAACCGCCCGGCCCCTTGAGCGACTTGATCTCGCCACCAGCAGCAGGTTCGAGCATGCGGATGCGTCCATCGGCATGCGCCACCGCGACGGCCTTGCCATCGGGCCCGGCCGCGATCGCCGTGACGCCCTTGCGGTGGTACGAACGCGCCGCGCGGCGCGCAGCGGCGGCCGGCGCGGCGGCCTGCTGCGCAGCCGCCTCGGTAGCCGTGCTGGCGAGCACACCGCTGGAACCGCTGGACGGCGGCGGGTCCGACCCGCCGCAGCCGGTGAAGCCGAGCGGCAGGCACAGACTGGCCACGCGCATGCCCCACTGCCAGTGCCAATGCCGATGCCGGTACCCTTGCAGGCAACAGTGCCCAGTGGATCTGGATCCCAGGGTCATGGTGTCACTCCTGGCTGGTCGCCGGGCCGCGTGCCGCAGGGGCCGTCTCTCGCGTCGACACCCCGCCATAGCCGTAGCCATAGCCATAGCCCAGGGGAATCGCCGGTTGCGGTGCCCGGTTGAGCACGGCCATCACCGTCTCGCACTGCGCCACCGCCGCGTAGGCCTGGCCGACCACGCTGCGCGGCGTGTTGTACGCCTCGACCACCAGCAGGATCTGCCCCACGCGCGAGGCGAGCACGCGGGCCTCGTTGGTCATCAGCAGCGGCGGCGCATCGAAGATCACCACGCGATGGGGGGCGTCACCGGCAAGCGAGCCGAGCAACTCCTCCATGGCGTCGCTGGCCAGCAGCTCCGTCGACAGGGTGGTCTGCGTGCCGGACGGAAGCAAACGCAGCCCGGGCACGTTGGTCCCCAGCACCACATCGGACAGCGCGAGCCCCGGATCCATCAGCAGATCGAGCAGGCCCTTGTCGGCGCGCACCCCCAGCCGCTGAAGCACGCAGGGGGCCAGCACGTCGGCATCGACGAGCAGCACCGAGGTGTCGACCTCGGCCGCGATGCTGAGCGCGAGGCTGATGGCACAGAAGGTCTTGCCTTCGCGAGGCAGCGCGCTCGTGACCATGACGAGGGACTGCCGGTCGTGCAGGTCGTCCAGGGCGCGCAGGTTCCTCAACAGCGGCTGCTTGATGTAGCGGAACTGCTCGGCCAGGGCCGACCGCGTCTCGGGACGCACGAGGTGCCCGGCCTGCTCCAGCCGCGCGAGGTCGAGCATGACGCTCATGCGCGGCTCTTCGCTTGCCGCTGCACCGAGGGCGGCCCCCAGAGTCCGTCGCGCATGCACTTCGCCGCGCCGCGCAAGGCCGGTAGCGGCACGCGGCAGGGAGATGCCCGCGCGCTTCAGTTCCTCCAGGCGCTTGCTTGCTTGATCGATGACGCCCATGTGACCCGCCTTTGCGTTAGCGCAGCGCCGAGGCGGACGCGATCCACGCCACCCACAGCACCTGCGCGATGAACAGCACGCCGAAAGCCGCCGCGAACCCGAGCGCCGAGGCGCGCTGCGCGCGCAGGCCCTGCTCGGTAACGAGCGCCGGCACGGCGCCCACGACGGGCCGCTCGCCAAACATGGCCAAGGCTTCCGGCTCCTCGAAGCCGGGCCTCAGCCGCTCGATCACGAGCGGCGCCCCGATGCCCGCCGCCAGTGCAGCGAGCATCGCGGCCAGCGACAGGTGCAGCCGGCTCGGCAGCACGGGGGTCTGCGACACGCTGGGCGGCTCGATGAGGCGGAACTCGGTGAGCTGCGCCGACTGGTTGAGCTTGGCACCCAGCGAAGCCGACTCCCGCCGGCCCACCATCTGCTCGTAGTTCTTGCGGATGACTTCGTAGTCGCGGTTCAGCTGCGCGAACTCGGCGTCCACTTGCGGCACCCGCGCGGCCACCGACCTCACCTCTTCGAGCTGCTGCTGCTGCGCCACGAGCTGCGAGCGCAGCGATTCCACCTTGGCCTCGGCCTCGGCCAGCGAGATGCGCAACTGCGTGTAGACGGGATTGCTGGCCGAGGGCACGCCGCGGGGCCGCCTGCCGGGCGAAGCACGCGCCTCGGCCGCTGCTTCCGCCTCCAGCTGCTTGATGACCTGCCGCGCGAACACCACGTCGGGGTGCGCTTCGGTGTAGCGCATGCGCATTTCGGCGAGCTGCCGCTTCTGCAACGCGAGCCGGCTGCGCGCATCCAGCGGAACGGCGCCGGCAGCGTTGGGCGTGATGGGCAGCTCAACCAGTGCCCGCGGCTCCTCGGATGCGATCTCGCGCCGGAAAGCATCGCGCGTGCGCTCGGCGCCGGCCAGCTCTACACGCAGCCGGCTCACGCCGTCGGCCAATGCCGACATGCGTTTGTAGAGGTCTTCGTTGGTGGTGCCGGGCTGACCCGCGACGCCGAAATTGCGCAGCTTGAATTCCTTCAGCCGGTTCTCCGCCTCGATCAACTTGGCCTCGTAGGCACGGACCTGTTCGTCGATGAAACGGCCCGCGTCCTGCGCCTCCCGCGCCTGCGTGCGCGTGCCGGCATGCACGAACAGATCCACCGTCGCCTCGACCACGCGCTGCGCATGGCGGGGGCTTCCTCCGCGGTAGCTGATCTCGTAGAGATTGGTCGAGCCGGCGCTTTCGATCTTGATCTGCTTGCGCAGCCGGCCCACCGCCGCTGCACGCGCATCGCGCGACGACACGTCGATCTCCAGCCCGGGAGCCTGCAGCAGGCGCTCCACGTTGGGCTTGGAGATGAGGGTGCGCGCCAGCATGCCGAGTTGCTGGTCGACATCGGGCTGGTGGGCCAGGCCCGTCATCAGGGGCTTGAGCACCGTCTGCGTGTCGACGTAGACGACGGCGCTGGCTTCGTAGCGGTCGGGCACGCGGCTGATGACCAGGACGCCTGCCAGCGCAGCGATGGCGAATGCGGCGAGCGCCAGCCGACGATGCCGGGCGACGGTGCGCGCAACCTTCGAGGCATGGCCGGCACACGCTTCCACGGCGTTGTTCATCAAGTACTGCTCCTGCGCTTTGACTGCTCCCTGCGCTGATGAACGGCGGCGCGCCCTGCTCATGTGCACATGTGCACATGGCCCGGTCTTGCATCGCGAGGGCAGTTTCATCCCAAGGTCAATCCAGACGCTTTTGGGAGATTCCCTTCCCTCATTCGAGGGGAGGGCCCAACCCCGGGGGCCCCCTTGCAGGGGTCTCGTGAAGCGCGCAACCTTGGCGCCTCAAACACGGCGTCCGCAAGCGGATGCCGGCGTTGAAGATCATTCAATCAGGGCGCAGGCGTGCACGGACAGTCCGACCTCCGGACCGTCCCTGTTCAAGCTCTCCAGCTGTTTTGGGAGAACTGCCTTGAGCTCTGAGAACGGATCTTCGACGCCGACGGTGAACCGTCTTGGTTCGCGTCTGGGGCGGTCCTCGAAGCACGGTGCACGGTCGGACACCTCCCGTGACATCCTGCCCCACGGCTCTCCCGCACAGACACAGCATGCGCAACCCAAGCCGGGAACGCACTATCCCGGTGCGTTGCCGGCAGACCAGTTCCTGCATGCCCTGCGACGCGAGATGCGGCGCAGCGAGCGATCGCACGCGGCGCTCTCGCTCGTCATCTACCGTCTGCACGGGGCGCATGAGCATGCCGCGCGGTGCAAACACGAGTTGCTCGAACTGCTGTGCTCGTCCAAGCGCGAAACCGACATCGCGGGCCACGTGGGCGACACCATCGCGGTGCTGTGCCCCGACACCGGCGAGCAAGGCCGCAGGGGGTTCACCGGGAAGATCGGCGCGCAGGCCGCCGGCCTGCCATTCACCACTGTCGCGGCCACGTACCCTGACGACTTGTTCAAGAGCGTGGCCGAGAGTGCAGCGGCAGCCCCGCCGGGCGAATTGCCATTCCAGCCCTTCGTCGATTGGGGCATGGCGCGCGTGCGCAGCGGTTATCCCGCCAAGCGCTGCCTCGACATCGCGGGCGCGCTCTTCGCCATCGTCCTGCTGTCGCCGCTGATGCTGCTGGTGGCCACGGCCATCGCGCTCACGTCGCGCGGCCCGGTGATCTACAAGCAGACGCGGCTCGGCCGCGGCGGGGTGCCGTTCACCTTCTACAAGTTCCGCTCGATGGTGGCGAACGTGGACGACGGCGTCCACCGCGAGTACGTCAGCGGCGTGATCCGCGGCGCGGCCCCGGCGCCCGGGGCGGCCGGCGGCGTGCCTTACAAGCTGCAGTCCGACCCTCGCATCACGCGCATCGGCCGGCTCATCCGCAAGACGAGCATCGACGAGGTGCCGCAGTTCTTCAACGTGCTCAAGGGCGACATGAGCCTCGTCGGACCGCGCCCGCCCATCCCCTACGAGACGCAGCACTACCAGGCCTGGCACCTGAGGCGCATCCTCGCCATGAAGCCC
>CBINKC010000147.1:0-10263 GCA_966251135.1 uncultured Burkholderiaceae bacterium
CAAGCCTCATCCGAGTCAGGCATACAAGGGGTGAGGATTAAGTTCGGTGGATTGGCACGACAACTGGGCTATACACCCTCAGCATTTCGAAAGTCTCTTCCGTGCCGATTCGCTTGCCGAGCAGTCATGCACAAGCTGAAATCGTCAGCCGCGTTGAAGCGCTCTTTAACCTGGCCGACCGCATCGAAGCCCACCACGCATCTGCGACAACCCTAGCCCGACGCCTCACCCCGCTGACGCTGGCCAAAGCCTTCCGCGGCGAGCTGGTGCAGCAAGACCCGAACGACGAACCTGCCAGCGTCCTGCTCCAGCGCATCGCCAAGACACCGACCGCGGCGACGAAGGCGCCACGCGGCCGGCCTCGAAGCAAACAAGCGAACCCGTCCGCCCCGCTGCCCGCCGTGCATCCCGATGGGGCCGCGCTGCCCGCAGGCGCATGGGCCGCAAGCGTGCAAACCGACGAGCACGTGACGGCGGCGCTGCTCGTCGCCGTGCTGAAAGCCTGGGGCCAACCCATGCCTCAGGACCAAGCGCGCCTCGCGGCCATGCTGTGCCTTCAGCCGCGCCTCTTCACCGCCGCACTGCCAGCCCATGACGCCGCACCATGGCGCCGCCTGGTGGGTGCTGAAGCCGATCCCTTGCCGGCCTCGGTGGCCGCTCTGCAACCAGCCGTCAACGCCCCTTGGCGCCGCGCCCTGGCCGGCCTGCGGGCGCGTGGCGACCTGGTCGCGTCGGGCTCCGGCCCGCAGGACACCTGGGCCCTTGGGCCGGGAGCGGACCGCGTGGACACCACCGGCTGGCCCGATGGCCGCGCCGGCTGGGTGGTGGCGTATCTGCGAGCCCATGGCGTCGAGGCGGTCTTGCCCTTGTTGCCCACGGCGGCCGTGGACTTTGTTCATGCCCGCGCAGCCTGATTTGTTCGGGCCGGCGCCGTTGGCCATCACGCTGCCCAGCGTTTATCACCGTTTGTTTGACGTGGTGCGCGAACTGGAAGGGGCATCCGCGTCGGCCTTCCAATACATCGTGACCACCACGACACGACCGCCACCGGAGTTGCAGAAGTCACCCTGGCTACGCCTGGAGCTGCGCGGTGCGCCGCACGATGAACGACTTCTGCGCTGTGACCTGCCATGAAGGAAATCAGACATCTTTCGAGAGGACGGGCATCGTGATCAGCTTGACCCAGGGCGATCTGTTGAAGCTGAACGACGTTGACGCGATCGTGAATGCGGTGAACTGCGTTGGTGTGATGGGCAAAGGAATTGCCTTGCAGTTCAAGAGCACGTGGCCCAACAACTTTGCTGAGTACACCGCAGCTTGCAAGGCCGGGCAGGTGCGACCAGGCCGCATGTTCATCCACGACTCCGGCGGCTTGGCGAAGCCGAACTACATCGTCAACTTCCCCACCAAGGACCATTGGCGTGGTGCCTCCAAGATGGCGTTCATCCGCGACGGCTTGGTCGACCTGGTGGCGCAGGTGCGGCGCCTGGGCATTCAGTCGATTGCGATCCCGCCGCTGGGTTGCGGGAACGGCGGTCTCGACTGGGCAGAAGTACACCCGTTGATCGAAGCTGCGTTCGAGGCGCTTCCAGAGATTGACGTGCGCCTCTTCGAACCTGGGGGATTGCCGGGTCTAAGGACAAGCAGCTCGTCAATGCGAAAGACCAGCGCATGAGGGGCAGCCACCGCGGCCACCACCCGTGCGACAAACGAAACCGAGTGCATTTCTCTACGCGGTCAGCGTGGTCAGCCCCGACGAACTCCGTCTCGGACCACACCAGCCTTCGCCGGCCGATTCAGCGGATATCGCCGTCCACGTAGTACCAGCGCCCTTGGTCGCACACGAAGCGGCTAATCTCCTGCAGACGCTGCGCGCGGCCACCCCACTTGCTGCGAGCCACGAACTCCACCGTCGCATGTTCGGCGTCTTGCACCGCATGCCGGCGCACCTGGAGTCCCAACCAGCGCAGCCCGGGTGGATGGGGTTCCAGCACGGCGGGGCGAGTGCTGGGGTGCCAAGTGTCGAGCAGGTAGCCCGTGAGGTCGCGCACATAGGCGCTGTAGCGTGAACGCATGAGCGCCTCGGCATCCGGCGCCCGCAGGTGGAGCGGACCGGCGTGGTAGCGGCCGCAACAGCCGGCATAAGGGAAAGGGCTGCCGCACTCGCATTTCAAGCCTGGGTTCTCCATGGGCGCAGCATACCCATCGCCCCGGCCGCAGCACCGGCTTCCGTATGCAAGTGCCACGCTGCGAAGCGGTCGCGAGCGACCTTCGCCTCGTGAGTCAACGCCGGTCATCCACCCCTGTGCGGCGGGGGGTTCTGCTCCCGCGCCACACCCAGCCGCCGTCGCAGCCCTGGCCCCGGCGCGCCCTTGCACCGCCCAGGAAAACGGGTCGTGCGATTACCTAAGTCACGCAGCGCAAGGCATGCCCGTGGCTATGCTGCCCGGCGCACGACCGGAGAACACACACGTGAGGATCTTGGCCCTGAAAGGCTTGGCGGTGGGCATGGCAGTGGTGCTGGCGTCTTGCGCGGGCGGCCCGCCCAAGCCTGCGCAGGTCAAGGGCACCATCGAGGCCTCCTTGCAGGCCAACCCGAGCGCGAGCAAGCGGCCCTCGCCGCTGCTTCTGCGCGTGTACGAGCTGAAATCGGCCGCGGTCTTCAACAGCGCGGATTTCATGTCGCTGTATCAGCGCGACCAGGACGAGCTGGCGGCCGATCTGGTGGGCCGCGAGGAGTTCGTCCTGGCCCCGGGCGAATCGAAGGGCTACAGCAAGACACTGTCGCCCGATACCCGTTTCCTGGGCGTGATGGCGGCCTACCGCGACATCGAGCATGCACGCTGGCGCAGCGTGGTGCCGGTGCAGCCGGGCAAGAAGCACGAGATCACGATCCGCGCCGGTGAATTGGCCATCGAGGCCAGCGTGAACCGATGAGGGCCGGGCTGCACATGAGCTTGGCCGGCTCCACGCCGCGCCCGGGGCGCCCGCCGTGCGCGAGGGTGCAGCCATGAGCCGGCACAGCCGCGTCGTCTGGTCGCAGGGCATGTTCCTGCTGCCCCACCACTTTCAGCAGGAAGCGCGGCACGTCGACTACCTGCTCGACATGCGCGCACGAGCCACGGGCCCGCACGGTTGGGGCCACTTCGAGCTCGCGCTCGACGAGGGCCTGCTCGCGGTAGGCCGGCTGGGCCTCGCCCGGGCGAGCGGCATCCTGCCCGATGGCACGCCCTACGCCATGCCGCAGCACGATGCTCTGCCCGCGCCGCTGGACGTGCCAGCCGACCTGAAGGGCGAGATCGTCTACCTCGCCGTGCCGCTGGCGCGCGAAGGCGTGACCCAGGTGCGCTTCGATGGCGAAGAGCGCCAGGAGCCGAGCCGCTGGCTCGCGGCCAGCGAGGAGCTGCGCGACCACACCAACGCCACCGACGACCCCGAGACCGTGCAGACCGGCGCACTGGAGCTGCGCCTCCTGCGCGCCAAGGATGCGACCGACGGGTACGCCCTGCTCGGCGTCGCCCGCATCCTGGAGCGCCGCAGCGACGATCAGGTGGTGCTCGACCGCGGCTACATCCCGCCGCAAACCCGCATCGACGCCACGGCGCAGCTCAGCGCCGACGCGCAGCTGCTGCACGGCCTGGTGCTCCAACGCTCGCGCGCGCTGGGCGCACGCATGGGCCAGCTGTCGCACGGCGTGTCCGAGATGGCCGATTTCCTCATGCTGCAAGCGCTCAATCGTGCCGAGCCGGTGCTGCGGCAGCACGCACTGGCGCCCCACGTGCATCCGCGCGAGTTGCACCTCGCCTGCCTGCAACTGGCCGGCGACCTCGCCACTTTCACGAGCGAGGCACGCTGCCCGCCCGAGTACCCGCTGTACCTCCACGACGACTTGCAGGCCAGCTTCGCCCCGGTCATCGCCGATCTGCGACGCATGCTCTCCGTGGTGCTGGAGCGCAACGCGATCCAGATCGACCTCGCCGAGCGCGCGCACGGCGTGCGCATGGCCGTGTTCCCTGATGCCGAGCTGGCCCGCCACGCCAGCTTCGTGCTGGCGGCCAACGCGCAGATGCCGGCCGAACACCTGCGCGGGCGCCTGCCGGCGCAATGCAAGCTCGGTCCGCCCGAGCGCTTGCGTGACCTGGTGAATCTCGCGCTGCCCGGCATCGGGCTGCGCGCCCTGCCCACCGCACCCCGCCAGCTCCCTTTCCATGCCGGGTTCCATTACTTCGAGCTCGATCGCGGCGGCGAGCTGTGGAAGCAGCTCGAAAAGAGCGGCAGCCTCGCGATGCACGTAGCCGGCGAGTTTCCGGAGCTGGAACTGGAGCTGTGGGCGATCCGCCCATGACGGCACAAGGAACACATGGAGCCGTCTGCCTTCAATGACCCGTTCGCCGGGTTCGACGACCAGCGAACGTTCATCAAACCCAACCCCGGCGGCCGGGCGGGCCTCGTGCCCCCCACGACCGAAGCGCCCCCCAGCCCGGAGCTGCCGAGCCAGCCGGAGGCCGCAGCGCCCGATCAAGGGCTGAACCCGCTGGTGGCGCTCGCCAACCGGCTGCTGCTGCTCGTGCCCCAGTTGCGCGCCACGCGCCACATGGACGATCCGGCCGCGCTGCGCAATGCGCTGGCGCAGGGCATCCGCGATTTCGCCAGCCGCGCCTCCACGCAAGGCATCGCTCCCGAGCGGGTGATGGCCGCACGCTATGTGCTGTGCACCATGATCGACGAGGCCGCCGCCAGCACGCCCTGGGGCGGCAGCGGCGCATGGGCACGCCACAGCCTGCTCACCATGTTCCACAACGAGGCCGAGGGCGGCGAGAAGGTGTTCCAGCTCATGGCCCGCCTCGCCGAGAAGCCCGATGTGAACCGCGACCTGCTGGAGCTGATCTACAGCGCGCTGTCGCTGGGCTTCGAGGGCCGCTACCGGGTCATCGAGAACGGCCGGGCCCAGCTCGAAGCCGTGCGCGACAAGCTGGCGCAAATCCTGAAGCAGCAGCGCGGCGACTACCCTCGTGCGCTGGCACAGCATTGGCAGGGTCAGGCCGCGGTCCGCCGGGCCGCCTACAGCTGGCTGCCGCTCGCCGCCGCCGCGGCCGTCTCGGCCTTGGTGCTCATGGGCGCCTACCTCGGCTTCCTGTCGTCGCTGCACGATCGCTCCGATCCGGTGTACGGCCAGATCCAGAGCCTGCGGCTCACGCCGCCGGTGGTGGCTGCGCCGCAGCCCGCGCCCCAGCCCCGGCTCGCACAGTTCCTCCAGCCCGACATCAAGGCGGGGCTGGTGGCAGTGCGCGACGAGATCGACCGCAGCGTGGTCGTGATCCGCGGCGACGGCGCCTTCGCGAGCGGCAGCGCCACACTCCTGCCCGAGCGTGAAGCGCTGATGGGGCGCATCGCCGATGCGCTTGCGCAAGTGGGCGGCAGCGTGCTCGTCACCGGCCACACCGACAACCAGCCGATCGCCCGCACTGCGCGTTTCCCCTCGAACTGGCACCTCTCCGAAGAGCGGGCGAAGACCGTGCGCGAGCTCCTCATCGCCCGCAAGGTGGCGGCCGAGCGCATCCGCGCGGAAGGGCGTGCCGACGCCGAGCCGGTGGTGGCCAACGACACCGCGGCCAACCGCGCCATGAATCGCCGTGTGGAGGTCACCCTCTTCGTGGGCCGCAGCGGCGAGGCGGGCGCCAGGCCTCAGGCAGGAACCGCACGATGAGCAAGCTTCTGGGATGGGTGTTCAACCGCTGGGTGCTGGCCGCCGTGTTGCTGCTCGCGCTGGCCCTGCTGATCTGGATCGTCGGTCCGCTCGTCGCCATCGCCGATGCACGGCCGCTGGAAACCGAGTCCTCGCGCTGGCTGACCATCGGCATCGTCGTCGCGCTGTTCGTGGGGCTTGCCGCGTGGAAGGCATGGCGTGCCAGGCAGGGCAACGCGGCAGTGGTGAACCAGCTTCTCGCCGCGTCACCGGCAGCGGACACCTCCGACGCCGAAAGCCCGGACCTGGCGGCCGTGCGCCAGCGTTTCGAGCAGGCCATGCAGACGCTGCGGCGCGCACGCTTCGGCGCGGGCGGCGTGCTCTCGGGGTGGTCGGCCAAGCTCGGCGGGCGCTACCTCTACGAGCTGCCCTGGTACCTGATCATTGGTGCCCCAGGTTCGGGCAAGACCACGGCGCTGCACAACTGCGGCCTGCGTTTCCCACTCGCGCCCCGCGTGGGCGACCATGCCGTGCGCGGCCTGGGCGGCACGCGCCACTGCGACTGGTGGTTCACCGATCAGGCCGTGCTCATCGACACCGCCGGCCGCTTCACCACGCAAGACAGCGACCGCGAGAACGACCGCGCCACCTGGGGCGGCTTCCTGGGCCTGCTCAAGCGCGGCCGTCCGCGCCAGCCGGTCAACGGCGTGCTGGTCACCGTGTCCGTGACCGACCTCCTCACCCGCGGCCCCGCCGAGCGCCGCGAGCACGCGAGCACGGTACGCCAGCGGCTGCAGGAGCTGCACGAGCACCTGGGCATCCGCTTCCCGATCTACCTGCTGGTGACCAAGAGCGATCTGCTGGCGGGCTTCACCGACTATTTCGCCACGCTCGACAAGGACCAGCGCGCCACGCCCTGGGGCGCCACCTTCCCCGTGCAGGAAGGCACCACGCCTTCGCTGCAGCGGTTCGGCCAGGAGTTCGATGCCCTGCTCGCCCGCCTGAACGATGGCCTCATCGACCGCCTGCAACGCGAGCGCGATGCGCAGCGCCGTGCGCACATCTACGGCTTCGCGAACCAGTTCGCGGGGATGAAGGGCGTGCTGCAGGAGTTTCTCGACGTGGTGTTCTCGCCCTCGCCCTACGAGGCCGAGCCCTTCCTGCGCGGCGTGTACTTCATGAGCGGCACGCAGGAAGGCACGCCGATCGACCGCGTGCTGGGCTCCATCGCGCGCAGCTACCGGCTGGAACGCGCCGTGATCGCGCCCAACCAGGCCAGCGGCAAGAGCTACTTCCTCACCCGACTGCTGGGCGAGGTGGTGTTCGCCGAGAGCGGCCTGGCCGGCACCAACCTCCGGTGGGAGCGGCGCCGCCGGCTGCTCGCGGTGGGCAGCTATGCCGCCGTGGGCGCCCTCACCGTCGGCGCGCTGACCGCGTGGACCGTGAGCTACCTGAACAACCGCCGCTACATCGACGATGTGGCCCAGCGCGTGGACCGCGTGCGCCAGCTCGTGCAGTCCACGCCCAACCGGGCCTCGCCCGACATCCTGCCCGTGGCGCCCGCACTCGCCGCCACGCGCAGCCTCGCGGGCGCAGGCGAGCCCGTGCCGTGGTCGCTGGGCTTCGGCCTGTACCAGGGCCCCAAGCTCGACAGTGCCGCGCGCACGGCCTACGAACGCATGCTGGTCGACGCGGTGCTGCCGCGCATCGCCTTGCGCGTGGAGGAACAGATGCGCCAGGCGGGCACCGCGCCCGACAGCCTGTATGAAGCGCTCAAGGCCTACCTGATGCTGCATGACGTGGAGCACTTCGATGCGCAGGCGCTCAAGAGCTATGTCGAAGCCGACTGGGATGCCGAGCTCGGGCGCTCCATCGACGCCGAGCAGCGTGCGCAGCTCACCGATCACCTCGACGCCTTGCTCGCGGAAGGGGCGGTCGTCTCGCCGCTGCCCGAGGACAAGCAGCTGATCGAGCTCCATCGCGCCCGTCTGTCCACCGTGACACTGCCGCAGCGCATCTACAACCGCATGCGCCACCAGGGACTGGGCAGCGAGTTCCCGGAGTTCACTGTCGTGCGCGCTGCCGGCAGCAGCGCCGCCCTCGTGTTCACCCGTGCCAGCGGGGCACCTCTCACGCGCGGCGTGCCCGGGCTCTTTTCGTATGACGGCTACCACCGCGGCTTCCAGAAGGAAGTGGCGCGCGTGGCGGAGCAGCTGGCCGAGGAGCAGCCCTGGGTGCTGGGCATCGCCGCGCCCCCGCGTGATGCGGCCACCGCCTTGCGCGCCGCCGACCCGCTGCTCGACGATGTGCGACGCATCTACCTGAACGAGTACGCGGCGATCTGGGACGCCTTCATTGCCGACGTGCGCCTGCAGCCGCTCACCAGTCTCAACCAATCGATCCAGATGGCGCGGCTGCTGTCGGCGCCCGACAGTCCGCTGCCCCCGCTGATGAAGGCGATGTCGCGCGAGACCACGCTGCTTGCCGCCTCGAACAAAACCGTGATCGAAAAGGCCGAGGGCACAGCCACCGATCTGGTGCGCCGCGGGCGCGAAGCGCTCGCAGGGGCCGTCGCGCCCCGCAAGCCCGAGAGCGGCCCGCGCATCGAGAGCATCGTCGACGACCGCTTCGTCGGCTTGCGCCGGCTGGTGAGCGCGCCCGAAGGCGGCAAGCCGCCGCTGGACGACACGCTCTCGCTCATCGGCGAGGTGCATGTGCTGCTCAATGCCGTCGACAACGCCGTCAAGGGCGGTGCGGCGCCGCCGCCCTCGCCGGTGCCGCTCAAGGTGAAGTCGGAGGCCGCGCGCTTGCCGGAGCCTGTGCGCTCGATGATGGATACGCTGTCGGCCAGCAGCGCGCAGGTGTCGCAGATCCTCGTGCGGCAGAACCTCGGCAACGAGGTCAAGTCGCAGATCGGCGAGTTCTGCCAGCAGGCCGTGGCCGGCCGCTATCCGCTCGACCGCGGTTCCTCGCGCGACGCCACGCCGGCCGACTTTGCGCTGCTGTTCGGGCCGGGCGGCAAGATCGATCAGGTGTTCCAGCAGCGTCTGGCGCCGTACGTGGACACCACGACGCGACCCTGGAAGTTCCGGGCGGTCGAGGGCGTGCCGCTGGGCGCCGACAGTGGCACGCTGCCGCAGTTCCAGCGCGCACAGGCCATCCGGGAGACCTTCTTCCCCGGCGGCAGCAGCGGGCCGTCGATGCGCCTGTCGTTCAAGCCGCTGGAGATGGATGCCTCGCTCAAGCAGTTCATCCTCGACGTGGACGGCCAGATCGTGCGCTACGACCACGGGCCGCAGATCCCGGCCACGGTGCAGTGGCCCGGCCCGCGCGGCTCCATGCAGGTGCGCGTGCAGGTGAGCCCGCCCGGCGCGGGCAGCACCTTCGGGTTGGTGCACGAAGGCCCGTGGGCACTGATGCGGCTGTTCGATCGCGTACGCATCGAGCCCACCAGGGCGCCCGAGCGCTTCAGGGCCACTTTCGACGTAGACGGCCGCAAGGCGGTGTTCGAGGTCACGGCGAGCAGCGTGCGCAATCCGTTCCGCTTGCGCGAGTTGGCCGAGTTCTCCTGCCCGGCGGGGCTGTGAGCATCGGGCACCTCGGCATTCCGATGGCGTCCAACCCCGTCGCCGCCGATCTGCGCGATGCGGCGGGCTGGTACGGCAAGCTCGCCATGCTCGGCGACTTTGCTCAGCGCCGGTTGCCGCCGGAGTGGGTGCGCCTCATCGATGCGTGGCTCACCGGCGCCATGCGCGACAGCCAGGAACGACTGGGCGAACGCTGGCTGCAAAGCTATCTCACCGCACCGGTGCTGCGCTATGCCTGGGCGCCCGGCGTGATCGATGCGCACTGGTGGTTCGGCGTGCTGATGCCCAGCTGCGACAGCGTGGGGCGCTACTTCCCGCTCGTCATCGCCCACCCCCGCGCGCAGGCACCCGCCGACCGCATCGCGCTGGATCATCTGGAGCTGTGGTACGAGCACCTCGGCCAGGTGGCAATGCGCACGCTGAGCGACGGCGAAGGATCGGTGGAGTTGCTGGAAGCCGGCTTGCGCGACGCGCCGCCATGGCCGACCGCGGGGCGCACGCCCTGCGTCCCTGCGCAGAGAGGCCAGCACCTGCGGCCGGCACACCTGACGCCGCTGTCGCAGTGGTTGCCTGCGCTTGCAGCGCAGGACCTCATGTCGCGACTTTCCGGCTGCACCGTGTGGTGGCGCGCGAACGAGGCAGGCGGAACGGATAGCGTGGACATCGTGCCTGGCCTTCCGGACGGCAGGCAGTTCGCCTCATTGCTGTCTCCTGGGGGGTGAACGGCAAAAGCCGTTGGGTTGGCTGCGCCTCACCCGCGTCCGTTGGGGCGAGGCCGCACTCAGCCCAACTCACCCCACACCCGTTCGGGCTGAGCTTGCCGAAGCCCCCCCGACGGTGGTGCAGGCCCTTCGACAAGCTCAGGGCGAACGGTGCCCGGGGTAGCCGTGCCTGTCTCCCACACGCCCGTTCGGGCTGAGCTTGTCGAAGCCCCCGGTCGATGGTGCAGGCCCTTCGACAAGCTCAGGGCGAACGGTGCTCGGGGTGGTC
>CBINKC010000148.1:0-10204 GCA_966251135.1 uncultured Burkholderiaceae bacterium
AGACACTTCTCGACCAGCCCCTCGGCCAGCAGCAGCAGCCCGCGCTCGGTCTCCACCAGCGCATACACGAGCGCCGGGTTGACGTTGAGCGCCTGGTTGGCCGGCAGCGTCCACGGCGTGGTGGTCCAGATGACGGCGTAGGCCTCTTTCTCCGGCTCCGGCAGGCCGAAGGCCGCGGCGAGCTTGTCGGGCTCGGCGCACAGGAACGCCACGTCGACCGTGGGCGAGGTCTTGTCGGCGTACTCGATCTCGAACTCGGCCAGCGAGGAACCGCAGTCGAAGCACCAGTACACGGGCTTCAGGCCGCGGTAGACGAAGCCGCGCTCCATCACGCGCTTCAGCGCACGGATCTCGCCCGCTTCGTTGCCGCGGTCCATGGTGCGGTAGGGATGCGCCCAGTCGCCCAGCACGCCCAGGCGCTTGAAGTCGGCCATCTGCTGTGCGATCTGCTCGGTGGCATAGGCGCGGCTCTTGGCCTGCACCTCGTCGCGCGGCAGGCCTCGGCCATGGGTCTTCTCGATCTGGTTCTCGATGGGCAGGCCGTGGCAGTCCCAGCCGGGCACGTACAGCGCGTCCATGCCCTTCAACTGCCGCGCCTTGACGATCATGTCCTTCAGGATCTTGTTGACCGCATGGCCCATGTGCAGCTGGCCGTTGGCATACGGCGGGCCGTCGTGCAGCACGAAACGGGGTGCGCCGCGGCGCGCATCGCGCAGCCTCTGGTAGATGCCCTGCTCGTCCCACTGCTGCACCCAGGCCGGCTCGCGCTTGGGCAGGTCGCCGCGCATGGGGAAGGGCGTGTCAGGCAGGTTCAGCGTGGCCCGGTAGTCGGTGGCGCTGGAAGCGGCAGGGGTGTCTTTGGAGGACATGCTGGATCTCGGTGTCGGTCATTCCGCCGCGGCGGGCGCCGGTGGAATGACGGCGAAAAAGACAAGCCCCGCGGGGCGCGGGGCATTCGATGCGGCCGGCGGGCCGCCCAGGCAGCGCGTCAAATTCGGTCGCGCGTGGTCTGCCGGCGCGTGGCGGTGTGCCAGCGGGGGAAAGGCGAGCGCGACGGACTCGGGGACATGGTCGGGCGATTCTACCGGCGGCCTATGTCGGCGAGCCCGTGGGCACCTGGTGTTGCTCGAACCACTCGCGGGCATCGGCTTCGTCGCGCGCAATGCCCTCTCGCAGGGCCTCCAGCGAGGCATAGCGCCGCTCGTCGTGCAGCTTGTGCAGCAGCTCCACCCGCACGCATGCGCCGTAGCCGGACTCGGGCCCGAGCGGCGCGGGCCATTCGAGGCAATGCACTTCGAGCAGCACCCGCCCGGCGTCTTCCACCGTGGGCCGCACGCCCAGGCTGGCCACGCCCTTCAGCGGCTCGGGCGCGAGGCCGATCACGCGCACCACGTAGATCCCCATGGCGGCCGGCTTGGGGTGGGGAAAGCGCAGATTGAGCGTGCGAAACCCGAGGTCGCGCCCCAGCTTACGGCCGTGCACCACGTGGCCGCTGACGCTGTACGGGCGGCCTAGCAAGGTGGCGGCGGCGGCCATGTCACCGCCGGCCAGCGCCTGGCGCACGGCGGAACTCGACACGCGCAGGCCGTGCACCTCGTAGCTCATCATGCGCGCCACGTCGAAGCCCTGCCGTTCGCCCGCGGCGTCGAGCATGGCGTAGTCGCCCGCGCGCTTCGCGCCGAAACGGAAATCGTCACCGACGAGCACATAGCGCGCGCCCAGGCCCTGCACCAGCACGTCGTCGATGAAGGCCTGCGGCGACAGCGAGGCGAGGGGCTGGTCGAAGCGCAGCACCACCACCTGGTCGACGCCGCAGCGCTGCAGCTCCGAGAGCTTGTCGCGCAGCGGGGCGATGCGCGCCGGCGCTAGCTCGGGCCGGCCGGCCAAGCGCGCGAAATGATCGCGGGGGTGGGGCTCGAAGGTCAGCACGCACGAGGGCAGCTGGCGGTGCGCGGCCTCGTTGTGCAGCAGCGCGAGCATGGCCTGGTGGCCGCGATGCACGCCGTCGAAATTGCCGATCGTGAGGGCGCAGGACGCAGCGATACCGGGGTGATGAAAGCCGCGAAAGACCTGCATGCGCTGATTATGGCGGCGCCACTGCCTCCGGGCCCGGCAGCCAGCGCCACTCTCCCGGGGCCAGATCGTGAGGAAGTTCCAGGGCACTGAAGCTGCGCCGGTGCAGCGCCTCCACCCGGTTGCCCGCCGCGGCCAGCATGCGCTTGACCTGGTGGTACCGGCCCTCCGTGAGCGTCATCTCGAGCCCGTGCAGGCCGTCGGGGCGCGGGCCGGTCAGCCGCGCCGCGACGGCGCGCACCGGGCGCGGGTCGTCCACCAGCGTCACGCCCTCCAGCAGGCGCCGCACCACGTCTTCGCCCACCGGGTGCTTGCAGCCCACCTCGTACACCTTCGGCAGGTGCCGCTTGGGCGAGGTCCAGCGGTGGATGAGGGCACCGTCGTCGGTGAAGAGCAGCAGGCCGGTGGTGTCTTCGTCGAGCCGGCCCACGGCCTGCACGTCACGACGGCGCAGCGGGGCGGGCAGCAGGCTGTAGACGCTGGGGTGGTGACGTGGCTTCTGGGAGCACTCGTAGCTGGCGGGCTTGTTCATCACGAGCAGCGCGCGAGCGTGATAGGGCCACAGCTGGCCGCGCACGCCGAACACGAGGCCTTCGGTGGGCACGTCGAGGCTGGGGTCGTCGACCACGCGTCCGTCCAGCGTGACGTGGCCGCAAACGACCAGCCCCTCGCATTCGCGGCGGGCGCCGAAGCCCTGGGAGAAAAGGATTTGCGCGAGTTGCATGCGCTGTTCGATGGTCAGTAGTGAAGTTCGAGGAACACGACTCGGTTCTCGGCGACAGGCCACGCGCGGCCCACGACGCGCTCGCCGTTGAATTCACCGGCGACGGCGCGGCCGGGCGGCCCCAGCAGCTTGAGCCGGGCGCTCGAGAGGGCTGGCACGCCCGGCGCAATGCCCCCCGGCGGATTCATGCCGTCCAGGCTGATGTCGTCGCGCGGGATCCCGAAGAAGCCGCGCGGCCGCACCAGCGTGACCACCGAGCGCGCATCGCGGTCGGCCTCGGCCACGCGCTCGGGCCGCAACTGCACCACCGGCGAGGAGCGGGGAAACGGAGAACGGTAGATGTGCGTGATCGCGTAGCCCGGGGCCGTGATGACGAATTCGTAGGGCGTGCCGGATCGGGCGTCGAAGGGGCCCCAGCGACCGTCGGCCCCCACGGTCTTCGTGTGCGCGGCCGGCCCGATGCGCTCGCCCGTGGAGGGGTTCGTCGCGTACACCTCGACGCGTGCGCCGGGCAGCGGCAGGTTGCTGGGCTCGCTGCCCTGGGTCGGGTCGTTGTTCACCCCGAAGCCGGAGACCTTGCCATCGAGCGTGATGCGCGGCTCGGGGACGATGGCGGTGCCGGCGGGTTCGCGCCCCGTGAGGAAACGCCACATCGCAGCGAAGGCCTGCGCGCTGAACGCCGTCTCGCGATGGTCGGCGCCCGTCAGCACGATGTTCTGCGCGCCCTGCAGTGCCGGCCCGTCGTGGTCCACGTTCGTCGGCCGGCCCTTGCTGCCGATCCATTCGCCATCGGGCTGCGCGTACTTGTCGTGCCGGTCGGAACGCAGGGTGAGCCAGTTCACCCCCGGCGTGACCTCCTGGCCGCTCGCCCCCTTGGGTGCATTGAGCGCGGTGAGGAAAGGCCCGGCGCCGTTGAACTCATTGCTCGGCCGGTTGCGCGGGTCGGCCCACACGCCGTGGTTGGGCGTGCCGGCGAGCACGGCATGCGACACGCGGGCGTCGCCGCCCCCGTGGTCGATGTAGCTGCGGATGACGTAGCCCCCGCGCGAGTGCCCGACCAGCATCACCTTCCCGCCGCCCGTGGCCTTGAGCACTCGCTCCACCTCGGTGGCGAGGAACCTCATCTGCTCGTCGGCCGAACTGCGGCCGGGCTGCGCACGCGTGTTGTCTTCGCGGGCGAGCGGATAGGGCAAGTCGACCGCATGCAGCTTGTGGCGCGGCCAGCCCTGGCTCTCGAAACGCCACATCGTCGTGGTCCACACGCCGGCGTGGTCGCCGTTGCCATGGACGAAGACGATCGGCGGATAGGGGTCGGCCGGCGGCGTGCGCGTGGCGTTGCCGCACCCCGCGAGTGCCGCGGCCGCGGCCGTTGCACCGAGGAGCCAGCGGCGTCGCGTCGTCATGCCGCCACCCCCTTGCGGCGCAGCGCGGCGATCTCTTGGGCGGACAGGCCCAGCTCGGCGAGCACGCCGTCGGTGTCTTCGCCCAGGTGCGGCGCCGGCTTGCGCAGCGTGCCGGGGGTGGCCGAGAGCTTGGGCACCACGCCGGGCACATCCAGCTCCCACCCGTCGCGGGTGCGCTGCCGCACGATCATGTCGCGGGCCCGATAGTGCGGGTCCTCGCAGATGTCGCGCGCCGTGTAGACCTTGCCGGCCGGCACGCGCGCCTCGCCCAGCGCGGTGAGCACGTCAGCCACGGTGCGCTGGCTCGTCCACTGTTCGATGGCGGCGTCGATCTCGCCCACCCGCGCCACGCGGCCGGCGTTGGTGGCGAGGTCGGGCGCCTGGCCCAGGTCGGGCCGGTTGATGGCATCCATCAGGCGCTTGAAGATGCTGTCGCCGTTGCCCGAGACCAGCACGTAGCCGTCGCTGCAGCGGTAGGCGTTCGAAGGTGCGATGCCGGGCAGGGCGCTGCCGGCCGCTTCACGCACGGCCCCGAACACGCTGTATTCGGGGATCAGACTCTCCATCACATTGAACACCGCCTCGTGCAGTGCCATGTCGATCACCTGGCCGGCACTGCCGTTGACCTTGCGGTGGTACAGCGCGGTGAGCACGCCGATCGTGCCGTGCAGCGCGGCCAGCGTGTCGCCGATGGACACCCCCACGCGCACCGGCACGCGGCCGGGTTCGCCGGTGAGATGGCGCAGCCCGCCCATGGCCTCGCCGATGGCACCGAAGCCGGGCAAATCGCGGTAGGGCCCCGTCTGGCCGTAGCCCGAGATGCGCAGCATCACCAGGCCGGGGTTGATTCGGCTCAGTTCCTCCCAGCCCATGCCCCACCCTTCCAGCGTGCCCGGGCGGAAGTTCTCGACCAGCACGTCGGCCTCGGCGATGAGCCGCCGCGCGATGTCTTGGCCTTCGGGTGCGCGCAGGTCCAGCGCGATCGAGCGCTTGTTGCGCGACTGCACCTGCCACCACACGGAGGTGCCGTCCTTGAGCATGCGCCAGTTGCGCAGAGGGTCGCCGGCACCGGGCGGCTCGATCTTGATCACGTCGGCGCCGAAGTCGCCGAGGGTCTTGCCGACGAAGGGGCCCGCGATCAGCTGGCCCATCTCGACGACACGCACACCGGCCAGCGCGCCGGGGGTCGGAGAGGGGGAGGAAGCGACGGTCATGGGGTACTTGGATGGCGAAACAGGACGCGGATCATGCCTCGCCGGGGGGCGAGGTAGACCGCCTTGGGGTTTACCAGTTGTGATGTCTGCGCCGAGCCTTACCCAGTCTCCTGCCGTCACTCACGCGGCGAACTGGCTGGCAGAGGCATCTCTCTTCGCGGATCGCTCAGCGCGTGCCAGGGTTCACCGTAGAACCAGGTGGGATTCCAGCGTTTCAGCGAAGACTGAATTGATCAGTGGCGGCAAGGTGCTGTCCTCGGGTACCAAGCGCTCGGCCTATCGGGCGCGACAGGCGTTCCAGATGGCAGCTCAGAGTCTGTCGTGCAGCGGCTCAGCGCTCGGCGCGTTCTACCGGCGCTTGTGCGCACGGATGGACAAGCCTCGCGCCAACACCGCCACCGCTCACAAACTCGCCAGGATGGTGTACTTCATGCTCACTCGCGGCGAGGAGTGCATCGACCAGGGCCAAGAGCACTACGAAGAACAGCAGCGCCAGCGCAACTTCGCCGCTCTCAAACGCCGCATCGCAAATGCCATCGGCTTCGAAGTGCGCCCCTCAGCCGCCAGCCTGATGTGTCGGATATCTGATTCGTTTCTCAAAAGGGGCATTGGACTACTATTCATTTTGTGGCTCATCGAGAGGTTCGACGCCTTCGTGCCTGCAGAGATTCGGCCCCCGGGCGTCCAACTTCGGTTCGGAGAAGGTGCATGAAGCGCGCTTTGCTTACCTTGATCTGTGCCGGTATGCCGCTGGTCGGAATGGCTGCCGGTCCGTCGGTTCCCGCGGCCTCTGACCCTGCCGCCCGGGCCTTCCTCGCTGAAGCCCAGCGCGTCCTAGATTCGGCAGCGAAGCCCGCCGCGCCCTGGAATGGACCGCAAACCGGACCGCGGGCCCAACCCAAGAAACTGATTGCCGTCGTCGGCGAGGATCTGCGCAACGGCGGCATTCTCGGCGTCGCGCAAGGGGTGCGCGACGCCGCCGCGATCATCGGCTGGAGCGTGAAGGTGTTCGACTGCGGTGGCACGGTGACTGGGCGGCGCAAGGCGCTGGCCGACGCCCTGGTGAGCGGCCTGGACGGGCTGCTGCTGGTCGGCTCCGATGCCCACGAGATGCTTCCCGGGTTGCTGCCGTTCGCCAGGCGCGGCATCCCAATCGTCGGCTGGCATGTCGCGCCCAGGGCCGGGCCGGTCGATGGCACGCCTGTGGCGATGAACGTGTCGACCGATCCGCTGGAGGTCGCACGCGTGACCGCGCTGGCGGCCATCGTGCAGTCCAAGGGCCGTGCCGGCGTCGTCATCTTCACCGACACCAGCCTCGACCTGCCGAAGACCAAGGCGAATGCGATGGCGGATGTCGTTCGCGCCTGCGCCGGGTGCACCCTGCTGGAGCTCAGGGATGTCGCGATCTCGCGAACACCCGAACTGATGCCGAACACGGCGCGCGAACTGCTCGCTCGCTACGGCAAGCGGTGGACGCATGCACTGGCGATCAACGACATCTATTTCGACTACGCCGCTCCGGTGTTCACGCAGGCGGGCCTGCCGAACGATGCAGTCAGCATGTTGTCGGCCGGTGACGGAAGCGCGGCCGCATTCCTGCGCATTAAGGCGGGCACGTTTCAAACAGCCACTGTGGCTGAGCCACTGAACCTGCACGGATGGCAGCTGGTCGATGAACTGAACCGGCTGTTCGCCGGGCAGCCGGTGACGGGCTACGTGTTTCCGGTGCATCTCGTGACGCGGGACAACATCACGACCGACGGCGGCGAGAACCTGCTGTACGACCCGGCCAACGGCTATCGAGAGGTCTATCGGCGCATCTGGCAACGGAAGTGAACCTGCGCATCCCTCAGTCGCTCACCGCGCAGTTCGCGCTCGCGGTGTCAGCCCTGCTGCTGGTGATGATCGCGATCGGCGCCACGACCGTCTACACCTTGTCCAGCTCGGCCGAGTCAATCCGGCAGCTGGCCGGGCAGCGGCTGACGCGCTTTCAGGACGCACAAGACCTGGTGCATCGCACCTTGTTGATCGAGCGCATGGCGTTGCAGCTGTCGAGCATCGACACGCCCGGCGGCGTGCGCGAAACGCATCGGCAGGTCATCGGCGAGCTGGAAGCCTTCGACCTTCTGGTGGACCGCCTCGCGACCGCTGCCGCGAGCGACAACGTCGAGGTGCTGGACCTGCATCGCTCGAGCCAGGTGTTCCGCAACACCGTCAACATCGTCGCGCAGCTGCGCGAAAGCGCTCCGAGCGTCGAGTCCGCGGCGAATGACGGATCCCGCCGCAGCTCAGTGATGCGGGGCCTGAGCGAGGAGCTTCGGCGCCAAGCCGAGGCGCTGGCAGCAGCGGCGCGCCAGCAGACGGCATTTTTCACGCGCGACTATCGCGAAGCGGTCCAAAGCTTGGTCGATGTATCGGATCGCACGCGGCGATGGGTCGTCACGCTGGTGGGTGTGAGCCTGCTGCTCGCCTGGCTGATCACGCGCGAGTTCCTCGGCCGGCATATCGTGACCCGCTTGCGGCAGGTCAGCCACCATCTGCGGCACGGCGACATCGATGCCGGGCCCGCCAGCGTCCCGGTGCAAGGCAGCGACGAGATTGCCGACATGGCGCGCGCCGTCGAGCAGTTCCTCGAAGACCGGTGGCAGCGCAAACAGGCCGAGCAAGAGGTGCTCGCGCTGAATGCGCAGCTCGAGCAGCGCGTCGCGCAGCGCACGGCCGAGTTGACGCTGGCCAGCGCCCGGCAGCAAGCCGAGATCCTGGAACGGAAGAGGGCCGAGCATGCCCTGCGCGAGAGCGAACGCTTCCTGAACAGCGTTGTCGAAAACATTCCCGGCATGGTCTTCGTGAAGGACGCGAAGGAACTGCGCTTCGTTCGCTTCAACAAGGCCGGTGAAGAAATGGTCGGCCTGTCGCGCCAGCAATTGATCGGCAAGGGCGATCACGATTTCTTTCCCAAGGAGCAGGCCGACTTCTTCATCTCCATGGACCGCGCGGTGCTGCGCGACAAGGAACTGCTGGACATTCCCGAGGAGACGATCCAAACCACCCACCACGGCACGCGCATCCTGCACACCAAGAAGATCCCCATCCTCGACGGCGACGGGGTGCCGCAGTACCTGCTGGGCATCTCCGAGGACATCACACAGCGCAAGCAAGCCGAGACCGAGCTGCTGCGCCACCGCGAGCACCTGGAAGAACTGATCCGCGAACGTACGGCACAGCTGGTGATCGCCAAGGAGCAGGCCGATGCCGCGAACCAGGCCAAAAGTGCCTTTCTCGCCCGCATGAGCCACGAGCTGCGCACGCCGCTCAATGCGGTGCTGGGCTACACGCAGATCCTGCTGCACGACGACAACCTGGGCGAGAGGCAGTTGGCCGCGCTGCGCACGATAGAGCGCAGTGGAGAGGGCCTGCTGGCGCTCATCAACGGCATCCTGGATCTGTCGAAGATCGAGGCCGAAAAGTTCGACCTGTTCCCCGCGCCCGTGGCGTTGCTGAGCTTCGTGCAGGACATCGCGGCGCTGATTCGTGTCAGGGCGGAGAAGAAGGGCTTGCACTTCCGGCATGAGACAAGCGCGGAACTTCCGCAGACGATTCGGGCCGACGAGAACCGGCTGCGCCAAGTGCTGCTGAATCTGTTGGACAACGCGGTGAAGTTCACCGACCGGGGAGAGTTGATCCTGCACGTCAGGGTGCTGCGGCGCCGACCGCGGGATGTGGAGTTGCAGTTCGAGGTGCAGGATACCGGCGTGGGCATCGACGAAAAGGATCTCGCAATGATCTTTCGGCCTTTCGAGCAGGTCGGGGATGAGCGGCGCCGCTTCAACGGCACTGGTCTGGGCCTCGCGATCAGCGGCCAACTCGTGCGCTTGATGGGCAGCGACATCCATGTCGAGAGCCGGCCCGGTGCTGGCAGCCGGTTCTGGTTCACCTTGACGGTGCCCATCGGGCAGGACATGGCGGCACGGCCGCCGTCGCAGGCAGCGATTAGCGGCTACACGGGGCGTCGACAACGTGTGTTGATCGTCGACGACGTGGCCACCAACCGGGCGCTGCTGGTGGATATGCTCAAGCCCATCGGGTTCGAGTTGTCCGAGGCGGCTGGTGGAGCTCAGGCACTGGAGCAGGTGGCAGCCCGCGCGCCGGACCTGGTCTTGATGGACGTGATGATGCCCGTCATGGATGGGCTGGAAGCCATCCGGCGGCTGCGCCGACTTTCCGGGCTGGAACGTCTGCCGGTGATCGCGGTGTCGGCCAGCGCGTCCGGTGCCGACCAGCGGAGCTGCCTGGCCGCAGGCGCCAGCAGCTTCATCGCCAAGCCGATCAAGCAGGAGGCGCTGCTGCAGCAAATCGGCGCTCATCTGGGTTTGACATGGGTGGTCGGTGGCAGCGCAGAGGCTGGGGCTGTTGTGGAGCCGACGCTGGTGGCACCGCCCGTGCAGGAGATGCGCCGGCTGCACCAATTGGCCCGCGCCGGCAACATGCGTGGCGTGCGTGAGTGGTCGGACGAAGTCGCCGCTCTCGACGCGCGCTTCCATCCCTTTGCGAACCTGCTTCGTCGCCTGGCAGACGGATTCGAGTCGAAGGCGATCGTTGCACTGTCAAAGCAGTACGCGCGTTCCGGCGAGGACGGGGAGTAGCGCGGCCTCCGCCCGCTCACACGCCAGCGGCCGGATCGCCAGGTGCACCGGCGCCGCCGAGGTGACAACGCCGGGCTTCTGCTTGATCGCCGCGGGTAGCAGTTGGCACGACCTACCTCCGTGTGCCTAGTGCAGTGTTTCGCACTG
>CBINKC010000149.1:0-10136 GCA_966251135.1 uncultured Burkholderiaceae bacterium
ACACGGCCTTTCGAGCCAAGGAGCACACGATGACATCGTCTCCCTAAAGACGTTGTGATGTCTCGGTTGGGCCTGAATACTGTATATTCATACAGCTATGAAACCAAGACGCCAACCTACTGCCCGAACCTTGCCGCCGCTGCAGTCTTCACGCCTGCTGGATCAGGTGCGTGAGCGTGTCCGCCACCTGCACCACAGCATTCGCACCGAGGAGGCTTATGTCCATTGGATACGGGCCTTCGTGCACTTTCATCACATGCGCCATCCTGCTGAGATGGGCCAGCCGGAAGTTGAAGCCTTTCTCACCTGGCTCACCGCCGAGCGCCGCGTCACGTCGGCCACGCACAAACAGGCGTTGTCGGCACTGCTGTTCCTCTATCAGCAAGTGCTGGGTCAGGATCTGCCCTGGAGCAACGAGGTGGGCCATCCCAAGGGTCACCAGCGCTTGCCCATAGTCTTCTCCCCCGATGAGGTGTTGCGTTTGTTCGAGCACGTGCCTGAGGGCGAGTATCGGCTGGTAGTTCAGATGCTCTATGGCACGGGCATGCGTATCCTGGAGGGCGCCCGTCTGCGGGTGAAGGATATCGATATCGATCGCCGAGCCGTGCTCGTGCGCGAGGGCAAGGGCAGCAAGGATCGGATGGTGATGCTGCCCTTGGCTCTGGTGCCTGCGCTGCAGGAGCAGCTAGGTCGCGCTCGCATGCGGTGGGAGGAAGACCGCAACGCCGGTCGGGCCGGAGTGCACATGCCCTTCGCGCTGGATGGAAAGTACCCTCGCGCTGGGGCCTCATGGTCGTGGTTCTGGTTGTTTCCGCAAGCACAGCTGTCGATTGATCCGCGTAGCGGCACCTTGCAGCGTCACCCTTTGCAGGAGCAGGCGGTCCAACGTGCGTTCAAGCGCGCCCTCGAAGCGGCCGGTATTGCCAAGCCGGCCACCCTTCACACGTTGCGCCACTCCTTCGCAACCCACCTACTGCAAGGCGGATACGACATCCGCAAGGTGCAGGAATTGCTGGGCCATGCTGATGTGAGCACGACCATGATCTACACCCATGTGCTCGAGCTTGGCGGCGGCGCGGTGCGCAGCCCGCTCGATGCTCTGTCAGGCTGGCTGCCTCCGCAAAACGAGGTCGCGGCCATGGGTGAGGCAGGCGCCACAACATTGCCTCCCGTTGCCGGACCCGGCTCGTACATCCCCCCCAAGGCGAAGATGCCGACCGCAGCCTATCGCGTGACGCTGCGCCCCCGGGCTGCACGTACCGCCGTGAGGAGGGACCCGAACGCCGTGAGCAAAGGAGGGCTGAACAAGGTTTCCTTTGGCACGTGGGCAGCTAACAAGGAGGCGCATGACGAGGAGGCCCTTGGCAAAGGAGCTTTAAGCAGTGGTGCCGTCAGCAAGAGATCTCCCAGCTCTTTGCACGTTGCCCCAGAGGTTGCCTCCCGCGCCTGCCACATGACAGCGCAGACGCCGGCCCCCTATCGGGTGGTGTCGGTCGCGTCGGCGAGGGCAGGGGGCTTGGTCTCGGCTTAAGTCCTGGCGTGTTGAGCAGCGGATCCAAGATGAGGGTGTCGTCTTCCTGTCCTTTTCCTGCCTCCAGCGCCCATGCTCCCCGCTTACGCCGAGCTACATTGCCGCAGCAACTTCAGCTTCCTCACTGGGGCCTCGCATCCTGAGGAACTGGTCGAGCGCGCGCACGAGCTGGGCTACAGCGCGTTGGCCCTCACTGATGAGTGTTCGGTTGCGGGGGCAGTGCGCGCACATGCCGAGGCTCAGCGCCACGAACTGCACCTGATCGTTGGTAGTGAGATTCGGCTCACGCTGCCCGAGAGCGGTGCGCCGCACGCCCGTCTGGTGCTGCTGGCACAAACACGTCGAGGCTACGGCAACCTCTCCCACTGGATCACGGTGGCGCGCCGGCGGACCGCCAAGGGCAGCTACCTCGCGCACCCTGGTGATCTGGAAGGCAAGGTGCCCCATGCGCCGACGCTTGCGGGGCTGCCTGGCTGCCTGGCCCTGCTGGTGCCACAGGTATCGCAACCTTTCGAGGAGGTTTTCGCCCATGCCATGTGGCTCAAGGCGTGGTTTGGCGATCGCGCCGTGCTCGCCCTGGAGCGGCTGCTTTGGGCCGGCGACGACGAACTGGTCGAGAAGGTGTGCCGTGTGTCGCAGCTCACCGGTCTGCCCATCGTCGCTGCGGGGGACGTGCTCATGCACCTGCGATCACGCAAGCCGCTGCAAGACACGCTCACCGCCACGCGGCTTGGTCGGCCCGTGGCGCAGTGCGGCCTGCAGCTCGCGCCCAATGCCGAGCAGCACCTGCGTTCGCGCGGTCGTCTTGCCGCGCTGTACGAACGCGAGTGGCTGGAGTCCACCTTGGTACTCGCAGGTCGGTGCAGCTTCTCGCTGTCCGAGCTGAGGTACGAGTACCCGGAAGAGATCGTGCCCCCGGGCGAAACGCCTACCAGCCACCTGCGCAAGCTGGTTTATGCCGGTGCGCCCAAGCGGTTTCCCGGTGGCTTGCCGCCAGAGCATCGCCGGCAGATCGAACACGAGCTGGCCCTCATCGAGCAACTGCGCTACGAACCCTATTTCCTCACGGTGGCCGACATCGTGCGTTGGGCGCGCGGACGGGGCATCTTGTGTCAGGGTCGCGGCAGCGCCGCCAACTCGCTCGTCTGCTACTGCCTCGAAGTCACCGAGGTCGACCCCGGCCGTGCCTCGCTGCTGTTCGAGCGCTTCATCAGCGCCGAGCGCAACGAGCCGCCCGACATCGACATCGACTTCGAGCACCAGCGCCGCGAAGAGGTCATCCAGTACATCTACGGCAAGTACGGCCGGCATCGCGCTGCTCTCACTGCGGTGGTGATCAGCTACCGCCCGCGCTCGGCGGTGCGCGACGTGGGGCGTGCGCTGGGCATCGACCTGCAGCGTATCGACGCGGTGGCCAAGGGCCAGCATTGGTTCGACGGGCGCACCATCAGCGCGGAGCACCTGCGCGAGAACGGCTTCGACCTCGACGCGCCACTCACCCGGCTATGGATGGATCTCACGCAGCAGCTCATTGGCTTTCCGCGGCACCTGAGCCAGCACCCTGGCGGCTTCGTCATTGCGCGCGACCAGATTGAGCAGCTGGTGCCGGTGGAGAACGCCGCCATGGAAAGCCGCAGCGTCGTGCAATGGGACAAGGATGATCTTGATACCCTGGGCCTCATCAAGGTCGACGTGCTGGCCTTGGGCATGCTGAGCGCGATGCGCCGCTCGCTGGAATTCATCGGCCGCAAGCTCGGCCGCTGCTTTCAGATGCAGGACGTCCCCGATGGCGACGAGTCCACTTACGACATGATCTCCCGCGCCGACACGATCGGCGTGTTCCAGATTGAGAGCCGCGCGCAGATGAGCATGCTGCCGCGCCTGAAGCCGCGGGTGTACTACGACCTCGTGGTGCAGGTGGCCATTGTTCGGCCCGGTCCCATCCAGGGCGGCATGGTGCATCCCTACCTGCGCAACCGCGGCGTGCCCGACGAGGAGATCGACTGCCCGCTGGAGCTGAGGCCTGCGCTCATGCGTACCAGGGGTGTGCCCATCTTCCAGGAGCAGGTGATGCAAATCGCCATGCTGGCGGCCGATTTCACCGCTGGTGAGGCCGACCGATTACGCCGCGCCATGGCCGCCTGGAAGCGCCGCGGCGGCATCGAGCCCTTCGAAGAACGGTTGGTCGGCCGCATGGTGGAAAAGGGCTACTCGCTGGAATACGCTCAGAGCATCTTCAGGCAGATCCAGGGTTTCGGCGAGTACGGCTTTCCGGAGAGCCATGCGGCGGGCTTCGCCCTCATCGCCTACGCCAGCAGCTGGGTCAAGCTGCATCATCCAGATGCCTTTCTCGCCGGTCTGCTCAACAGCCAGCCCATGGGTTTCTATGCCCCCGCGCAGCTGGTGCGCGACGCGCGCGAACACGGCGTGACGGTGCTACCGGTCGACGTGACGATGAGCGTGTGGGAATGCGACCTGGAAGGTAATGCCGAGACGGGTCGCAGCGCCACCGGCGAGCCCATGCGCGCAGTGCGCTTGGGGCTGAACCGCGTGAGCGGTCTTTCCAAGGAGGCGGCCGCTCGCATCGTGCAGGCGGGCTCTGCGGGGCCTTACGCCGGTATTGAAGACCTTGCGCGACGCGCCCAGTTGAACGAGCGCGATCTGCAGGTGCTGGCCGAGGCGGATGCACTGCAGGCGCTGGCCGGCCATCGGCACCAAGCTGCATGGGGCGTGGCCGGCGTCGACACGCGGCCCACGGCACTGCTGCGCGACACGCGGGTAGCCGAGGCCCCGGTCCCGCTGGAGGTGCCCACCGAGGCCGAGAACATGCTGGCCGACTACCGCGCGCTGGGCGTCACGCTCAAGCGCCATCCGCTGGCACTGCTGCGCGAGTCACTGGCCCGGTTTCGGGTGGAGACCGCTGCGGCGCTCAAGACCTACCCGCATGGTCGCCTCGCACGAGCCAGTGGTCTGGTCACCCATCGCCAGCGTCCGGGAACGGCCAATGGCACGATGTTCGTCACGTTGGAAGACGAGACCGGCCAGGTCAACGTGATCGTCTGGCCCAAGGTGGTCGACGCACAGCGCAGGCCGCTTCTGGGCGCCACGCTGCTCACGGTGTATGGGCAATGGCAGCGCGAGGGCGACGTGATGCATCTGGTGGCGATGAAGCTGGTGGACCACACGGCGCTGCTGCGGGGGCTGCAGAGCAAGAGTCGCGATTTCAGGTGAGACCAAGGGTGGTGTCAACGATCGGCGTAATGCAGAGAGTCTTTTGCCTGGCGGACGCGGCGTGCTGCCGGTGATTGACGCGGTGACGCCGCCCCGCGTCCGGTAGGCAAAAGACTCTCTGCAATATGCCGATCCTGGGTGGCCGGATTACGCCGACTCGTGACAAAGGGTGTCCCGCCCGTCAGCCACCATGGTGGTGCTCGGCACCGGACCGGAGGATCAACCCGCGTGGTAGGCACGCTTCGATCCGCTCCGATCTTCACGGCGCAGGCCTCAAGCTCCTTTCGATAGAGTCCCGCTTGTTTCATCGCCGCGCGACTTCATGCTCTTCCTCCTGTCCCCCGCCAAGTCCCTCGACTACGACACTCCTGCGCCCATGAACGCAGTCGCCTCGCCCCTGTTTGCAAACCGGTCCGCCGAACTCATCGACACACTCAAGGCGTGGTCAGCTGACGAGATTGCTGCGCTCATGGATCTGTCTCCTGCACTGGCCGAACTTAACGTGGCGCGTTACACCGCGTGGTCGCCAAGATTCACGAGGCACAACAGCAAACCTGCCGTCTATGCCTTCAACGGTGATGTCTACGAGGGTCTCGATGCCGCGAGCTTCGCCGAAGACGACATCACGTGGGCGCAGGACCACGTGGCCATTCTTTCCGGCCTGTATGGCGTGCTGCGGCCCCTCGACAAGCTGCAGCCATACCGGCTGGAAATGGGCACCTCGCTGCCCACGGCGCGTGGCCGCAACCTCTACGACTTCTGGGGCGACACGCTTGCGGAGCACCTCAACGCGCGCCTGGCCGCCGATGCCACGCCGGTGATCGTGAACCTCGCCTCGCAGGAGTACTTTCGCGCTGTCGATCGCCCGGCGCTCAAACCCCGGGTCATCCACTGCACCTTTGAAGACTGGAAGGGCGGCCGCTACAAGATCATCAGTTTCTATGCCAAGCGGGCGCGCGGTCTCATGGCCCGCTACGCCGTCCGGCATCGCATCGCGACGCCGAAGGGACTGGAGAGCTTTGATCTCGAAGGGTATACGTTCGACCGCACGGTCTCGGAGCCTGACCACCTCGTGTTCCGCCGCAGACAGGGCTGAAGAAGGTGCAGATCCTCAGTCGTCAGCGGCGGGTGCGATTCATTGCGTTGAAATGGACAACGATGCCAACGGTTACGCCCGGTTGACTGGGGAACTGTGCGGCCCAGCGCAAAATCCATGGTCATGAGTCCCCAACAGATTACTCCCGAGTTGCGTCAATGGATCGTCGCCCAGGCCTCGGCAGGCCACTCCCCGGAGGTCGTGCTCAAGTCCATGATGGCCAGCGGCTGGCAGGAAGAGGTGGCCGTCGCCGCGCTGGAGGACACGTTGCGCGGCTATCTGGTCGATCACGCCAGGGCGAACGGCTTGCCGGCGCCGGTACTTGTGCCGGACCCGATGTCGATGGATGGCGAAACCGTGCTGTCCTGTGGAGATCGCGAGGTCAGCGTGGTCGCCTCCATGCGCAGCCCGCGTGTGGTCGTGCTGGGTGGCTTTCTTTCGCACGACGAATGCGACGAACTCACGGAACTGGCTCGTGTGCGTCTGGCCCGCTCTGAAACGGTTCAGCTCGACACCGGTGGCAGCGAAGTGAACGAAGCGCGCACCAGCGAGGGCATGTTCTTCAACCGTGGCGAGAACGAGGTGTGCCAACGCATCGAGGCGCGCATCGCCGCCATGCTGGAGTGGCCGGTGGAAAACGGCGAAGGTATCCAGGTGCTGCGCTACAAACCCGGCGCGCAGTACAGGCCGCACTACGACTATTTCGATCCCGCACAGCCCGGCACACCGAGCATCCTCAAGCGAGGCGGACAGCGTGTTGCGACGGTGGTCATGTACCTCAACACGCCTGGGAGGGGTGGTGCCACGACGTTTCCTGACGTGCACTTCGAGGCGAGCCCCGTCAAAGGCAACGCGGTCTTCTTCAGCTATGACCGGCCCCACCCGATGACACGCTCGCTGCATGGCGGCGCGCCGGTTATCGAAGGGGAGAAGTGGGTCGCGACGAAGTGGCTGCGCCAGGGGCGCTTCGACTGAGCTTCGGCGCCCCGGCAGTCTCAGCCGGGGGGTGCCTCAGCGGGTGAGACGGCGTGCCCAAGCACACCCGCCGAAGGCATCCGGCTTAGGCGCACAGCACAGCCATAGCCTCTGGCTGGCGAGCATGCAACGACATGCGGACGCTTTCGGTGTGTATGAGCGGTCCGCCGGACCGGGTGCTTCACCCTCTCAGCCGACCTCGCTCAGGCGCGCACTTTGTGCGCGTCGTCGTCGCGCTTTGCAAAGGGCCGGCTGCGCTCGATGCGCCTCCACTTGCGCTGTTCCCAGGTCTGCGGGCCCTCGAGCGGCCATTGCTCGATCAGCGAGTCCAGCTCGGCACGTGGGACACGCATGTAATGCGACGGCGTGGACGACAGCCGTAGCCAGAAGCGCCCGCGGCGCAGCCGCATCGGCAGCGAAGCGCGGGATTGCCGTGCCCAGTACACGCAGCCGCGCGCCGCCCAATAGTCCAGGCGCTCGAAATTCACGCGGCCGGCAAAGCCTGTTTCGGCGGGAAAAACGAGACAGTCTTCAGCCGTTTCCGCCACGGCGTACTGCAGGTCGCCGGGCGAGTCTCCGCTGCCGGCGTACACGAATACCACGCGCTCGATCTGCGACGCGTTCACACGGTCCACCTCGCCCTCGTCGCGAAATACGACGATGTCCTGGCCTTGCCAGGTGGTCCGCCAAGTGCTTTGCATGACCTGATCCTCCAGAACCTGGAACGCTAACTCGGGTGCGCGCTCCGGTCTGTGACGAGACGAATCCGAATGCAAGGGCCAGTTGCCTGGCCTCAGGTTCTCAGCGCTTGGGCTGGGTCAATCGGGGCTGGGGTCGCGCGTCCCGGCGCGCAGCGCCGTTCTGTCCGGCGCTGTGGCCTGCCGGACGCGGCGTGCCATGGCTCGGGGCAGCGGTGTGGCGCGCCGGGGCATGTGGCGCGGCGGCGGCCGGCGAACGTGCGGGGGCGATGGGCTGATGGCCCTGGCCCTGAGGCCGCGGCTTGGCGGGGCGCGCGGAAGGCTGTGTCGGCTTGACCGCCGGGGCGGCCTCGCCCGCGCGACCTGCGGTGCGCCGCGCCGGTGCTTTCGCGCGGCCGCCTCGGCCGCTGCCGGCGCCGGCGCCGATCACCATGCGACCCAGCACGATGGGTTCCGGCTTCTCGTGCGGCGGAGGCTCGAAACCCGGGACGATCTCCTTCGGGATTTCGCGCTTGATGAGCTTCTCGATGTCGCGCAGGAAGACGTTCTCGTCCACGCACACCAGCGAGACAGCCTCGCCCTGCGCGCCGGCGCGGCCGGTGCGGCCGATGCGGTGCACGTAGTCTTCCGGCACATTGGGCAGTTCGAAGTTCACCACGTGCGGCAGTTGATCGATGTCGATGCCGCGGGCTGCGATGTCGGTGGCCACAAGCACGCGCAGAGCGCCGCTCTTGAAGTCGGCAAGCGCCTTGGTGCGCGCACTCTGGCTCTTGTTGCCGTGGATGGCCATGGCACTCACTTCGTGTTTGACCAGGTGCTCTACGAGGCGATTCGCGCCGTGCTTCATCCTCGCGAAGACCAGCACTTGGTGCCAGTCGTTGGTCTTGATGAGGTGCGTGAGCAGGTCCTTCTTCATCTCGCGACCCACGGGGTGGACCTTCTGCGAGATCGTGTCGGCGGTCTGGTTGCGGCGTGCCACCTCGATCAGTGCCGGCTTGTTGAGCAGGCGGTCGGCGAGGTTCTTGATGTCGTCGCTGAAGGTGGCGGAAAAGAGCAGGCTCTGCTTTTGCGCCGGCACGATTGCCAGCACCTTCTTGATGTCGTGGATGAAGCCCATGTCCAGCATGCGGTCGGCTTCATCGAGCACGAAGATTTCCACGCGGCTCAGGTTGAGCGTGCCCTGCTGGTGGTGGTCGAGCAGGCGCCCCGGCGTGGCCACAAGGATATCGACGCCCTTCTTCAGTCGATCCACCTGGGGCTGCATGCCGACACCGCCGAACATGACCATCGAACTGAGCTTCAGGTACTTGCCATAGGCACGCACGCTTTCCTCGACTTGGGCGGCAAGCTCGCGGGTGGGAGTGAGGATGAGTGCACGCACCGCGATGCGGCCCTGGGCGTCGCGCGCCGCGGGGCTGCACGAGAGCCGGTGCAGCAGGGGCAGGGTGAAGCCGGCGGTCTTGCCGGTGCCCGTTTGAGCGCCGGCGAGCAGGTCGCCGCCGGAAAGTACGGCAGGGATGGCCTGCGCCTGGATGGGAGTGGGCGTCGAGTAGCCCAGCTCGTGGACGGCGCGCAGCAACGGCTCGGCGAGGCCGAGTGAATCAAACGACATGGTGTATTCGGGGGAATCGGCCTGTCGCTCGATGCGTTGAGCGCCAGTCGCAGGCAGACGGTGGGCGAGCGTGGGCTCGGTGTCAGGACTGAACGCAGCGCAGATGACTGGTGTTCGCGCTGGTGCCGTGCATTGTAGTGGCCGCCATCGCTGTGCCGTAAGTATTCGTTCGTTGCACTCTCGTGGGCCGTGCAGAGGACGTCGTGCCTACGGGGGTAGAGGAGCCGTCCCTCGGCAGTGCAGCGACAATACGCCGTTCGGCGCGGTGCGCCCTCCTTCATCCCAACCCCGACAGCATGGCTCAGTACGTATACACGATGAACCGCGTGGGCAAGATCGTCCCGCCCAAGCGTCAGATCCTCAAGGACGTCTCGCTGTCCTTCTTCCCCGGCGCCAAGATCGGCGTGCTGGGCCTCAACGGCTCAGGCAAGAGCACGCTGCTCAAGATCATGGCCGGCATCGACAAGGACATCGAAGGCGAAGCGGTTCCGATGCCGGGCCTGAGGGTCGGGTACCTCCCGCAGGAGCCCCAGCTCGACCCCGACCAGACTGTGCGGCACGCGGTGGAGCAGGGCATCGGTGGTGTGCTGGCCGCCAAGGCGCGGCTGGATGAGGTGTATGCCGAGTACGCCGAACCCGATGCCGACTTCGACAAGCTCGCTGCCGAACAGGCCGAATTGGAGGCCATCATCGCGGCCGCCGGATCGGAGAACACCGACCTGCAACTCGAACTCGCCGCCGATGCGCTGCGGCTCCCGCCGTGGGACGCCACCATCCGCAACCTGTCGGGTGGCGAGAAGCGCCGCGTGGCCCTGTGCCGCCTGCTGCTTTCCAAGCCCGACATGCTGCTGCTCGACGAACCCACCAACCACCTGGATGCCGAATCGGTGGAGTGGCTGGAGCAGTTCCTGCTGCGTTTCCCGGGCACGGTTGTCGCCGTCACCCACGACCGCTACTTCCTCGACAACGCCGCCGAGTGGATCCTCGAACTCG
>CBINKC010000150.1:0-10114 GCA_966251135.1 uncultured Burkholderiaceae bacterium
AGGCATCGGATTTTGATTCCGACATGCGAGGGTTCGAGTCCTTCCTCCCCTGCCAGATGACCATGAACCCGGTGCGCCGCACGGGCGCACGCCGGGGCTAAAGCGACGGGGCGACCGCTCGACCCCGGAAGCCTCGACGGAGGGAACGTGTTGTTCAACACCGTGTTGTTCACCGGTAACGCCAATCCTGCCCTGGCGCAGGAAGTAGCGTCTCATCTCGGCATTGAGCTGGGCAAAGCCAAGATCGGCCGCTTCTCCGACGGGGAAGTGGACATCGAGATCCAACAGAACGTTCGGGCACGCGACATCTTCGTGTTGCAGCCCACCTGCGCGCCCACGAACGAAAACCTGATGGAGCTGTGCATCATGGTTGACGCGCTAAAGCGCGCGTCAGCACGCCGCGTGACGGCAGTGATCCCATACTTCGGTTATGCGCGGCAGGACCGCCGACCGCGCTCCACTCGTGTGCCGATCAGCGCCAAGGTCGTGGCCAACATGCTGGAGGCCGTCGGCGTCGAGCGTTTGCTCACGATGGACCTGCACGCCGACCAGATCCAAGGCTTCTTCGACATCCCGGTCGACAACATTTACGCCTCGCCGGTGCTCCTATCGGACCTGCAAACCAAGCGCTATGACGACCTCGTCGTCGTTTCGCCCGACGTGGGCGGCGTGGTACGAGCCCGGGCGCTAGCCAAACAGCTCAGCTGCGATCTCGCCATCATCGACAAACGCCGCCCGAAGGCCAACGTGTCCGAAGTGATGCACGTTATCGGCGAAATCGAGGGCCGCAACTGCGTGATCATGGACGACATGATTGATACCGCAGGCACGCTGGTGAAGGCCGCCGAGGTGCTCAAGGAGCGCGGCGCCAAGAGCGTGTACGCTTACTGCACTCACGCGGTGTTCTCCGGTCCGGCCATCGAACGAATCAGCGGCTCAGCGCTCGACGAGGTTGTCATCACCAACACCATCCCACTCAGCGCTGAGGCCAAACACTGCAAGAAGGTGCGGCAGTTGTCCGTCGCCTTCCTCTTCGCGGAGACGATACGCCGCATTTCCGACGGCGAGTCGGTGACCTCTCTCTTTGCGGAGCAGAACAACAACTTCTGAGCCGCCGCGGCCGCACGACCGCATTCGCCGGGGGCGTCTGAGCCCTCTTTGTCAAGGAAGCAGCCTGGTCGCGGGCGCTTCGCCAGCCATTGGAGCCAATCATGAAATTCGTCGCTTTCGAGCGCACGCTGCAGGGGACCGGAGCGAGCCGCCGCCTGCGCAACGCCAGCAAGGTGCCCGGCATCGTCTACGGTGCCGGCCAGCCCGCCATGATCGAGCTGGATCACAACGCGCTGTTCTTCGCGCTCAAGAAGGAAGCGTTCCACTCCTCCATCCTCGAAATGGATCTCGACGGCAAGACCGAGCAGGTACTGCTGCGCGACTACCAGATGCACGCGTACAAGCCGCAGGTGCTGCATGTGGACTTCCAGCGCGTCGACGCAACAACGCGCATCACCAAGAAGGTGCCACTGCACTTCGTGAACGAGGAGAACTCGCCGGCCGTCAAGACCGACAAGTGCCTGGTGAACCACGTCGTCACCGAGTTGCTCCTCCAGTGCCTAGCCTCTCAGCTACCTGAGTACATCACCATTGAACTCGGCAACCTGCAAAAGGGCCAGTCGCTGCACATCAACGACATCCAGCTACCGGCCGGCACCAAGGTGGTGACGCACGGCAAGAAGAACCCGGTGATCGTGTCGGTTTCGGCGCAGGCCGCCGAGGAAGAGGTAGCACCCGCTCCGGTGGTGGCCGCACCCGCTGCCGCGAAGAAGGGCAAGAAGGACGAGAAGCAGAACAAGAAGTGATGCGGGCGGCGGGGTCGCAGCGCACCACAAAACCCCGCCTCGGCGGGGTTTGTCGTTTCTGGAACCCATTTGATAATCACCGAATGATTCGCCTGCTCGTTGGCCTTGGCAACCCCGGCCCCGAATATGAAGGAACGCGGCACAACGCCGGCTTCTGGTGGCTGGAGGAGGCGGCACGCCGGCTCAAGACCTCGCTGGTGCCGGAGCGCGCCTACCACGGCCTCGCGTCTCGCGTGAATCGTCCTCTGGGTTCTGTATGGCTGCTCGCACCCATGACATACATGAACCTGTCGGGAAAGTCGGTGGCCGCTTTGGCCCGCTTCTTCAAGATTGCACCTCAGGAAATCCTCGTGGTGCACGACGAACTGGACCTGGCACCCGGCCAGATGAAGCTCAAGCTCGGCGGAAGCCATGCCGGCCACAACGGCCTCAAGGACATCCACGCGCAACTCGGTAGTGCCGACTACTGGCGTTTGCGACTGGGTATCGGTCATCCGGGAGTGAAGGCCGAGGTCGTCAGCTTTGTCCTGCGCAAGCCTTCATCCGAACACCGCGAGGCGATCGAGAAGGCCATTGAGCAATCAATGGGTGCGCTGGATCTGCTGCTGGAAGGAGAAATGGAGCGCGCGATGATGAAGATCCATGCCAAACCCCCGCGCCCCAAGCCCCCCCCCCGCCCGCAGCCTGCCGACGAGGCGCTATCGTGAAGGACCGGTTCCTGATCCTGCTTCTCGCCGGCATGGCGAGCTTGGAGACCATTGCGGCGCCGATCTACCGCTGCGGCAACACTTACACACAGATGCGCTGCACCAACGGGAAGGTCCTCGAGTCGACCGACCCACGCAGCGCCGCACAACGGGCTGAGGCCCAGCGCACGACAGAGCGCCAGCGGCTCGAGGCTGAGCGGATGGAGGCCGAACGCCACCAGCGTGAAGCGGCTACAAAGCCCCCCACGGTCAGCGGGTTCGATTCGCGTGCGTCCGAACCCACCGAGGCTAGCGAGCCCAGGAAGCCCAAGCGCACGTCGGCCGGTCGCAAAGCGAGGCAAAAAAACGGGGCATCAACGCAAGACGGCAAGGACTTCGTGGCCGTCGAGCCCCGCAACCGCCGCTAATCCCTAGTGCAGTGTTTGACACTGGGCGGACTGGACTAGGTGAGAGGCTGAGAAGCAATCCGACATGACCGCTCGTACCCGGCAAATGGCGCCACTAGTCTCTGCAAACGCTCGCCGTAGCCCGGGCTATGGCTGTGCTTTGCGCCTTGATGGGCACCATTTCCAGGGCCCGCTCGGCCACGCCGGATTACTTCTCACCCTCTTGAGTCGTCACGCAGCCTCGGGTGCAGCCGGTCGGCTCGCATCGACTTGCAGCCGCCGATACTTTTCCCACAGCGTTTCCTTGCTTTCGACGTGCTGCGGGTGAACAGGAATGCAGTTCACCGGGCACACCTGCACACATTGAGGCTCGTCGAAGTGACCGATGCACTCAGTGCAACGCGCCGGATCGATCCGGTAGAACTCAGGGCCCATCGAGATAGCCTGGTTCGGGCACTCCGGCTCGCATACATCACAGTTGATGCATTCGTCGGTGATCATCAAGGCCATAGGGCAAGCGGACTGGGAAGGGTTAGAGACTACGACTCGCCGTGTTGACCCTGCGCTGCAGACGCTGGAGCACGGACGGCGACACGAACTTCGATACGTCACCCCCCAGTGTGGCAATTTCTCGGACGAATGTGCCTGACACGAACTGGTACTGGTCGCTTGGGGTCAGAAACAACGTTTCGACTTCGGGCATGAGCTGTCGGTTCATTCCCGCCATTTGGAACTCATACTCGAAATCGCTCACGGCGCGCAATCCGCGCACAACGACCTTGCCGCCGTGCGCCATGACGAAGTCGCGCAGCAACCCGCGAAAAGCCAGGACCTCGACGTTGTCATAGCGCTCGGCGAGTTCACTCGCAATCTCTAAGCGCTCCGTGAGCGTGAACATCGTCTTCTTGTGGTGGCCGGCCGCAACAGCCAGGATGAGCCGCCCGAAAAGCCGGCTCGCCCGACGCATCAAGTCTTCGTGGCCGAGTGTCATCGGGTCAAACGTGCCGGGGTAGACGGCGGTGAGACGGGTGGCGGATGTCATCAACGCGGCATTCATCGCAACGAGGCGCTCGCGCTCAGTGTAGCGGCACCCCCCTCGGGGGGCGGAAACGTCGAAAGCCGTTCCCTGAGGACGCTCAGCAGCTCTCGTCAGCGCGGCTACGCTGCAGCAGGTGGAAACGGACCGCGCCGGCTCGACCGCATCTCTGCAGGACGAGCGCCGGCGAAGCGGGGATCACCTCGTCGAGCGCCTCCTCCGCCTCGAGGTAGATGAACCCGCCCGGCACGACCAACCGCCCAGCGGCGGCCAGCGCAGGTTCGGACAGGCCCTGAGCAAAGGGCGGATCTAGGAAGACGATGTCGAAAGCGGCGGCCGGGGCCCGGCGCATGTAGGCGATCGCATCAGCCTGCTCCACGGTGACCTGTGACGCGCCAAGGCGCTCTCGGCTTGCGCGCAGGCTGCGGACCAGCTTGGGATCACGGTCCACGAGTACGACCCCCGCGGCGCCGCGCGATGCCGCTTCGAAACCCAGCGCACCGCTGCCCGCGTAGGCATCCAGGCAGCGCCACCCGGTCAGATCCTGTCCCAACCAGTTGAACAGCGTCTCGCGCACCCGATCGGGTGTCGGCCTCAGGCCGGGTGCATCGACCACGGGCAACTTGCTGCGCTTCCATAGCCCACCGATGATGCGGACTTCGTGCGGTAGCCCGGGCCGCATGGGCGCACTCACTCGCGCACCGGGATGCCATGCGCCGCCATCAGCGCCTTGGCCTCTGACACGGTGTGCTGCCCGTAGTGAAAAATGCTCGCCGCCAGGACCGCGTCGGCTCCGCCTTTCTGGATGCCGTCCACCAGGTGTTCGAGGTTTCCCACCCCGCCGGAAGCGATCACCGGCACGTCTATTGCGTCACTCACGGCACGGGTGAGCTCGAGATCGAAACCGATACGGGTGCCGTCGCGGTCCATGCTGGTGAGCAAGACCTCGCCAGCACCGTGCTCGGCCATGCGCACGGCCCACTGGACTGCGTCGAGCCCAGTGTTCTTTCGGCCGCCATGCGTGTAGACATCCCAGCCCGCACCACGTGCCTGGAGTTCGTCGCCCTGGCGGCGTTTGGCGTCGATGGCGACGACGATGCACTGGGCGCCGTACTTCTGCGATGCATCGCGGATCACCTGCGGGTTCGCGACGGCTGCGGAGTTGAAGCTGACCTTGTCCGCACCAGCGTTCAGCAGGCGCCGCACGTCTTCCACCGTGCGCACGCCTCCACCGACAGTGAGCGGGATGAACACCTGCGCGGCAACCGCTTCGATGATCGGGATGATGAGGTCCCGCCCCTCATGGGTGGCAGTGATGTCGAGAAAGGTCAGTTCGTCGGCGCCCTGGTCGTTGTAGCGCGCCGCAATTTCCACCGGATCACCGGCGTCGCGCAGTTCGACGAAGTTGACCCCTTTGACGACTCGGCCGCCGGCGACGTCGAGACAGGGGATGATGCGTTTGGCAAGCATGGCTGGTTGGATTGAAGCCGGTGAACTATATCCATAGCGTAGGGGCAGGTGAGTGGGCCAGCAGCCGCCACACACGCGAAAGTCGGGAGACCACCGATAGGAGCATTTCACTCATGAACCGTACTCCCCTGGCTGCCGCATCGCTGCTGGCCATCGGTCTGTCTACGCCCGCCGATGCAATCGAGATCGTCTACACCGCCCCGCTTTCCAGCGAGGTTTCCGGCGCATCGCCGGGCACGGGCGACACGCGAGTGACCGTCGACTTCGATGCGATCACCATGCGCGTGCAGGCGAGCTTTTCCGGGCTGCTCGCCCCTACGACCGTGTCCCACATCCACTGCTGCACTGCAGAGCCGTTCACCGGCACAGCCAGCGTAGCGACTCAACTGCCGACGTTCCAGGATTTCCCCACCGGTGTGCAGTCGGGAACCTATGACCACACCTTCGACATGACGCTGGCGTCAAGCTACAACCCCGCCTTCGTTGAGGGGCAAGGCAGCATCGACGAAGCCTTCGACGCACTCGCGTCCGCATTCGAGATCGGCACTGCCTATCTGAACATCCACAGCTCCGCCTTTCCGGGAGGGGAGATCCGGGGTTTCCTGCAACCGATACCGGAGCCTCAGACCTGGATGCTCTTGACTGTTGGCCTGGGTCTGGTGGGATGGACGGCCCGGCAGCGCCGAGGCGCACGGATCAACCGAGAGCGCGGCTCCGCGCCTCGCACGCATGGCACCGCTCAGATGGTGTGAATGAGTCCGGCGTGCCCGAGCAGCGCGCCGGAATGGGCGCAATCAAGGCGTAAAGCGAAGCCGCACCCGGGCTACGGCGAGCATTTGCAACGCCGAGTGGGCGCGTTCCGCGCGTGATGAGCGGGCATCGTCACCCTTCTCAGGCAGACGCCAGCTGGTCGGCGCGCTGCTGCGCCTGTGCGAAATCAAGGGCACCCGTGTAGATGGCGCGACCACAGATCACACCCTCGATGCCTTCGCTTTCCACCGCGCACAGCTGCTCGATATCGGCCAGGCTGCTCAAGCCGCCAGAGGCGATGACGGGAATGGTGAGCGACTGCGCAAGCTTCACCGTCGCCTCGATATTGATGCCTGTGAGCATGCCGTCGCGGCCGATGTCGGTGTAGATCACGCCTTCGACGCCGTAGTCCTCGAACTTGCGCGCCAGGTCCACGACCTCATGGCCGGTGAGCTTGCTCCAGCCGTCGGTGGCGACCTTGCCGTCCTTGGCGTCCAGGCCGACGATGATGTGACCGCCAAAGGCGCTGCAGGCATCCTTCAGGAAGCCGGGGCTCTTCACCGCCGCGGTCCCGATGATGATGAAGCTCAGCCCATCGTCGAGATAGCGCTCGATGGTGTCGAGGTCGCGGATGCCCCCACCGAGTTGCACCGGAACCTCGTCGCCGACTTCCGCGAGGATCGACTTGATGGCGACCTCGTTGACGGGGCGGCCAGCAAAGGCACCGTTGAGGTCGACGAGGTGCAGTCGCCGTGCTCCGGCGTCGACCCAGCGTCTGGCCACGCCAGCGGGATCCTCACTGAATGTAGTGGAGTCGTTCATATCGCCTTGCTTGAGGCGAACGCATTTGCCGTCTTTCAGGTCAATCGCGGGAATCAGCAGCATGGCCGATAGGAGGGGATAGTAGGGAAGCGGCCCGAGAAAACGGTCGACGTCCGTTCAGGGTTTCCAGTGCAGGAAGTTCTTGTACAGAGCCAGACCGTGGGCGGCGCTCTTCTCGGGATGGAACTGCGTGGCGAAAATGTTATCCCGCGCAACGGCACAGGTAAAGCGGCCGCCGTAGTCGGTTTCTCCCACGCTGTGGCGGGCATCGCGCGGCCGTGCGCAATAACTGTGCACGAAGTAGAACCAGCTTTCGTCCGGAATCCCTTGCCACATGGCGTGAGGGCGGACTTGCAGCACGCGGTTCCATCCCATCTGGGGCACCTTGTAGCGGCTGCCATCGGGCTGCAGGCGCCCTTCGAGCCGGAAGCGCACCACCTCACCCGGAATGAGCCCGAGCCCGTCGGTGGGGCCTTCCTCACTGCGGGTGAGCAACATCTGCATGCCGACGCATACGCCCATGAGGGGCTTGCGAGCCGCTGCGTCGAGCACTGCGTCCAGCAGCCCCGCATCGCGAAGTTCGCGCATGCAGTCGGGCATGGCACCCTGCCCCGGCAGCACGACGCGTTCGGCAGCGAAGATTTCGTCCGGGCGGGAGGTGACGACCACATCCACGTCAGCGCCCTGCGCCGCGTGCATCACCGCCTGGGATACCGAACGCAGATTGCCCATTCCATAGTCGACCACGGCAACGTTGCGTTTCATGGCGCGATTTCCGTCACAGAGTGCCCTTGGTCGACGGGATCACACCCGCCGCCCGCGGGTCGATCTCCAGTGCCATGCGCAGCGCACGGGCGAAGGCCTTGAAAATGGTTTCGCACTGGTGGTGGGCGTTGTGGCCGTGCAGGTTGTCGATGTGCAGGGTGACGCCGGAATGGTTGACGAAACCCTGGAAGAACTCGTAGACCAGCTGGGTGTCTAGCGTGCCGATCATGCCGCTGGTGAAGTTGACGCGCATATGCAGGCCAGGCCGGCCGGAGAAGTCGACCACGACGCGCGACAATGCCTCGTCCAGCGGCACATAGGCATGGCCGTAGCGGCGCAGGCCCCTCTTGTCGCCTACGGCCTTCGCCATCGCCTGACCGAGCGTGATGCCTACGTCCTCGATCGTGTGGTGTCCGTCGATGTGCAGGTCGCCCTGGGCCTCGACCTCCAGGTCGATGAGGCCGTGGCGGGCGATCTGGTCCAGCATGTGGTCGAAGAAGCCGATGCCGGTGGACAGCTTGGCGGCACCCGTGCCGTCGAGGTCGAGGACGACGCGAATCTGCGTCTCGGCGGTGTGGCGGGCGATTTCCGCCTGGCGTGCAACGGGGGTCATCACAGGCTCGCCTTCAGGGCTTCCAACATCAGCTCATTTTCTTGCGGCGTGCCCACGGTGATGCGCAGGCAGTTCGCCAACAGCGGGTGCAGGCCGGAGACGTTCTTCACCAGTACGCCGCGCCGCTTCATGCCTTCAAAGGCCCGCTTTGCGTCGGGCATCCGGATGAGGATCATGTTGGCCTCGCTGGGGTACGCGTGCACTGGCGTGATGCCTTTCAACGCGGCCTGCAGCCGCTCGCGCTCAGCCCGGAGGATGACCGCTTGCCGGGCGTACTCGTCGGCATGTTCCATCGCGAAGAGGGCCGCTTCGGCGTTGAGCGCGCTCACGTTGTAGGGTGGCCGAAGCTTGTCGACTTCGGCCACCAAGGCGGCGGCGCCGACCATGTAGCCCAGCCGAACGCCGGCCAGCCCGAACTTGCTCAGCGTACGCATGACGAGCACATGCTCGTGCTGCCCCACCCGCTCCATCCAGGTACGTGAGGAGAAGGGCTGGTAGGCCTCGTCGAAGACGACCACCCCCCGGCCCTGCCGGCCGACCGCGTCGACAATGCGCTCGATCGCCCGCTCGTCCCATAGATTCGCAGTCGGGTTGTTGGGGTAGGCGATGTAAACGATGGCCGGCCGCTCGACCTCGATCGCCTGCAGCATCGCCGCCTCGTCAAGCTCGAACTCCGACGTGAGCGGCACGCCGACGAAGCGCAGGCCCTGCAACTGCGCGGACATGGCATACATGACGAAGCCGGGTACCGGCGCGACGATGCAAGCACCCGGCACGTCGCACGCCATGGCGAGCAGCGAAATCAGCTCGTCGGACCCGTTACCCAGCATCATCGAGCAGCCTGCGGGCAAGCCAACGTGCGCGGACAACGCGTCGATCACCTGCCGCACGCAGACAGTGGGATACCGGTTGATCGCCACCCGGCCGAGCCGCTCGCCTAGCGCATGCTGCAGGGCCTGCGGGAGGGAGAACGGGTTCTCCATCGCGTCAAGCTTGACGAGGCCAGCGCTGTCCTGCACGGCATAGCCGTGCATGGACTGCACGTCCTGCCGGATCACCAGGTTGATGCGTTCTGCAAGGTTGCTCATGTCGGGCGGTCGAGGCCCGTGAGCCCGACGCGTGAGGGGTTGAGGTAGGTCGCCATCTGCAGCTCTCTCAACGCTCGAGCCGCATCTCAGCGGAGCGGGCGTGGGCCTGCAGCCCTTCGCCGTGGGCCAGTTCCGAAGCGATGGGGCCGAGCACCCGAGCCCCCATCTCGCTCACCTCGATCAGGCTGCTGCGCTTCTGGAAGTCGTATACGCCCAACGGCGAGGAGAACCGGGCGGTGCCCGAGGTGGGCAGCACGTGGTTCGGCCCGGCGCAGTAGTCGCCCAGGCTCTCGCTGGTGTAGGCCCCCAGGAAGATCGCTCCGGCATGGCGCAGCAACGGCTCCCAGCGCTGCGGCTCGCGGGAACTGACCTCAAGGTGCTCGGGCGCGATGCGATTGCTGATCTCGCACGCCTCTTCCATGCTGCGGGTGTGGATCAGCGCTCCGCGGCCTTCAAGTGAAGCGCGGATGATGGCGTGACGGGGCATGCCGGGCAGCAGGCGGTCGATGGCCAGCTTCACCTGCTCGACGTACGCCTCGTCGGGGCATAGCAGGATGCTTTGTGCCAGCTCGTCGTGCTCGGCCTGGCTGAACAGATCCATCGCGACCCAGTCCGGCGGCG
>CBINKC010000151.1:0-10110 GCA_966251135.1 uncultured Burkholderiaceae bacterium
TAGGGGAGCCCGAACGGGTAGGGGAGCCCGAACGGGTAGGGGAGCCCGAACGGGTGGGGGAGCCCGAACAGGTTGGGAACGTCGTGTCTGATGGGGTCATCCACCTCCCGTTCGCCTTGAGCTTGTCGAAAGGCCTGCACAGCCTCAGCGGGGCTCGGAGAAGCTTCTCACGCAGACCGGCCGCGGGCCTTCCTCTCGCCGTCACTGCGCGGCACATCCTTCCTCTCCAGCACGCCGCCGCCGGATGCCTGATCGAGCCACAGCAGGGCATCGACGTACGAGATGAACCGGTTGAGGTAGGACGGCGACACATCGCGCATCAAGGTCAGTGCCCGATGCACGAGGTGGTGCGAGTTGAGCGGCCCGGCGTTCGCCGGCACCTGGGCCAGCGACTGGGTCAGGCGCTGATGGGCGCTCAGCCGCGACCAGGTGCTTCTGAAATACCGCAGTGTCTTCAGCTCGGCCGCACTGTGCGCCCCATCCCCCGCCGAGTTGTCGTTCGCAAGGGTAGGCGCGTGGCCCGCGATGTGGTCGAGCAGCTCGGCGAGCGGCCCGCGCGCCGCATGGGGGGGTATGTGGGAAGGTATGTGGGCAGCGGACGGGGCACCGGACGTTGCCGGGGCGCAGGCTCCCATCTCGCCTTGTTGCGCGCACTGGGCGCGCTCGAGTGCATCGCCGTAGTCCGCCAGCAGCTGGGCGACCTTGCCGCGCAACACCTGCCCCGCGGGGCCATCGTGAGCGGCCGCCCGTCGGGCCATCGCCTCGATGAAATGAAAGCGCACGGGATCGAGTCTGTGAGCGCCCCGCTGGCGCCAGGCGTCGAGCGTGGCGATGGGATCGTGGTCCATCACCGAAGGGCGGGTGGCGCAGGGCGCGGCGTCACCCATGGGGCTTCACGTTGCCGCCGGGCTTTCTCGGCGTGGGCGCCATCTCCACGCGCCGGTTCTGCGCCCGACCGGCGGCATCGGCATTCGAGGCCACCGGTTGCTCGGAGCCGAACGCCGCGGCAAAGACCGCCGACGACGGAATGCCTTCCTCGATCAGCGTGCGCGTCACCGTCAACGCCCGCTGGGCCGAGAGCTCCCAGTTGTCGGTGAACTGCCGGGTGCCGCCGCGCACCTGCCTGTCGTCGGTGAAGCCGCTGACCATCAGGATCTCGTCATTTGCTCGCAGGTATGCCGTCAGCGGGGCGGCCAGGCTTTTGAGCAACTGTCGCCCCTCGGGTTGCAGCTCGGCGGAGTTGAAGGCAAACAGCAGGCTGCCGCTGATGCCGATGCGCCCGTGGGTCAAGGTCACGCGGCCCGCCGCCAGCGGCACGGCCAAGGCGTGCTCCAGCGTCTGTCGGCGCTGCGTCTCGGCCTGCCGCTGTTTCACCTCGGTTTCGAGTTGGCTCGCCAGGTCCAGCTGCATGGCGAGCGCGCTGACGAGGATCAGCACGAAAGCGCCCAGCAGACCCGCCATCAGGTCGCCGAACACGGCCCAGACCGGCGTCGTGGGCTCCAGGCTGGCGTCGAAATCGTCGCTCATCACGCCTCGTCGAGCACAACGGCCGGCTTGCCGGACAACTGCTGCAGATCCTCGACGATCTGCTTCTGCGACATGATGCTCAGGTCGATGATTTCCCGCGCCTGCGCCACGTAGTAGGCGAGCTGCTCGTCACTGCGCGCCATCGACTTGCCCAGCGCACCTTCGATGCGCTGCAGTTGCGCCATCAGCTTGTCGTTCGACTGGCTGAACAGCGACACGGCCAGGCCGAACGCTTCGCCCAGGCTGGCCACTTCCACGGCGCTGCCGGTGATCTGCGCGGCCACCGTGGTCATCTTTTCGGTCTCGGCGTCGAGCTTTTCGTTGAACCGCGCGCCCGCCCCTTCGAGCAGGGCCGCCGATGACGTGACCAGCGCGTCGATCGCTCCCCGCTGCTCGGTGGAGGCGTGATTGAGCGCATCGAGCAGCGTGCCGAGCGTCTGCATGATGCGGCTGCGTTCCTCCAGCACCGCGTTGTCGCGCGTCATGCTGTCGGAGAGCTTCTGGCGCAGTTCGGCGATCACTTCGGCCGCGGCGCGCGGCGCTTCCGCAGCGGCCTGCACCAGCCGCGCGATCTCACTGATCGTGTTGCGCGCATGGGCTTCGGCTTGCGCCGCGATGTCGCCCGCGGTCTGCTCCAGCGTTCTGCAGACTTGCTGCTGCTGGAGGAGCGTCTGTGTGCCTGCCTGCTGCCATTCGCGCTGCAGCAATGCGGCCATCGCCTCCAGCGCCTGCGTCCATGCCGCCAAGCGTTGTTCGTCGCGCGAACCCCATGTGGTCTGCAGGTCGACATGGGCCTGGCTCACCGTGCTGACGAGCGATGCCGAGCGCTGCTCGAAGGTCTCGGCGTACTGGTCGAGTGAGGCACGCAGGTCCTTGAGCAGAGCTTCACCGTCGTGCTTGTGCTCGGCCAGCGCGGTCTTCCAGAGGTCGGCGACGGTGGTGGTGGTGGCGTCGAAGCGGGTGGAAACGCCCTCCAGTTGCCGCTGCACCGTGTCGGCGATGGCGTGGTGGAGCGCGGCCGTCTCGCGCGCAATGCCGGCCATGGTGGCTTCGACCACGGGTTGGATCGTGGCGCCGGCGGCGCGAGCACTCTCGGTCAGGCTCTGCTTCAGGGATCGATCGACGGATGCGGCCAGGCCCGCATATGCCCCTTCGGCCTGAGCGTAGAAGCTCTCCTGCCCGGCGACGAGGCGCGTGGTGAGCGCGTCGCTGTGCCGCTCCAGCTGCACCATCATGGCCTGCAGCCGATCCACCAGCGCCGGCATCGCCTGGGCCTGGATCTGCAGGAGCTTGAACGACTCTTCACGCTGATGCACCAGCGAATAAACGCGCAAGGTGGTCGCGATCCGCGTGTCGAGCCTTTGCGCGGCCTGGAGCCGCTCGCGCCGGCACAAGGCGGACATGAGGCCCAGCATGGCGGAGGCGGCCACGCCGGCCACCGATGTGCCGAACGCCAGCCCCAGGCCCCTGACCGGCGCAGCCAACGAGGCCCGGATGGCCTGCACGTCCGTTGCGCTTTCGAGCGCCAGCCCGGTGCCCTTGAGTGTGACCACCATGCCGAGGAAGGTGCCGAGCATGCCCAGGAGCACCAGCAGCCCGGCGAGGTAGGGCGTCATCGCCGGGCCGGGTAGGCCCACGCGCTCACCCTCGATGCGCAAGCGCACGGCGTTGTGCAACGAAGGATGCACGCGGTCGAGCCAGGGGCCGAGGGCGGGCAGGGGTTCGGGCATGTCGGCCAGCGCGTGTGCCAGGCTGGAGGTGGCCTGATGGAAGCGATGCAGTTCGAGCGCGCCCATCAGATAGAACGCGCCGATGCACAGCATCATGGCCAGCGCCAGCGGGTTCGTACCGATGTAGCCGATGCCCAGCCAGCACACGGCGGCCAGGCCCACGAGGAAGGCAGCGTGATGAAGAGATCTATTCATGCATTCATGCCTGTTGACGTAGTGCGTCGAGCAGCCCTTCGACGGGCTGCAATCGGAGATCGAGTTCAGCGAGCAGGAGGCTGCGCATGTCCTTGCAGAACAGCGCCAGCCACCCGCCGGGCCGGACCCAGCTGTTCGGTTCATCCGGTTCTTGCATGTCGGCCCGCGCCTGCTCATGCGCCTTGCGCAAGCGCTCGAAATGCCTTTCGAGCCGTGTGGGCACGGTGGACAACAACCCCCGCTCGTGCGCACTCAGCACCTGCTCCATCACGACATCCACCGCGGCCAGCCGGGCCAGGTTGTTCGATGTGCTGGCCACTGCCTCGCGCACGCGCTGGCGCAAGGGGCCGATGCTCGACTCCATCGCTTGTTGGCTGGCGGCATAGCGCCGGCGGTAGGTGGCGAAGTCGGCGGCGGCCTGCGCGTCGTCGCGCAGCGTGGGAGAGGGCGGGGTGCGGCGCCCGGTGTCGGCCGTGCATGCGCAGCCCGCGGCGATGGAGTTCGTCAAGGCGGTGCGCACGCGGGCCAGTTCGCTTTCCTCGGCCCTCGCGGAACGCGGGGCGCCGGATGGTGGGGTGGTCGTCCTCGCCGGACCTCCATCGAGCGCTGCGGACAGCGAGATGGCGTCGGTCCAGGTGAGCCATAGGCTCAGCCGCTCTGCGAAGGCGCTTTTCGACTCGGGGACGTCGAGTTCGGACAGCTGTGCGAGCAAGCGTATGAGCGCAGAACCGGTGAAACGTGTGCCGCTTGAGCCTCGCACCATACCGCCAGCAGAGGTCCAGATGGAAAAACCGCGCAGTCTACTACCGAACCCCCGCGGCCCCTCCCGGCGTGGCCCTGGCGGAGCGCGCGGGGCGCCTTGGCGTGACGTGCTGCCGGCCGGCGTGCGCGCCGGGCCGCCCCAAGGTTCCCTTGACCCCCGCGGGGGGCGGGTTGGGCGCAGCCTGGCCGTGAAGGCGCTCACAATGGCCCGCATGGGCACCTCGCTCGCTGCCGTGGTCGATGCGTCGCAGCGTGTTGCGGACACCCGCAGCCGCCTGGCCAAGCGCGACGCGATCGCGGCCTGTTTGCGTGGTGCGCAGGCCGATGAAGTCGAGATCGCGGTCGCCTACCTTTGCGGCGACATACCTCAAGGCCGCATCGGACTCGGCTATGCCACCCTGGCCGCACTGCGCGGCTCGCATGCGCCGCAGGCCACCCTCGCGCTGCGCGAGGTCGATGCCGCACTAAACCGCATCGCGGCCACCATCGGCAAGGGCGCGTCTGCCGAGCGCGGCGGGCAGCTGCGCTCGCTGTTCGAGCGTGCCACCGAGGTCGAGCAGGACTTCCTGTTGCGCCTGCTGCTGGGTGAGTTGCGCCAGGGTGCGCTCGAGGGCGTGATGATCGAGGCGATCTCGGCGGCGGCCGGCGTGCCGGTGGCCGACGTGCGACGCGCGGCGATGTTCGCCGGCAACCTGCGCGTGGTGGCGCGCGCGGCGCTGACCGAAGGTGGCGGCGCCCTCGCGCGTTTCGCCATGGCCCCGCACCGGCCGGTGCAGCCCATGTTGGCGCAACCGGCCGATGCCGTGGGCGATGCGCTCGTCCGCTTGGGCACCGCGGCGCTCGAATGGAAGGTGGACGGCGCGCGCGTGCAGGTGCACAAGGCGGGCGACGACATCAGGGTCTACACGCGCAACCTCAACGACGTGACCGCTTCGGTGCCGGAAGTCGTGGAGGCCGTGCAAGGGGTGCCCGCACGCGAGCTGATCCTCGACGGCGAGGCCATCGCGCTGGCCGCGGGCGGCGCGCCTCAGCCCTTCCAGCTGACGATGCGTCGCTTCGGCCGCAAGCTCGACGTGGCGCGCATGCGCGCCGAGCTGCCACTGGCGGTGTATTTCTTCGACTGCCTGTATCGCGAAGGCACGCCGCTCATCGATCAGCCTGCCCGCGAGCGCTTCGATGCGCTGGCCGACTCGTTGCCACCATCGCTCGTGATCCCGCGCCTGATCACCGCCGACGTGGCGGCTGCCGAGGATTTCTATGCCGACACGCTCGCACGCGGCCACGAGGGCGTGATGGCCAAGGCGCTCGATGCGCCGTACGAGGCCGGCAGCCGCGGTGCGAGCTGGCTCAAGGTCAAGCGCGCGCACACGCTCGATCTGGTGGTGCTCGCCGCCGAATGGGGCCACGGCCGGCGCCGCGGATGGCTGTCGAACCTGCACCTCGGCGCCCGCGACCCGGCCGGCGGCTGGGTGATGCTCGGCAAGACGTTCAAGGGAATGACCGACGCGCTGCTGGCATGGCAGACCCGCGAGCTGCTCGCGCGTGAGCATGGTCGCGACGACTACACCGTCTACGTGCGGCCGGAGCTGGTGGTCGAGATTGCGTTCAACGACCTGCAGGCCAGCCCGCAGTACCCGGGCGGCCTGGCGCTGCGCTTCGCGCGCGTCAAGGGCTATCGACCCGACAAGCGGGCGGCAGACGCGGACACGATCGAGACGGTGCGTGCGCTCTACGCGGCGCAGCTGGCTCGGGGGCCCCTAGTGCAGTGCTTCACACTCCGTGGAACATAAAACCGCGTCTTTGCCGTCCTGGCGTCGTTGCAAATCCTCGCGATACCTGCGGGTATCGCTGCGGTTTGCGCCTAGCCAGGGCGACAAATCCATCGGTTTTCTTCAGTTCCACGGAGTGTGAAACACTGCACTTGACTCAATCCCATAGTTCCATGTTCATGGAACTATGAGTGAAAAGGATGCTGTGGCTGCCTTGGCCGCGCTGGCGCAGGAGGCGCGCCTGCGGATCTTTCGCGCGCTCGTCGGTGCGGCGCATGAGGGCCGGCACTGTCGGCCGCGCTGGACATTCCGTCCTCGACCTTGTCGTTCCATCTGAAAGAGCTGATCCATGCCGATCTGGTGACGGTGGAGCGTGACGGCCGCAGCCTGATCTACCGGCCCTCGATCCGGCAGATGAACGATCTGCTGGCCTACCTCACCGCCCACTGCTGCCAGGGCCGCTCATGTGCGCCGAGCCCGGGGCGCAAACGCACCACCTGTTGACTGGAGTTGATGATGAAGCGCTTCCATGTCCATCTGCACGTCGATGACCTCGCCCAGAGCATCGCGTTCTATTCCAAGCTGTTCGCCGCGCAGCCGGCAAGGGTCGAGGCGGATTACGCCAAGTGGATGCTCGACGATCCTGCGGTGAACTTCGCGATTCCCACGCGCGGCTCGCAGCCCGGCATCGACCATCTCGGCTTCCAGACGGACGACACGGCCGAACTGGTGGTCATGAAAGCCCATGCCCAGTCCGCTGACATCGCGGTGCTGGACGAAGGCCAGACCACTTGCTGCTACGCGCGCAGCGAGAAGCACTGGGTGACCGATCCCCAGGGCATCGCGTGGGAGCACTTCCACACGCTCGAAAACATCCCTGTGTTCCGCGAGGCGGCCGTGGAGCCTTCGGAGTCCGCCTCGGCCTGCTGCGCGCCGAAGGCCACCCAGCCGGTCGATCCTGCGGTGCAGACGACCGAAGGCGCCTGCTGTGCTCCCAAGCCGCGCGGCAAGCCGGTCGGGATCCCGGTCAAGTCGCAGTCGTCTTGCTGTTGACATGACCGATATGACCACGCATGTCCTTATCCTGTGCACCCACAACTCGGCGCGCAGCGTGCTGAGCGAAGGGATGCTCAACCACCTGGCCGCCAGGCTGGGCAAGGATGTTCGGGCCCACAGCGCCGGCAGCGCGCCCAGCGGCCGCATTCATCCGTTCGCGATTGAAGCCTTGCGCCATGCCGGCGTCGAGACGAGCGGCTATCGCAGCAAGAGCTGGGACGAGTTCAGCCACGAGGGTGCGCCGCCCTTGTCGGTCGTCATCACGGTGTGCGACAGCGCGGCGGCCGAGTCGTGCCCGGTGTTCTTCGGCGGCACGAGCGCCCAGCCCGTGAAGGTGCACTGGGGCTACCCCGATCCGTCGAACGCCGAGGGTGGCGACGAAGGCAAGCGCCGCGCCTTCGAACTCACCCGCCAGGCCATCGGCTATCGGATGCTGCAGTTGCTCGCGCTGCCGCTGGAGACCATGGACCGCCGGGCGCTGCACGCCGCGCTGGTCGAGATCGGCAAGAGCTGAAGAGGCTGAGAAGCAATCCGACATGACCGCTCGTACCCTGCAAATGGCGCCACTAGTCTCTGCAAACGCTCGCCATAGCCCGGGCTATGGCTGTGCTTTGCGCCTTGATTGGCGCCATTTCCAGGGCCCGCTCGGCCACGCCGGATTGCTTCCCAGCCTCTGAACGAAACGATGAACCACACGACCACCTTGCCCGCCCGCGCCGCGGCGCCCCCGGCGCCGATGAGCGTCTTCGAGCGCTACCTCACTCTCTGGGTCTTCCTCTGCATCGTGGCCGGCGTCGCCCTCGGGCAGATGTTCCCTTCGCCGTTCCAGGCGATCGGCCGCATGGAAGTGGCCCGGGTCAATCTGCCGGTGGGCCTGCTCATCTGGGTGATGATCATCCCGATGCTGCTGAAGGTCGATTTCAGTGCGCTCCACCAGGTGCGGCAACACTGGCGCGGCATCGGCGTCACGCTGTTCGTCAACTGGGCGGTCAAGCCGTTTTCGATGGCGCTGCTGGGCTGGATCTTCGTGCGGCACGTCTTCGCGCCGTACCTGCCCGCCCAGCAGCTCGACAGCTATGTGGCGGGGCTGATCTTGCTGGCCGCAGCGCCCTGCACGGCCATGGTGTTCGTGTGGAGCCGGCTCACCCACGGCCACCCGCTCTTCACGCTCAGCCAGGTGGCCCTCAACGACGCCATCATGGTGTTCGCCTTCGCGCCCATCGTCGGCCTGCTGCTCGGGCTATCCGCCATCACGGTGCCCTGGGACACGCTCATCACCTCGGTCGTGCTCTACATCGTGATCCCGGTGCTCATCGCCCAGGTCGGGCGCAAGGTGCTGCTGCGGCGGGGGGCCGCGGCGTTCGATGCGGCGCTGGCGAAGATCGGCCCGTGGTCCATGGCCGCGCTGCTGGCCACGCTGGTGCTGCTCTTCGCTTTACAGGGCGAGGCGATCCTTGGGCAGGCGTTCGTCATCGCGATGCTCGCGGTACCGATCCTGCTGCAGGTGCTGTTCAACTCGGCGCTCGCCTACGGTCTGAACCGGCGGCTGGGGGAATCGCACAGCGTCGCGTGCCCGTCCGCGCTGATTGGCGCGAGCAACTTCTTCGAGCTGGCGGTCGCCGCGGCCATCAGCCTGTTCGGCTTCGAGTCCGGTGCCGCGCTGGCCACGGTGGTGGGTGTACTGATCGAGGTGCCGGTGATGCTGCTCGTGGTTCGCGTCGTGAACCGGAGCAAGGATTGGTATGAGGCGGGTGCGAGCCGGCCTCGCCAAGCCGCGGGCTGACCGTCTCGCCGAAGGGTGTGGCGACAATCCTGCGTTGCACAGATTGCAGGAGAACGCGCGTGAAGACCTATGACATCGAGGTGCAGCGCCTCAAGTCGGCCAAGCACGACAAGGGGCTGATCGAGCTCGGCACCGATTTGCTGGTGTTGCCTCGGCAGGCTCGTGATGACCCCTCGGGCAGCAGCTGCATACGCCTGCCCGTCGAGCACGCCCGCACCTTGCTGCTGCTGCTCAAGCAACAGATCGCCGAGCTCGACAAGCTCCAGCCACGCAGCCGGCGTTCCGGGCGGTGTTGAGGCGGTGTTGACGGCCCATGGCGCGGGAAGCACCACGCCGTTTTCGAAATGTGCGGTAATCGCCCGCGCCCCGGCACACCCCAAGACCCGGCACCACGCCCGCGCGATGGCTTGTTCACGCGGGTCGCCAGCATGCGGGTTCCCTACCCGTAGGGGGTTGTCCATTTGAACCCACCCGCCTGACCATCGCCGCCAAGGATCCGGTTCGCCCGCACCGTCGGGCATCGCGGCCGTTTCCGCCGGTATGGCAAGGGCCGTCAAGCTATTGCTCCGCCACGCGAGAACGACCTCATTTCAGAGGAGGAACTATGGCTAGGACCATTGGCTCGTGGTGGATCAAGGACGGCATCGACGGCCGCCGCATCGAGGCGCAGGGCTTCGCGGCGACGCTCAGCCCGCTCGCCGACTTCGACTGGACCATCGACAAGGGCGACTCGGGCGTCGTCGAGAAGGACTTCGTCGAGACCGCGTCGTACTCGGAGAAGGTCGACCAGGTGGACGCGGTGCAGATGTCGTCGCACGGCAACCCGGATGCCTTTTCCGTGTGGAACGGCTCCGTCTCCACGTCGGACACCCTCCGCTTCGGCAAGGGCGACCTGGAGATCTTTGCAACCCACGCCTGCCATCTGCTGGAGAACTCCGCGGCGCACCCCGTGGGCCGCTGGTGCGCGGCCTTCGACCGGCTGCACTACATGTGCGGCTTCCACAACAGTTCGTACAGCGGCGGCGGGCAGAACGCGCGAGGCCAGTACTTCGCCATGTACGCGGCGTGGCTGCACGCAGTGATCCCCTTCATGCCGCAATACCCCGTGCGCGAGGCCTGGAAGATCGCCAACATGCTGGTCGAGGGCTCGGACGTGGAGTGGGCGTACCTGCGCGCCACCGCACCGGGCGCCGACACCTACAACGAATTGCTCACCGGCAGCGAGCCGGTCGACCCCACCGTCAACAGGTCCTTCTGGACCGCCCACGGCTCGTGCTGAAAGGGAGGA